>CAZYVR010000202.1:0-10699 GCA_964651145.1 uncultured Victivallales bacterium | reverse complement strand
TAATTTCCCCTTTTCGCCTCAATTTATTCATGTTAAAACTTTACTATACCCCATAAAAATGAAATATCCTCATCGTTTATGCCTTGCTTGTTAGAATTTATATTATTTTAAGCTATATTTGCTTTTCGCTTTAAAAAAAAATATGCTGAAAATTAAATTTTATAAAATGATTAATTTTTATGAATAATGTTGCAATAACCGGCAGAGGACTGATCACTCCAATAGGAAACGGCCTTCTGGAAAATGAAATATCTTTGGTCAACGGACGCTCTGGAATCGTTCTTGTTGAAAAATGGAAAGAACTTGGACTGGACAGTCATGTCGCCGGCGTGGCGGACGAAGATCCTCCATGCGAACTCCTTGACAAGAAAAAAAAGCGCTTCACTTCTCCCAACTCAAGAATGGCAGTCGCCGCCGCCTGCGAAGCTCTAGAAGAAGCGGGACTCTCGCTTGAAGACCTGAAAAAATACCGAGTGGCCATAATCAATGGATGCGCAGGCAGCGCATATGAAGAAATTTACGAAGGCGCTTGCGCGTTCGCCGCCACTGGAAAAGTAAAAAAGGTGAAGCCTTTTGTGGTGCCAAGAGTCATGGCGTCATCAGCTGTGTCAAATCTGTCGCTGATACTCGGCATAACTGGCGAAACCTATAATGTAAGCTCGGCCTGCACAAGCGGAGCTCACGCGACCATGCTGGGAGCGCGGCTTATCAGCAGCGGGATGTACGACATAGTCATAGCCGGAGGCTCGGAAGAACTGAACTGGGTGCACGCTCTGGGATTTAACGCAATGCGCGCCCTTTCAACGAAATATAACGATGTGCCATCCACGGCAAGCCGCCCGTTTGACCAAAGCCGCGACGGATTTGTAATAGCCGAAGGCGCTGGAATCCTGATACTTGAAAAAGAAGAGCATGCCAGAGCGCGGGGAGCCAGTCCCAAGGCATTTATAAAAGGAGCCTCAGCCAACAGCAACGCCAGCGACATGGTTACGCCAAACGCCGACTCCAGCGCGGCAGTTATGAAAATGGCAATTGAAGACGCTGGCCTCAAGCCGGACGACATTGACTATATCAACACGCACGGCACAGCCACGCCGGTAGGCGATCCGGTGGAAATGGAAGCGCTAAAGCAAATTTTCGGCAATTCCCGGAAAAGCCCGGCTATAAACAGCACAAAATCAATGACCGGTCATATGATTGGCGCAACAGGAGCGGTCGAAGTCATATACTGCACACTGATGCTGGAGAAACAGTTCATATCCCCGACAATAAACTTAAAAGATCCCGAATCTGAATTTGCCTGGGCCGACCTAGTTCGTGAGACGCGCAAAAACGTAAATATTCGCTATGCCTTGACTAACAGTTTCGCGTTTGGCGGCTCAAATGCTTGCATTGCAATATCCTCAGCGGAATAAGTATGACAGAAAGAAACAATTTTAGACCAAAGTTGCCCCCTTGGATAAGGGTGAAAGTCTCATGCGGCGAAGGCAGGCAGGAGGTTGACTCCATACTTGACGACTTGAACCTGAACACTGTCTGCAAAAGTGCCAGATGCCCCAACTTGAACGAGTGCTGGCATAAAAGAACAGCAACATTTATGATACTGGGCGATTATTGCACGCGCAATTGCAAATTCTGCGCGGTAAACCATAGCCTGACCCCACCCCCGCCGGATGCCGATGAGCCGCGAAGAGTCGCGGAAGCCGCCAAAAAACTAAGCCTGAAATATGTGGTTGTCACAAGCGTGACGCGCGATGACCTTCCCGATGGCGGAGCCTCGCAGTTTGCGGCTGTCATTCGCGAATTGCGCAATGCCATGCCAAACACAAGAGTAGAAGTCCTTACGCCCGACTTCAATGGCGACGAAGAAGCCTTGAGAATTGTTCTGAACGAAAAACCAGCTGTGTTCAACCATAATCTGGAAACAGTGGAAAGGCTGTCAAAAGAGATCCGCTATCGAGCCGATTATCGGCTTTCACTGAAAGTTTTGGCAAAAGCCGCTGAAATAGGCGGAGACGAAATTCCCGTCAAATCAGGCTTTATGGTCGGAATGGGCGAAACAAAGGAAGAGATTTTAAAAACAATTTGCGAACTCCGCGAAAACGGTGTAAGCATATTAACTGTTGGACAGTATCTGCCTCCCACAAGAGAGCATTGGAAACTGAGCCGCTATGTAAGGCCTGAAGAATTTCAGGAATTTGAACAATTTGCTTATGAAAAAGGCTTTTCATTCGCAGCTTGCGCCCCGCTTGTAAGAAGCTCTTACAACGCAGCCAAACTGCTTGAAAAAATCCCTTCGACATAAGCGCAGCACGGAGAGTATTATGTTTCAGATTTTCTTGATTATCGTCATTATAGCGCTTATCGCCGGGCTGGCGACGCAGCGCGTTAAAGTTGTCATAGCAAAACGAAACAACCTCTTGCAGACCAAAAGCATAGTAAAAGAAAGAAACGCCACCGCAGATATTCTGAAATTATCAAGAGACGTGATAAACACTGGAGCGGACGCGGAAGTCAGCTTTCTTCCGCATTTTGTGGAATACACACTCAGAACGCTTAAAGGCACGGGAGGCGCCATCCTGAAAGCCGACGACGAAGGAGATTTTTACGGATGCGCCGTGGCCGGGACATTTCCTCCGCTCAGAACAGTGACCGTGCAGGTGGAGCAACAGTTAATGGCGCACGCCAAAAAGCACACCGAAGCTTTTAGTGGATACAAAGTGAAGTTTTCAACTTCCGATATTGACGAGCTCTGCAAAGAAAAAGGCTTCGCTTACTTCAGCCACCAATGCCCTATTTGGTTTCCTGAAAGATTTATTAAAGAGGCTCCTATAATCCTTATCGCGCCTATCAGGATGAGAAGAAAAATAGCCGGCTGCGTTATCATCACCTCAAATGATGACTTCGATTCGCCGCGCCTTAAGGAAGAAGACGGGAAATATCTGGTAAGACTCGCCGAGATAGCGTCCCTGTGCATGGAAGTGCTTCAAGTTTTCAATGAGCGCCATGAGTACGAAGTGAATCTGCGCGCCGCCAAAGAAGAAGGAATGATGCAAGTGTCCACCGGCATCATCCACAACATAGGCAACGCCGTGACTGTTGCCAAGCTTTCGGTTCAGGAACTTCAAGACAGGCTGAGCTTTAAAAAAGAAGAACGCCCGGAAGTGCTTATAATGCAGGAAATCATCCCAACCTTGAAAAAATGCCTGGAGGAAGAAACTCTATCTGAATTCCTCAACCACGACCAGGTGGGCTCCCAGTATTTTGACATCATAGGCGAACTGCTCTCACACGCGGGCGAGGTGACCGACAAATCAGCGGAACAATTGAAATCTCTGGCAAATAAGCTTAATCACATAAGCGACATCATCGAGCTGCAACAACGTTTTGTGGGAGAGCTCGGGACAGAAAATATGATAAACTTGTCCACTGTAATAGACTCCTCCATAAAAATATTTGAAGAAACATTCAACAAACGAGGCGTCAAAATCAATTCTGACCTTGATTCCAATGTGCCGGAAGTGCTTATAGACTCCTCCATGATGACTCAGGTAATAATGAACCTTGTCAAAAATGCGGTTGAAGCCATAGACACAGAAAACGACCCGACCAAAGATTATCACCTCGACATCAAACTGTATACAAACGGACTGATCGGAACGCCTTCCGCCGTAATAGAAATATCCGACAACGGACCCGGCATGCCGGAAAAAGTCAGAGAAAAAATATTTAATTTCGGCTTCTCCACAAAAGGCAACGGAAATTCGCGCGGCTATGGCCTTCATTCCTGCATGGACACTGTGAAAAAATACAACGGAAACATCGAAGTTGAAAGCGCCAAGGGCGAGGGAACAATGTTCAGAATAAGCATCCCTTACGGCGCAAACGAGTCAATGATAGGCTGATGTTATTCCCGGCAAACTAAACTGACATTTCAGGGAGACGGCAAACTTCCTCTTGCTTTTCCCAAAAACTTTTTACATTGAAAGATTTGCGGGCATGAAAAATAATTTATTAGAGCAGCTTCCTGAAATACGCTCAATGGGCATGTGCCTCTTTAACCCTATATGGGCGGAAAAGGAGCATGGAACAAGCTTTAACGAACTCTACTACATTGTCAAAGGACGCGTTGAGCTAGAAATTGGCGGAGCCTCCTACAAAGCGGGACACGGCGACATTTTGCTCGTGCCTCAACACACTGTCCATAGAGACATATTCGACATGTCCTCTGAGTTCGAAGTGTTCATTATATTTTTCTCATGGGCCGCGGAAGAAAAATTTATTTCAGAAGCAGACAACGATAAACTTGCCAACCTGCCTGAATCTGAAAAAAATGAAATCCTGAAAATACTGGATTCTTTGCGCGCGCAGGATGAGTCGAAAATTCAAATTGACTCCATGATAGCCAGAACAAAACTTCACACGCTTCTGCTTTATATTCTTCGTGGACTCAACGCGCCCTCCCCTGTTGCGCTCGAAGACGAGGAATGCTCAAAACGCAAAAAACGCAGCCTTATGCTACAGGCAAAAAACTACCTGGAGCGGCATTACGACGAGGCGGTGACACTTGAGGGAATAGCAAACGACTTAAACGTGAGCCCATGCCATTTAAGCCGAACCTTCAGCTCCGAAAGCAGCTTCTCGCTGTTCACATATCTTACAAACCTGAGAATGGACAAAGCCAAGTCAATGCTTTCAGAAGGCGACATGAACATCTCAGAAATAGCGGAAACAGTGGGCTATGAAAACAGCAAATATTTCTCAAAGGTTTTCAAAAGGCGCTTCGGCAAAAATCCCAGCGATCTAATGAAAGATAAAAAAACAAGATAAAAAAACAATTTTGCAATTGCAGAAATAGGCTTTAAATTGTTAATATTGAAGTTTTATTGATTTTTTCACGACTCCGGAAACAATGTTTGATTATGAACAAACCTGAGATCCCCGAGGGCAACAAAAACGATTCCTTAAAATCAGTAGCCAAACCGCGATTCACAACCGACGACTGGGGCTGGGTTGTGCTCAGCATCGGCATGGGCATTGGCGCGGGCATTGCAATGGTTCCCATTCCAGTGAGATTATGCGGAATATGGATTTTTATGCTGGTGGGCCTGATTGGCTATCCTGCCATTTACATTTTCCAGAAAATGTATATAGATGTAATGTGCGAATCCGACACAAATCTGCCTTATTCCGATATGCTGTCGCGTTATCTGGGAAAAAAATGGGGGACCATGCTGGGCTTTCTGTATTTCCTGATGCTTATTATCTGGTTCTTCGTCTATACAGAGTTGATAGTGCGGGACAGCGCATCCTATCTAGTTACTTTAGGGCTCCTCAAAACAAACCTTTCAGACAACTTCTTTTATGTTTTTGGCCTGATCGCCGTCCTGATGCTTATTGCCTCGCAAGGAGTAAAACTGCTGTTTAAAGTCGGAACATTTCTGACCTTAACCAACTTGTTGATCATTTTGGCGTTGGGATTGCTGATTATCCCATTCTGGAGTTTCTCGAACACTTCGCCGCCTCCGTCTCCATGGACATTTTCAAAAAAGGGACTATGGCTGCTGCCCTTTGCCTTGACTTCAATATTGTTCATTCAATCGCTTAGCCCAATGGTGGTGTTTTTCAGAAATAAAAGCGAAAACAAAGCTGACGCCCAGTTTCGTTCCAGGCGCGTCCACAAGATTGCTTTTCTTACCCTGTTTTCTGTCATCTTCGTTTATATCATGTCGTTTTCCTTTACAATGACTGAGGCACAGGCGCAAGTTGCTTACAACGACAACATTTCAGCCCTCGCCCTGTTGGCGCAAATGCATAAATGGCCGCTTCTGCAGACATTTGAAGTGACGCTTGAAACCTGCGCTATCCTGGCAAGCTTTTTTTCAATCTTTATTGCGCTCCATGAAAATTTAAACAGCATGCTGAGCAAGGCGCTGGCCAAACTCAAGCCGGAACTGACAAATGAACGCTTCATGAATATTTTGATCGCGGTCTCCCTGATAGTCGCGGCCGGGACAATAACTCTTACCGATACTCCTATTCTCATGTTCACCTCGATATGCAGCCCCATTTTCGGAATAATAGGCTGCCTTATTCCAGCTTGGATGGTTTACAAACTGCCTCATCTGAAAAAATATCGCGGAGCCAAACTTGTGTTTATTGTTATTATCGGAATCCTTCTTTGTCTATCCCCTCTGGCTGCGCTGTTGATTCATAAGAAAGACGCTCCGAAAATAGAAAAAGATAAAATAGAAAATGTGCAGCCAAAAATATTAAAGGAGAATTCAGCATGTCTGTCGAAAAATGGGAAAGCTATATTGAACTGATCAAATCCGAAGTTGTTCCCGCTCTGGGATGCACCGAGCCAGTTGCCTTGGCGTTGGCGGCGGCCACTGCTGAAAAATATCTGGACAATCGCAAGCCTGACTATATTGACGCATGGGTAAGCGCCAACCTTATGAAAAACGGCATGGGAGTCGGAGTGCCGGGCACAGGCATGAAAGGCCTGCCTGTGGCTGCCGCAGTCGGAGCATTGGGCGGCGACCCGGATGCAAAACTCGAAGTGCTGAAAACCCTCACGCCGGAAATAGTGGAACAGGCAAAAAAATTATTGGCGGAAGAAAAAGTCAAAGTCCGCGTCAAACAGGTTCCGAATATCTTATATGTAGAATGCTCCATTCATGCCGGGCAGGATGTTGTCACTGTAATTATTGAAAACGAGCACACGAATATAACAAAAATCATCAAAAACGACCAGGTGCTCCTTTCTTCCGGCTCAAATGACTCCGAAAAAATTAAAAATCACGAGCTCCTCCATTTGCTGGCAAAAAACACGACAGTAACAGAAGTTTGGGATTTTGCCATGGACGCGCCGCTGGAAATGATTGAGTTTATCGAAGAAGCGGCAACGATGAACAAACGCATATCCAAAGAGGGCCTGAATGGCGATTACGGATTAAAAATCGGGAAAACAATGGCTGCAAACATAAAAAAAGGCATTCTGAAAGATGATTTATTGACAAAAATCATGGAGTGCAGTTCATCCGCCAGCGACGCCAGAATGGATGGCTGCGAGCTTCCGGTAATGTCAAATTCCGGCAGCGGAAATCAAGGAATTTCCGCGACTATGCCAGTTGTCGTCACCGCCAAATTTACGGGAGCCTCTCGCGAACAGCTTATCCGCGGGCTCATACTAAGCCACTTCATGGCCATTCATATAAAATCCCACCTCAGCAAGCTTTCCGCCTTGTGCGCGGCCACTGTTGCGGCAATGGGCGGAAGCTGCGGCATGGTATATTTGCTGGGCGGCACGCTCAAACAGTGCGAATTCGCCATTGAAAACATGATTGGCGATGTTGCCGGAATTATTTGCGACGGAGCAAAAGCAAGCTGCTCGCTGAAAGTGTCATCCTCTGTAAGTTCTGCTGTACAGGCCGCTCTTCTGGCTTTGGACAATATCCGGGTGACATCGGATCAGGGAATCAACGACAAGAATGTCGAGCAGGTAATAAACAATCTGGGAATTCTAGCCAGCGAAGGCATGTCCCAGACCGACGCAACAATCCTTAATATTATGACCCATAAAAAAGATTAAATCTACCTTAGAGCGCTTGCCCGTCCTGCTCATTTGGCCGCATCATGCGCTCGGCGTATTCGAAGCCGCTCAGCCAATTCCAGTAGCGGTAAGACTGGCCTATTTTCACTTCGTCAACAAAAGAGTCAAAATCCTCTTTTTTTATAAGAAAGGAAACGTTCTTTTTCAGGCAGCCGGCAAATCCGCGCCCGCGCATATAATCAAGAATGGTTTTGCGGGAGACCTTCAGCGCAAGCGTCTCTCCGTAGTATTCAATGTTTTCATAAACATGCCGCTTCATTTCTTCGGCCAGCTCTTCCGCTGAAGGCGGTTGATAGTTCTCAAAGTCCTGCAGTTCACGGAACAGCCATGGATTGCCCATTGCGCCTCGGGCCACCATAACGCAATCGCAGCCTGTTTTATCTTTTATTTTGAGATAATCAGGATGCCCCATCACGCCGCCGTTTGCGATTACCTGTATGTGAAGCTCAGAGCGGACAGCCGAAATAATGTCATGAAAGACCGGGCCCGAATAAAAGGCGCTCTTAATCCTTCCATGAACAGTAAGCGCTTCGGCCCCGGCGTCTTCAAGCGCCTTGGCCAAACGGACAGTGGAAGCCGCATCTTTTTCGTCAAGGATTCTTATCTTTGCGGTGACCGGAACGGCAGCTTCTTTTTTTATTGCCTCAAAGGCTCTCAGGGCTTCTTCCAGTTTTTGCCCCAACGCGGCTCCTTCGCCCTTTCTGGACACTTTCGGCGCCGGACAGCCAAGATTGAAGTCAATCACTGAAAAATCGTGACGATTTAAAATCTGCGTTGCTTTTGACAAGACATCCACTTCGGATCCGACTAATTGAGCGCCAAGCCAGTCGCTGTCGGCCGGTGATTTGTCAAGGTAGCGCAAAGCTTTTTCATTGCCAAAGACAAGCGACCCGGCGTCGATCATTTCAGTGAATGCGAAGCGGCATCCAAAGCGCCTCGCTGAATTTCTGTATGGCATGTCAGAGTGCCCGGAAAGTGGAGCGAGAATTATAGAATTGTCAGGATATATGTTCAATGCATTGTCCTCCAAAGCTCCGTTTGCCACAAAGCTTATTGGAGTCGATTTCTGAAAGCCGGGAGCTCAAGTTAAGCCGTAAGAGAGCGCGTCACTTTTTGGTTTTTTTCTGAAGTTTATTCTTGTGCTTTTCAAAGTGCAATGCTTTGAGTTTGCTGATGGCTTTGTTCTGAATCTGCCTGACTCGCTCTCTGGTGCATCCAAGCTCTTTGCCAACGACTTCAAGTGTCATCTCCGAGTAGCCGCCAAGGCCAAAGCGCATTTTCAGGACTTCCTGTTCGCGTTCGCCAAGTTGCTCCATAAGATGTATCATGCGATCCACTGATTCTATCTCGCCCAGCATGTCATCCGGCATTATGTCATTGCTGGCAATGACATCCTGCATTTCGCCGCTGTTCTCCCCGTCTTCCAACGGAGCGTTCAGAGAGGCTGTATGCACTCCGGCAAAGAGAAGGTCTCTCACTGTTCTTTCACTGAGCTCCAGTTCATCCGCTATTTCTTTATTTGTGGGAAGGCGCCCCAAACTTTCGGTCAGCCTCATTTTTGCGAAATATATTTTTGAGATCTTTTCCATTGACTGGAGCGGAATTCGTATCGTCCGACTTTGCTCGGCCAAGGCTCTGCGCATAGCCTGCTTAATCCACCAAGTGCCATAAGTGCTGAATTTCGCTCCTTTAGTAGGATCAAATTTCTCCGCAGCCGTCATCAGGCCAATATTGCCCTCAGAAATCAGATCATGTTTTGGCAAACCGCGCCCAATAAATTCATGACAGATTTTAACCACCAGGCGAAGATTGGCTTTTATCAATTTTGCGCGCGCCTCGCTCTGCGCCTGTTCATCGCATCCGTGAATTGCTTCCGCAAGCGTCACTTCTTCTTCGCGTGTAAGAAGAGATATGTCTCGAATATTTTTCATATATATCCGAGACGTAGTCATTGGATTAAAGCCCGCAGCTTTAGAACTCAAGGGCCTTTTCTTTTTGATCTTAAGAGACTTTTTCTTCTTTTCAGGTATTTCGGTCATTCTCACGACTCCCTGAGTTTTTTTTCAATTAAATGCCGTCAAGTGTATTTTTATAACTATCCAGCATTTCATTCATAGACACTTTTATATTTAAGTCTTCCCTGGAGCTTTTTAACGCAAGCTCCTGAACAGGAATGACTTCACCAACTTTTGCAAACGAAAAGCCTTCAAGAATGCTTTCCAGCCTTTCCGCGTTCGCCGGGTTCGCAGTCATAACAAAACGACTGTTCGACTCGGAAAAGAGCAACTCCTGAGCTGACATTCCGCTTTCAGACGGAATGCTGTCAAGGTCGATCTCAAGGCCGAGACGTCCGCCCATGGCTGTCTTTGCAAATGCCACAGCCAAACCACCAAGGGCCGGCGTATGAAGCGAATTGGCAAGGCCTTGTCCAGTAATCTTTGAAACAGCCTCATACAGTTTAATCGCACAATCCGCGTCCACTTTCGGAACAGAGTTGCCTGTTGCTCCGAGCATTGCAAAATATTCGCTGCCGCCAAGCTCCCGATTAGTCTTTCCTATTGCATAAACAATATCTCCTGCAAATTTAGCGTCAAGCGTAATTGCAGAATTTATGTCGTCTATTTTTGAAATAGCGCTGTAAAGAAATCTTTTTCCCGCCTCTTGAGCTGTCGTTCTTCATGCTGTCTTTTCCGGAGATGCATGGAACTTTGAAAGCTTTGCTGTAGTCGTAAAGCGCTTTGTTTGCCCTTACCAACTGCGCCAATTTGTATTCGCCATCTGGATTTTTATCTGACTGAACCGGATCGGGCCAGCAAAAATTATCGAGACCGGCTATGCGGCCAAGCGAACCGCCAACAGCTATTATCTTGCGAATGCTCTGGTCGATTATTGACGCCATCATGTGATAAGTGTCTATGTCGCTGTATCGCGGCATTATGCCCATGGAGAGCGCGACGCCTTCTGTGCCGCAAGGCTCAACCATTGTGATTGTCGCGTCGCTTGCCACATCGCGCTGCGCGCCGACAAAAGGCTTTATAACGCTCAGGCCTTTTACTTCATGGTCATACTGTCTGGCCTTGTATT
>CAZYVR010000201.1:0-10700 GCA_964651145.1 uncultured Victivallales bacterium | reverse complement strand
TTTATCTTTTTCTTGCCTAAAATAACTTAAACATGGGGTCAGACCCCGAGTGACTCACCCCGAGTGACTCCAACATGGGGTCAGACCCCGAGTGACTCCACATGGGGTCAGACCCCGAGTGACTCCAACCCCGAGTGACTCCAGACCCCGAGTGACTCTGAAAATAACTTAAACATGGGGTCAGACCCCGAGTGACTCTGACCCCGAGTGACTCTGACCCCGAGTGACTCTGACCCCGAGTGACTCTGATATTGAGATAGTTCCCCATGTAGCCTTTGGCATCCTCTACCGATAAACTTAACAATGCAACGGCTCCAAACCTTCCTGAATCGCCAGTATAATTTGTTTCATCAGCAAACACAATATGGCTAAAATCCATTATTTAACAGCCTCTTCAATAATCGCTATTTCTTCATCAGTAAGTTCGTAAAGCTCGTAAACCATAAGGTTTATTTCTCTATCCATTTTATTTATTTCATCTTGAATTTGATTCACTTTAATCTTTTGTTCTTCAAATATATCCATCCATTCAAATTCTTCAGATTTACTTAATTTTATACCGCCATATTTTTTAATAGCTTTATTTAGTTCATGAATGAATTCTCCAAAGTCTAATTTATACCAAGCTTTGAGTTTTTGGGAGAGTTTTTCCAGTGAAAATTTATTTGCTAAGAATTTTTCAAGACGTGTCGATATTTTAGAAAGTTGCTCTGTTTTATTCAACACTATATCAACTTTGTCGATAAATAACCTTTTCTCCTCAGAAGCTTTGAGTTTAGGCAATGGGAAGGGTTCTAGAAATTTAGTTTTAAAGCGAAAATAACCTCCTCTTAAAACAGCCCCAGTACTTGCTAAGTACCACCAAAATAAATTTGAATTTAATAAACATATCAAGTATTTTATATCTTCTTTGTATTCTTTCTTAGGAATGAAAGAATATACTTGTGTATTATGATATAAACAAGATGAATCTATAGTCATATTACACCCAAGGCTGGTTTCAGGTGTAACTATTTTTTTTTGCTCAAATAAACTCATTTCTCTTGACCTATGCAGGCTATACCAAGACTTTGGATTAGTCTTATATCGTATTTTTTTTGCAATAAGCTCATCCTTATAAGGTAAAATATAATTGTACGCTAGTGGGTATTTTTCTTTAAAAGTATTCTCTTCTAATGGAAAAGTTTTGCCATCTTTTTCAAAATGTGGATAAAATACGTAATATTTATGCTCTAGGTTGCAATATTTTTTGATATCTTCTCCTTTCAATAAAGGTTTTACTAAATCTGCCTCTATTGTTATATTGCTTGTCGCTTTGTTGGAATAGCCTATAAATTTGTCACCTTGAACTTTTCCTTTGATCAAGAAAATGTCATCTCCTACTGAGACAATTCCTTGACTTATATTTTCAAAAACGTCTTTCACTGTTAATGGCAGCTTTTTAAGTTTCTTAAATAAGTCCATTTCCCTTTTGCTTTTCAATAGCCATTTTTCTTCTGACAAAGAATTGTATTCTGCAATCTGATATTCGCTATGGTTTAAAATGTTCGCTAGTTTGAGTTTTTTAAATCGAATTAAATCATTATACCGTGATAAATTTATTATGCATGTATATGTTGATGCATCTTGAAAAACCATTTCATGTCCCAGATGTATTAACTCCTCAATTCCCCTATTGTCAACAAGGAATTTTCTAATACCTTCTCCAAAATCACTGACCATAAATTTATGAGGAAGTATAAATGATATTTTCCCAGATTCTTTAATCAAAAAAAATGACTTTTCCATAAATAGAACATAAACATCAAATCTTCCAGTTGCAGACTTGTAGTTTTCTTCATAAAATATAGATTCTTTTTCAAAGTTTTCCCTCAATCCTTGAACTCTCAAATAAGGGGGATTACCAATAACAATATCAAAGCCGCCCTTTAAAAAAACATCAGGAAATTCTTTCTGCCAATTAAAGGCTTTATCTCCTGCAATAGCCTTGCTTTTTATCAAGGAATTTCCACATTTTATATTATTATTGAGCGTGGTTAATTTTCTGCCATTTTGTGCCGTTCTGAGCCAAAGAGAAAGTTTTGCTATCTCAACGCTTTCTTCATTAATATCAACTCCAAATATATTGTTCTCCAGAATAGTATTCTCAATATCAGAAAGTAGCATTGTATGGCCTAGTAAACTGGCACTCAATTCATCGATGATTTTATGTTCATTTATTAGAAAATCTAATGCCTGATTTAAAAATGCCCCTGAGCCACATGCAGGGTCACAAATCGTAAGCTGAAGTAGCCATTTTCTATATTCATCAAGAAGCGTTAAAAGATTCTCTTTAGTCTTTTTATGACGACCAATTCTATATTCTTCTTCAATAATGCCAAGCTTATCTTTTTTTTCTTTGCATAGCCTTCCTATAGTATTATCTACAATATATTTGGTTATATAATTGGGAGTGTAGAAAACACCATCCTTTTTCCGCTTGGCTTTTTGTTTGTCAAACTCAACACCATCAATCTCAGCATTTACGCTTTCAATTTCATTTAAACTATTTTCAAAAATATGCCCAAGAATATTGACATCAATTTCAGAATCAAAATTATATTCAGATAGTTTCGACGTATGTTTAAATAATAAATCATCATCCAGCAGGAGGGAATCAAGAATTGGGTCTTCTAGAAATAGCCCCCCATTATACTGAAATATGTCCTCATCCTTATTCCCTTCATTTAAGTCTGTAAAATAAAGTTTATAACGGTCATAGAGTGATTGATTTACTCTACTTTTTTTTAATCCCTTCCACTCTTCATTGATTTTGCTGATCATATTGGGAGGAAGTAAACCTCTATCTTCCGCAAAAAAGATAAACAAGAAACGGTCAAGAAGTTTCTGAGATTTCATGAATAATGTTTTTTTAAAATGCTTATCAGCAAATTCCCGCAGTTGGTTATTGTTGCGATTATTCTTTACCATATCACGATATAGGTTACGTTTAAAAAGAGAATAGTCCGCATAAAACTTTTTTGATATTTGTTCTTCCCGAAGAATAGACGCCTCTTTCATGTCCAAAGGAATATTTTTTAAAAGATTCTCTTTTGCTAAACACATATATAGCAATTTGAAGCTGTCAGGAGATAAATGAAACAGGTCAAACTCTTCATAATCCACTGCATTATTAATGTAAAACCTTAATTTCTCAAAATTTGAAGTAATTACATATACGCATTCAGATTGATTTGCCTTATAATCAAAAGCCTGTTGACGAATAGATTCAAGGTCTTTTGTTTTTGTTGACTTTAATTCTATTACTCCTATGGCATGATTGTTAACAAGTATTGCTCCATCGGCCTTCTTTGCGCCTTTTTGATTTTTGAACTCAGTTGTGATATTGAAGTTAGGCGTTGGATTTATTGTATAGCCTAGTATGTTTACAAATAATTCCCTAAGGAATCCTTCCTGAAATTGCTCTTCCTTGCTAGCACGGATATTTCTTTGAATTCTACTGTCAAAAAAATATTTACAGAATTTCTTATATGCTTTATCGATCTTAGCTTGATCTTGTCCGCTCAGATATTTATTAAGAATTGAATATTGAAAAAGTGACATGCTATTTCCCCAGGTGCGTGTTTGAAAAACTTCAAAAAGCCAAAAAAGAAATTACCATAAGTAATATTGGCATTCAAGTAATTTAATGGTTTAAGATGCGTATTTTTTAGAAGATTTTAATAACCTAAACCATTTACTCATGAATGCCTTCTGTCCTAATTGGGATTATTTATATTAGGTTCAAACATATCTATGAAGTGATTAATAATACTGGGCTCTGATACGCAATTTATCAACACAGCCATTGTAAGACGCTTTTTAAAATCAGGATGTTTGATGAAATCTTGAAGTTTTGATAGATTTTTAATGTCTGCTCCAATAAAAACACCGATCTTTCCACTTATGCCATCCTTCGAGGCTTGCAATACTCCATTCATTCCAAATTCAATATCCTTATACTCCAGCTTTTTAATTTTATTTTTCTTAGTCATTCTAAAATTTCCTTTTAATTTTTGTGTTTGATTTTTATGTTTTATACTGCTCTTGTTTTGTCCCACATAGAAAGTAATTTCTCCTTCTTGTTTTTTATATTGTTGTTAAGTTTTTGAACAAGCCGGGGTGCTTTCCAAATATCTTGAAACCTCCAAATATCTTCGAGGCTGTTGAAGCCCCATGCAGTGAAAGATTTTTGCCTTTTGAAATCGAAGTCCTCAACCGACACAGCGCCGGGGGCAATTTCTATGCTTTTCCTTAAGCCCCATATCGGTTCGGTGAAAACGCTTTTGTCCAAGTCCGGGTCATAGCTGGAAAATATTATTTGCTTGGCACATTCGGCTATTCTTTCAACTGGACGGCGAGATTTACGGCGCGGCTCATATTCTCCTTCATCATCTTTCTTTTCGGGAGGCTTATACTTTTGGCCGCCTAGCGATCCAATATCACGAGAAGCCTGTACAAAACGCAATCTGGAATATTTGAGCATCCACGGAGGAAAGCCCCGCTCTGGCGTTTTTATCAGATATTTGGTGATATACCGAATTGCATGAAGAGGATTGCAAAAATTGTCGCGCTTGACTGTCAGCTTGCACTGTTCGCCAATTTTCCATTTTCTCAAAAGCCTGTGAACTTTGTTCAAGTCAAAGAAATGTGGAACATAGCACCAGCCAGCTTTATATTGTGGCTTGTTTTCCTGTGCTTTCTTTGTCTCCTTGTTATACCACATGCCCGGCAAGTCGGCAACATCTATTAATATATGCCAATGAGGCCAGCCATCGCCGTTATTCTCTTGCGGCTCTAAAACCCATATCCAACGGCGCACATTCATTTCTTTTGTCAGGAGACGCGCAAGAAACTTTTTCTGCATAACATAATTATAAGCATCTGCGGGAGAGTCAAACCATTCACGGTTTATTGTGATGGTGTACAATCGGGGGGATTCAAAGAGATTAGATTTTGCTATAAATTTTTCTCGAATCCTCAAGCCTTTGTGAACTCTGCATTTTTTGCAAAGCCAGCTTTTGCATTTGACCTCAATAGCTTTATAAAAAATATTGTCAGATTTTTCTTTGTTTCTATTTTCTTCTAAAAACTTATTTTTCTTCTCTATATATCCACTTAAGGGAAAGGTTACTTTAATTCTATCTAATTCAAGAATAGTAGGAGCCGCGCCTTCGGGCGGCTTCCGGTGCGGTTCCTCAAGCGGCATTCCGCCCGGAGTTGCCGCCCTCTGGGCTGTGGCTCTCATACCCTGCGAATGAAAAGAGGATTTAATCATTTCCGACCCCCTTTACGAGCAATCAGAATAATGATGTTTTTATCTTCATCGGAAAGGTCAGGCCAAAGCTTGAGAAGTTCTAAAAGGTCATTAGGGCGTTTATTTGGTGGACATATAGGTGGACATTCGGAAAGGCTTTTTGATTTTTGAGGCTGTTTTTTTGTGTTTGTCGCAGATTCGAGTTCTGCTACGCCCACCATTTACCCCCCCTAAAGATAAGCAAGTTTTCCTTGCATTCTTCTTGCGTTAAAACATGCCCCTTTATCCGTTTTTACTCTATTTTATCCCTCTCGAATAACCGAAAACACAATAGCTTTTTTGAGGCTGTGAAATAAAGATTTGAACAAACAGGCTTATAATTAATCAGGGGGCATTCAAAAGTTTTTTTGCTTTTTTCTAAAAAAATCAGTATAATCGCATTGCGGACAGATGATGTCGTCCCGTCGGTTTGCTCTGTTGCGTGGCTGTCTGTAGTGGGATTTGCAGACAGTATGCTATTTTCTTCTTTTAATTTTGCCTGAAAATTTAAAGGAAAGGGCATTTTAATAGAAGAACTATTTTTGCGCGTTTCTGTTGTGGTATAATGTAGCCGATGACCGTAACTAAAAGCCAGTGCAATTGCGTTGGCCTAATTGCATTGACCATATGATTGTGCGTGATTTTTAGAAAAATTGCTTAAAAGCGTTGATGTGATATATTATGCCAAAATAAGCAAATAAGCGCCGTGAAAAGAGATGTTCTTTTTTTAGAATTTTTATCTGAGAAAGCTTTATGTGTGGCATAGCTGGAATAGTTAATATAGACGGGGCTCCGGTTCCTTCTGATATCCTTGAAAAAATGAATTTAGCCATGATCCATCGCGGCCCCGATGATGGAGGCATTTTTGTGGATGGATGCGTGGGGCTGGCGCATCGCAGACTGTCGATTATTGATCTGGAGCATGGCAAGCAGCCTATGTGTAATGAGGACGGCTCTGTGTGGACTGTCTTTAATGGCGAAATCTACAACAGCGCCGAGTTGCGCGCGCAGATGGAGAGCAAAGGGCATATATTCAAGACCAGTTGCGACACCGAAACGATTGTTCATCTTTATGAGGAGTTCGGCTCCGAATTTGTGAACAGGCTCAACGGAATGTTTGCTTTGGCTGTGTATGATGTCAAAGAAAAGATAATTATTCTTGCAAGAGACCGTCTGGGACAGAAGCCTCTGCTATATTTCAGGCAAAAGGGGAAATTTGTGTTTGCCAGCGAAATGCAGGCTCTGCGCCAGCATCCTGACATGCCGGGCGAATTCAGCCTTCAGGCAGTGCATGATTATTTGTCTCTCCAATATGTGCCGTCGCCTTCGACTATTTACCAAGGCGTGTCCAAGCTCCCGCCCGCTCATATTCTTGAGTTCAAAGTTGATGCCGACAAATTGCGTGTGCGCAAATATTGGAATATAGATTACTCGAAAAAAACAAGCCTTAGCTATGAAGACGCAAGAGAGCAATTAAAAGAGTTGCTTGAAGACTCAGTCAGAAAGCGTCTGATGTCAGATGTTCCGTTTGGCGCGTTCCTGTCGGGCGGACTCGATTCAAGCATTATTGTGGCGCTTATGTCCAAAATATGCGACGAGCCGGTGAAAGCCTTTACCATAGGCTTTGACGAGGCTCTTTACGATGAGCGCAAGTTTGCCAATATTGCCGTTAATTTTATTAACAGCAATGGCTCTTCAAAGAAGGTCGAACACATCAACAAGATAGTTAAGCCGGATGATTTCAGTTTGGTAAAAAACCTTGTCAATCATTACGGAGAGCCATATTGCGACGCCTCAATGCTTCCCACATATCTTTTGAGCCGCTTTACGCGCGAAAACGTAAAGGTGGCTTTAAGCGGGGACGGAGCTGATGAGCTTTTTGCCGGATATAATCGTTATTTGGTGATGAAATTTGCAAAATATGCGGATTGTTTGCCGCTTGGCGTCCGCAAGAAGATTTTTGGCGGAATTTCCAAACTGCTTCCTCCGAAGACTGAAGAACGGACCAGAATTGGACAGCTTCAAAGAATATTGGCCATTTGCGCCTCCCATTCGGACAGGCGTTATCTGGATTTGATAAGCCGTTTTGACGAGGATCGGAAATCCTCTGTTTATGGCGACGCTTTTGCTGATTTCAAGCCGCACAGCACTCAGGATGCAATGAAGGCTCTTTACGGTCTCGCCACTTCCAAGTGTTCTGTCGAAAAGATAATGGAAACCGATCTTCACAGCTATTTGTCCGGCGACATATTGACTAAGATTGACATTGCCTCAATGGCTGCGTCGCTGGAAGTGCGTTGTCCGTTTATGGATCACAGGGTTGTTGAATTTGCGGCTTCGCTTCCACTCGAGTTTAAACAGAGGAATGCTTCCAGAAAGCATATTCTTAAAGATGCCTTTAAAGACATTGTTCCTGAAAAGTTGATATCCCGCAAGAAAATGGGTTTTGGAGTTCCTGTCGCAAAATGGTTCAGGAGCAAATGGGACAAGCCGCTTCGCGACAATTTGTTGGGCGGGAATTCCGTAAAGGATGGTTATTTCAGGCAGGACGCCCTCGAAAAACTTATTCAGGAGCATCAAGCAATGAAGGCAGACCACAGTTATGCTTTATGGGCTTTGTTGGTCTTTGAAGTGTTTCTTTCCAATTCAAAATCAAAATAAGCGCGAAGTGTTGTGTGAGTCAACGATTGAATGCCGGGGTTGTCGTGTGGCTGCTTACCATGCGTTCGAGGTTTTCTGATGATATTTCCTGATAGCCGCAGGGCTCCATGCTGAACCCCGCTCTGCCGCCTGACAGCTTTGGGAGCGCTTTGCTGAATCCAAACATTTCAGCCAAAGGCACTTCGCAGGATAGTCGTTTTGTGTCTGGAAGGTTTCCTATGCCGTGGATAACCGCGCGTCTTGCCTGCAGATAGCCTGTTATTTCGCCAATTGTTTCTTCGGGGGCCATGATATCAAGGCTCATAAGCGGCTCAAGAAGCATTGTCCCTTTTGATATAGCCTGACGAAGCCCCTCGAAGATGGCTCCGGCCACTGCGCTTTCAGATGTTTTGTCATTGCCGCGTATGCCTTCTATGGTTCCTTTTATATAGATTAGCGGATATCCCCAGTTGCCGCCTGTGCGCAAGCCATTGTTCAAGGCTTCCTCGGCTGAAAGAATCCATTGATTGGGCAAATTGGCTTTTTTCTTTATGTCAAGAATAACTTCAAGGCCTTTTTCCAATCTTGGAACAGATTCTAGCTTGAAGTCAACTTCTGCGTGAAATTCATTGTCGCCAAGCGTTTTGTTGAATATTCCTGTTATGGCGCAGGAATTTTTCAGTGTTTCCCGGAACGCCACTTGAGGCGCTCCATATCGGGCTTCCAGATTAAATTCGTCGCGAATTCGATTTGAGTTGATTTCCAGATGCAATTCGCCCATGCCAGACAATATTTGCTGGCCTGTGTTTTCATGGACTTTTAATTGGAGCGTGGGGTCTTCGCGACATAGCAGGCTAAGGCAGGAGTTCAGCCTGTCCTTGTCCTTTGTTGATTTTGGTTCGACTGCAATTGATATTACCGGTTCCGGGAAATTGATTTTTTCCAGAAGCATCGAATGGTTGACCGCGCACAAAGTGTCGCCAGTTTTAACATTCTGAGGGCCGATGATTCCGACAATGTCGCCGGGCCACACTTCCTGTATGGGCTCCACGTTTTTTGAATACAGACGCAGTATGCGCTTTATCCTCACTTTTTCTTTGGTTCTGGAGTTGACAAGCGTGTCGTTCAATGAAAGTTTGCCGGAATAAGCTCTTATGTAAAGCAGATCGGCGCTGCCGCTGGCAATGATTTTGAATACCAGTCCGCAAAAATGCCCATTGTCTGCGTGTGCCTCTATTTGTTCTCCGGTTTTAGGATCGTGCGCGGTGAACTTTTTGCAATCGTTTGGGCTTGGCAGATAATCAAGAATAGCGTCCAGCATTGGCTGGGCTCCAATGTTTTTTTTGGCGGATCCTGTGAATACAGGGCAAAGTTTATTGGATATTACTGTTTTGCGAATCTCTTTTTTCAGGAGCTCTTCCGGGATGTCTTTTTCTTCAAGGTAAAGCTCCGCTATTTCATCAGAAAAATCGGCTATGCTTGAAAGCATTTCATCTCTTGCTGCGGTTGCCTCCGCTCGCATTTTTTCTGGGATTTCCGCTTCCATCACTATCGAGCCGTCATCGCCTTGAAAGTAAAGAGCTTTCATGGAAACAAGGTCAATTATGCCTTCCAGGGCAGATTCGATTCCAATGGGGATTTGGAATGCCACGACTTTGACGCGCGGGAATTTGATCTGCATTTCTTTCAATGTCCTTGAGAAAGATGCTCCCAGGCGGTCCAGTTTATTTATGAAAGCTATTTTGGGAACATTGTAATTGTCTGATTGACGCCATACTTTTTCGCTTTGAGCCTCGACGCCTTCCACTCCGCTGAATATTACGACCGCTCCGTCGCTAACGCGGATTGAGCGTTCGACTTCAGCCGTGAAATCAATATGACCGGGGGTGTCTATCAAATGTATGAGGCCTGTTTTGTTTTTGTGTGTCCACGGAAAAGACGCCGCGGCCGCGACTATTGTGATTCCGCGGCTGCGTTCTTCATCGAGGTAGTCCATTACAGTATTGCCGCTGTCTATGTCGCCTATGCGGTGTGTTTTGCCTGAATAGTAAAGGAATCTTTCAGTGAGGGTGGTTTTGCCTGCGTCAATATGGGCTATAATGCCTATATTTCTTATTTCACTAAGATTGTGCTTTTCTGTGGCCATTGCCTTGTCCCTAATTTTGTTTTCGCTGTTCATCATTAGCTGCAACATGGCATTGCTAATAATCTGCATGCAAAAATATAAAAAGACAAGAAAAATTTTGATAATGATTGTAAATTTGAGCTAAAACTAGCTATGGAAACAAAATCTCAAGGCATTATTTCCAGAACTGCCACCATTTCTTTTGAGGCTTGCGAGGAGTGAATTTAGCCTTGGTTTTGGCGTTTGTAAAAGTTTTCTTGGGAGATTTCGGTTTGGATTCTGGAGAAGACGTCCCGAGCGCTGCCTCGTCTGATCCTGTCAGGTCAGTGGAGCTTGAGGTGGCGTCCTTGTGAAGCACGTCCACCGAAAATTGGTCGTCCACATCC
Organism: uncultured Victivallales bacterium; assembly: GCA_964651145.1. GTDB lineage: Bacteria > Verrucomicrobiota > Lentisphaeria > Victivallales > GWF2-45-14 > CAZYVR01. The sequence goes on along the minus strand of CAZYVR010000201.1, from coordinate 214 downwards.
GGCATCATGCCGATGCTTGAGCGTGACAATTTTACAGTGTTTGTTGGTTCCTGCTCATCCTCAAGCAAAATTCCGGCTTTTGTTTTGGTCGGATCATTAAGCACATTTGTTGTGTCGGTGCCCAGCTCTTTGTTTGCTGGCTCCTGAGGCATCTCTGGTTGCGAAACGTCCATGGCTGGCTGTTGAGGAATTGCTCCTGGTATCAGAAAAGTTG
>CAZYVR010000200.1:0-10720 GCA_964651145.1 uncultured Victivallales bacterium | reverse complement strand
GCCCGGTTTTGGCCGGGGCTTTTATTTTTCAAGACTGTTGGCGGCTTCATCTAATGACGATAGAACAATTTTTTAAGACTTTTGGTTATGCTGCCTATTGACATATTCGTTTTTTTGTTTAAAATATAGTGTACCGTACACTCGCACACATTGAGGATTTAAATGAAAAATGATATAAAAGGTCTTTGCAAGTTTGAAGAGATAAAGCGTGTTCTTGAAGAAAAGCTTCTTGCCAATGAATACGTTGAAGGCGAGAAACTGCCTTCGATACGGCAGTTGTCAGAAAAGTATAAGTTGAACAAAGCCACTGTGAATCTGGCAATTAACAGCCTTGTCGCTGATGGCTTTTTGCGGGTAGAGCGCGGCAGAGGAACCTTCGTTTGCGGAATTGCCAGTTTAAAAAAAAACAAGGGCACAGCTCCGATAAATGCGCGGCTGGTGGGCGTGCTTGTTCCGAGTGTTGCCACGCAATTTTATCCTGGGATTGTGCGTGGCGCGGAAGATGTATGCCGTCAGAATGGATATAATATATTGCTTGGCAATTCGGATGCTGACTACAAAAAAGAAAAAGAATATATGGCATCGTTTGCCAATGAAGGAGCCGCTGGCTTTATCATTGCTCCTTCAATGAATTCCCACATGAATTCTTATTATGGCACACTTATGAGGAAGGGCATGCCTATTGTTTTTACAGACAGCATTATTGAAGGCTTTGAAGGCGATCTTGTGGCAACTGACAATTTCAAAGCCGCCAGCGATGGAGCCAGGATGTTGACGGAGCATGGCTGCAAAAAAATTGCATGTGTAACAGGCCCAGTCAGCGCGCCAGGAACACGGGAAAGGATTTTTGGTTTTAAAATTGCACTGTCTGAGGCTGGAATTGATGTCCCGGAAGAACTGACAAGAGAAGCGCAGTATAAGGACTGTTCTTCCGGTTACAGAGCGGCAAAAGAGCTTTTGTCGGATAATGAAATTGATGGCTTGTTTTGCTCAAGCGAAGCTCTTGCGACAGATGTATTGAGGGCTGCAAGCGAGTTTAGAGGCAATAGAAAATTGAAGCTTGCCACTTTTTCGGACACAGAGCAATATCCAGGCTTTGAATCGAACATTGTTTTAATAATTCAGAGAAGGCTGGAGATCGGCAGGACTGCCGGAGAGATGCTTTTTCAGCGTTTGGCCGAGAAGAATAAAGGAGAGTCATCTATATATAAGAAGATTCTGCTGGAAGCGAAAATAGTTGATTTAATAAAAAATTCTTAACCAACAAAGCTGTCTGGCTTTGGCTTTAATAATTTGTTTTGAATGTGTTTCTGATGCATTTGACTCAGATCTTACAAAATTTAGAATTTAAAAAAGGTGAAATTATGGAAAAAAAAATGAAGGTCGGATTTATCGGTTGCGGCGGATTCAGCAGCGGAAACCATATCCCAAACACAGCAAGCAACCCTAATATGGAAATTGTGGCTTTCTGCGATTTGAATCAATCGCAGCTTGACGCGCTGTCTGAAAAATATAATCCGGCTTATGTCACTTCGGACATGGAAAAAATTTTCAGCGACCCGGAAATAGAAATGGTTGTCTGCGGCACAAAGCCTGATTTTCGCCTGCCGATCATGGAGCTTGCTGTGAAGCACAACAAACACCTTTTTGTGGAGAAGCCGCTTTGCTACAGGAACGAAGAGATTGAGCCCATGGTGAGGCTCATGAAAAATTCGCCCATCAAATTCATGGTTGGATTTAATCGCCCATACAGCCCGATGATGCAGGATTTGAAGCCCATATACAAAGACATGAAAAAGGGCAGCGCCACAATTATTTATCGCATAATCGGCGAGGCCAGACTTTGGCCCAAGCATCATTTTGATGCTGTGATACATGGCAAAGAGTCTACTATTATCCATGAAGTGACGCATATTTTTGACTTGCTCAACTGGATGACAGATTTAAGGCCGGAAAAAGTCTACACAGTGGGCGAGGGCAACACCGACAATATTATTACTTTGAGCTACCCGGACAATGTCACTGCGGTTATCGTGGCAGGCGACAATTCCTGCGCTGGGTATCCCAAGGAGCGCATTGAGATTAATTCAAATTATGAAACGCTGGTCGGCGAGCATTTTACGGAGCTTTCCCGTTACACTGACCAGGGCGAGGTCTTCCATAAAACATATGACTATAAAATGGGCGGGCAGCTCCAGAATGATGAAAGCCGGGAAGCCATAGTCAAAGGCAGTGAATGGCGCAAGTCGATAACTCCTGAAGAAATAGAGGTTGGATATTATTATGACAAGCAGCCCAAGGTTGACAAAGGCCATTATAATGAACTGGAATACTTTCGCCGAATCATACTTGAAGACAAAGCATCCGAGACTGACGCAATCAGCGGAGCTGTCGCCAACATTATGGCCTGGAAGGCTATAGAGTCATGGGAGACTGGAGCTCCGGTTGAGATGGACTTTTCTTATCTTGACGCGCTATAAGCATTGATTGGCGGACAGCCTTGAGCGGGGCTGTCCGAGCCTTTTAATAGTTCAGGAAGGCAATTTTTCCTCTTCGTGAAGGGCGCGGAGTTTTACTCCGGCTTCATTCAGGAGATTTCTTGCAATTTCGTCAATGGAGTAGCGTTCGCGGTAAACTACTTCTTTAATGCCGGAGTTTATTATCATTTTGGCGCACAGCAGGCATGGGCTGAAAGTAGTGTACAAGGTGGAGTCTTTCACCGCTATGCCGTGATATGCCGCCTGAACGATTGCATTTTCTTCTCCGTGGCTGCATATGCACTCAGTTAGTTTTTCGCCGGATGGCGTGTCGGACGAGCAACGCGGGCAGCCGCCTTCAAAGCAGTTTTTTATACCGCGCGGAGTGCCGTTGTAGCCCGTGGAAATTATTCTATGGTCTTTTACTATGACGGCGGCCACATGTCGCCGGGAACAGTTGCTCCGCTTCGCGGCCACTTGGGCGATGTCCATGAAATATTCGTCCCAGTCTGGACGTTGGCTAAGTTTGTTTTCCGGCATATGGTTTTGTCCTTATTGTTTTTTCTCAACCAACTCGCCTGGAGCAGGTTTTGTTGTTGTGTCTATGTAAATGCCTTCAGCGTATGTGGAGGCTTTTTTTGATGGACGGGTTTTTTCAAATAAAATTTTGTCAATTTCGCATTCATTCGGAATGATTTTCATTATTGAACGGGAGTAGCCGTATCCTTCGTAGTTGGTGAAAAAATTAAGCTCGACGCGTTTCCCGGCGTTGGAGGCTTTCAGTTTGAATGTCTTGTTGAAAGGGGCCTTTAAGGATTGGTCGGAGCTGGATATAGTCACAGACGGATTTTTGCCTGCTTCATTTTTCAATTGAAACGATACAGTGTACCATCCGGCTATTATCGGAGCTTTTGTTTGAGCTTCTTTTTTGTCCCACAAATTATTGATTCTCACGCCGGTTTCCTGCATGGGGACCGGGGCGGCGGATGGATTTTTTATTTCCAATTCTTTTATGAGCGCGTCTGTGTGAATTTTAGCTATTGCCTTATAGCCTTCGAGGGTGGGATGGAGCTTTATTTTTGGCTCCCAATTTTTCATTGCTCTTATTGGCTTTTCAAATTCGATCCAGGCAACTTTTTCCTTAGGGAATGCTGTTTTCATTTTTTCCCGCAGAATAATGTTTGTAAGGGAGTTTGTTTTGTCGCGCAGAGGATTTTTTGTGTGACAGGGGAGAATGCTGCATAGGAATACTTTTTTAACGCCGGGTTTCTTTAATAGTTCCAATACTATTTGTTCAATGCGCTCTGCTGTGTCTTCCGAGCGTTTTTTTGACAAGGATTCTTTTTTTACTCCGGTGTCATTTGTGCCTATGAGCAGGGAGTAGTATGGGCATGCTGGAATATCGTCTATTCGTTTGAGGACCTTGCTTGTGCTGTTGCCGCCTTCGCCGGCGTGGCTGTACCCGAGTTGAGCTGTGTGTGTGCCTACAAAAGCCAGGCGTGGGATTATTTCCAGCAGGTCTTTGCGCCAGTAGTCTCCCTTGCCAGCCCAGGTGATGCTGTCGCCGATCATGCACAAGGGAATTTGTTGCGGCTCTGTTGTTTTGGTGTAGGTGAATTTCTCAGCGGGAGCTTTTTTGTGTATTGCGTCCAGTTTTGATTGAGGAGGCGCTTCTTTGCCGAGGCGAAATTCTATTGTTCTTTTTTTTCCTGGACTGAGTTTTGCTTCCCATACCTGAAAGCCGCGCCATGGGCCCCATATCCTGTTGCCGCCGATGATGTCCAGGGATATGTTTTTCTGAAACCAGCGGGTGTTGTCGCAGGTTGCGGTCGCGGGCACGCTTGCAATCGTGGGCACTTCTTTGGCTCCCATTACGTGGTTGACTTTTTTCACTGCTTTATTGATAATGATGTAAAAGCTGCATTTCTCTTTTATGTCTAAAATTGTAAGGAGAATTTTTTTTGCTTCGAATTTGTAAGATATAACGGCCAGTTTGTTATTGCCTGTTATTGTGTTGTCGTCTGTTTTTTTCAAGTCCAGAAGATATGGAATGTTTCCGCCGCACAAGTATGTGCCGCATGACAGTTTTTTTGATTGTGAAAGGAATTCCTTGCCGTCGCTTTTTATGCTGGAAATATATCCTTTTGCGCCAATGGCGGCTTTGTAGTTTTTGCCTGTTATCGTCCATGTTTCGGTTTTCTGGTCCTTTGAAATTTCCGGCAATGTGTTCGCGCAGGCAGAGCCAATGAGGAGCGGCAATGCAGCAAGAGAACACAGAAATCTTTTTGAGTTCATCCGAATCTCCTTATTTTTAATTAATTTTATCAATATAGCCTTTAATATTTGAAAGGCAGTCGTCTAATGGTGTTTTTTTTGTTTTTTGTTTTTCTCTATGATATTTTTGTTGTATTTGAATGCATGACGCGGCATTGCCGGAAAGCAAGCTTTGCGCGGCGTTGTTTACAACTTGTCCTATTGCTTTGCTTTTAAAGCCATGTCGGCTGGACAGTGGAGCGCTCATTTGCATGATTATTTTTCTTGCGTACAATGTCTTGTTTGTTTTTGTGTCTATGACTTGAAATGTATAATGTCTTGCGGGGGAGCCTTCAGAAGAAGCTTCGATTGTGCTTTCTATTGAAAATGTTATATAAGGCTTGGCGTCATTGCGTTTTGCGCGTTTGGCGAAATATTCGCCCCATAATGTTGAAGATTTTATGGCATCTTCCCAGCTTAAGCTGATTATTTTGCGATGATTGTCAATTGCATATGGTTTGCTTTTGCCGATTATTCTTATTGCAAAGATAGTTGCGGCGGCAATAACGAATAAAAGCAAAACAAGGGAACTTAATGCGGCTGCGTATTTTTTTGCGTCGTTCATCAGTGAATTAAAGAAACGGCCGATTGGCGTTGTTTTTTTTATGACACAGGCCGACACGCTTGGAGATGGCGGCGATGATATCGTATTGAGGCGTATATTGTTTTTTCTGTCGAAGCCGCATTCAATGCAGATAGAGGCAAGTTCTGACATGATTGCGCTGCAGTTTTTGCATCTTACAAGAGACAAAATTGTGTTGCCCTGTTTTACCACAAGACGGTCTGTGTTTTCTTTTGTTGTTTTTTTCCTGACTCTCAATTCCGATGTTGATTTTGGCGAGGGTTGTCTGGCGCCTGGGGAGTCAATCGGAGAATTGACCAACTGGGGTTTTGTTTTTCTGAAATTATCAATGGCTTTTTTCTGATGTTTTTCCTCTTCTCTGGTGAGCATTCTTTGAGGCTCCCCGGAAGGTGTTGGGGTTGTCAGATCCATGAGCATTTTTGCGGCTTCGGCAAGTTTTTTCCTGTCGCCTGAAGAGAGTTCTTTTTTGTTCAGAAGTATAGTTTTGCCCATCAGGTCTTGCAGGGGTACGCCTTGTTGCTCTGCCAGTTTTGTGTCGTGCGCCTTCTTCTTTTCAGGCACCTCCAGAGTGGTGCATGCCTGGCTGAGGCGGGTCATCCGGTCTTTGATCGATCTGAGAATTTCCGGGTTTTCGGACTGTTCAAGCTCTTTGTGCAAGTCGGTAAATCTTTTGAAGCCAGCTTTATGAATAAGATCAAGGTCGGATTCAAACAACTTCAACCCAAGCACGTCATAGTGATTGGGCAGTTTTTCCGGCTCGCGTATTTGAAAGGCGTTTTCTGTTTCACTCATAAAATAATTAAAACATAATTGTTTCTATTTTTGCCGTATTATACACTCATTTTATTAAAATGTCACCTTGGCGTCAAATTTTCGCTTATTTTGTTCTGTCTGGAGATATTGCAAAAACAGCTCTTTGTGTATATCGTATGTGTTTATAAATTTTTAGAATATGAAACATAGCGGAGATAGCATGACGATGGATAGAATAGATTATGATTTTGCCTCGATAGAGAAGAAATGGCAGGATTATTGGGAAGAGCGCAAAACGTTTAAAACTGAAGATGTTTCAGAAAAGCCAAAACTTTATGTGCTTGACATGTTCCCATATCCCAGCGGGGCAGGCTTGCATGTGGGGCATCCGGAAGGATACACCGCCACGGATATCTATTGCCGCTACAAGCGGATGCGCGGCTATAATGTGCTTCATCCCATGGGTTGGGACGCGTTTGGGCTTCCAGCTGAGCAGTATGCCGTGGAAACCGGAACCCATCCGTCTGAAACCACTGCGCAAAATATAAGCGAATTCAAGAGACAGATAAAATCTCTGGGGTTCAGTTATGACTGGGACAGGGAAGTCAACACCACCGATCCGCATTATTTTAAATGGACGCAGTGGATTTTTATGCAACTATACAATAAAGGCTTGGCTTATATTGATGAAGTTGCAGTAAACTGGTGTCCCGCTCTGGGGACCGTGCTTGCCAATGAGGAAGTCATTGACGGCAAAAGCGAACGCGGCAGCCATCCGGTAGTGCGCAAGCCCATGAGGCAATGGATGCTCAGAATCACCGAGTACGCGGAGCGCTTGCTCCAGGACTTGGATGAGTTGGACTGGCCCGAAGGCGTCAAGGAGATGCAGCGAAACTGGATCGGCAAATCCACTGGAGCCGAAGTTGATTTTTGCGTTGATGGACATGACGAAAAAATAAAAGTATACACCACGCGTCCTGACACTCTTTTTGGCTCCACATACATGGTGCTGTCTCCGGAACACGAGCTGGTCGCAAAAATAGCGTCCGACGAACAGAAGGCCGAAGTTGTCGCGTATTGCAGAAAAGTCGCGACTTTGAGCGATCTTGAGCGCACTGGGCTTAGCGTAGAAAAGACGGGAGTCTTTACCGGAGCTTTCGCAATCAATCCTGTCAATGGCGAAAAAATTCCGATATGGATAGCCGATTACGTGCTTATCAGTTATGGAACCGGAGCAATTATGGCGGTTCCATCGCATGACACGCGCGACTTTGAGTTTGCGTCAAAATTTAAAATTCCAATCAAAGCCATTATTTCTCCTTGCGAAGAAGAAGCCAAGGCTGAAAATGTAAACCTCGATGACGTCCTCGCGGGCAAGGCTTGCTGGACCGGCAACGGAGTCATGATAAATTCAGCCAATGACGATGGACTTGACATCAATGGCCTCGAAGTCAAAGACTCCAAGCGCATGGCGACTGAATGGCTCGAAGGCAAAGGCATTGGCCAGTTTACTGTTAACTACAAATTGCGCGACTGGCTTTTCAGCCGTCAGCGCTACTGGGGCGAGCCGTTTCCGATTATTCACATGGAAGATGGCACAATTAAGCTTGTTCCCGAAGACGAGCTGCCGTTGGAATTGCCGGAAGTTGAAGACTTCAGGCCATCAGGAACCGGCGAATCGCCGCTGGCCAACGCCGGAGAGTGGCTGGATTACACCGATCCTGAAACTGGAATGAAGGGCCGTCGCGAAACAAACACCATGCCGCAGTGGGCAGGCTCATGCTGGTATTACTTGCGCTACATTGATCCAAACAACGACAGCGCTCCTTTCAGCAAGGAAAAAGAAAATTACTGGATGCCGGTCAACCTTTATGTGGGCGGAGCCGAACACGCAGTTCTGCATCTGCTCTACTCTAGATTCTGGCACAAGGTTCTTTTTGATCTCGGCGTGGTTTCCACCAAAGAGCCGTTTGTTAAATTGATCAATCAGGGAATGATTCTCGGCATTTCATACAAGGACGAACGCGGCGCGCTTGTTCCCATGGACAAAGTTGAGCATGCCTCTGGCGGAGCTGTTCACAAGGACACAGGCGAGAAATTGGTCGAGTTCCCGGCAAAGATGTCAAAATCTTTAAAGAACGTTGTCAATCCTGACGATGTGATAAAGATGTACGGCGCCGACAGCATGCGTCTTTATGAAATGTTCATGGGGCCGCTTCAGGCAGTCAAGCCATGGAACACAAAAGGCGTGGAGGGCGTTTACCGCTTTCTTAAGCGCGCGTGGCGCATGATTCTGGACGCGGAAATTGTCGATGCGGAACTCTCAAAAGATCAGCGTCGCCTTCTGCATGCGACAATAAAGAAAGTGACATCCGATTGCGAGACACTTGATTTTAACACAGCCATCAGTCAGATGATGATTTTTACAAATGAATTTTCAAAGCAAAAACAGTTGCCTCGAGAAGCCGCCGAAGAATTTGTGAAGCTTCTAGCTCCTTTTGCTCCGCATGTGGGCGAAGAGCTTTGGGCTGTTCTTGGTCATGACAACACCATTACTTACGAGCAGTGGCCGGAATTCAATGAGGATTATCTTAAGGTTGACGAGATAGAGGTGCTTATTCAAGTTCTTGGAAAGCCCAAGGCCAAAGTTATGATGTCCGCAGAAGCTGACAAAGATCAGATGGAAAAAATTGCGCTTGAGAATGAAGAAGTGAAAAAAGCCATTGCAGGAAAGACTGTAAGAAAGATCATATGCGTTCCCGGACGCCTTGTGAACGTAGTGGCAAGCTGATCTGTAAAAAAATAAGACAGCTCGACGCAGTCGTTATAAAAAACCGGCATAGCCGGAATAAAAACCGGATTTCATCCGGACGCCCGCCGGGGCGGAAACCCGGCTCGGCAAAGCCGAAAGTGATTGGCGCATAAAAAATAATGCGCCAGCGCACGTGGCATATTAAAAAGCCTGCAGCTTGTAGCAACGCGAAGCGACAACAAGCTGAATGTTGCAACAGCGACAGCTTTTATTGGGGGGATTCTAATTTTTTGAAACAAGAAAAGCTAATGACATTGCCAGTATTAATAAAAGTAAGCCCCTTATATTAAAGAACTTAGTTTTACTCTGGGTATAAATAATAGTCTTAGGAGCAACCAAGCATGAAAAAGAAAAGTAAAATAATAAGTATATTTTTGTTTTTGCTGATATTAATAATTGGAACTATTTATATTTACAATTTACTTCAGCCGCCAAGGACAAAAGCTCAAAGAACAGCTTTTTTTCTCAGAAAAGTGAATAGCATAAAACCCGACATGATGAGGGTTTACACCACGCCTATTGTTTTTTACGGCAAAGTTCTTGACCAAACAGGAAATCCTGTTTCCAAGGCAACAGTAGAAGGCTCTCTTCATACTTTCAATCCAACAAATCCTATAGCCTATTTCACTACAGTTAAGCCTTTTAAGCTGGCAACCGATGACAAAGGTTTTTTTGTTTATACTGGGAAAGGAAAATGTATCTCAATAAGGAACTTGCAAAAAAAAGGCTATGAAGAATTGTGGACCGAAGAGTTGAAGCGGAAGTTTTATTATGCAAGAGAAAAAAATGTAAGCTCTTCTTATATAAAAATTCACACACCAGATAAATCCACCCCTATAATATTCCGCATGAGAAAAAAAGAAAAAGCTGAGCCGCTTATTGGATGGTGGAATCATGATGTGACATACTCAGCGTTAACAGGAAGCCTCCCCTATTCGATGAGCATGTTTTCCAATAAAGTTTTCAAGGAAAAGATGAAACTTGCGGAGTTTTATTTTGAATCATATTATCCAGATAAAGGCAACAAGCAGTGCGTCGCTTTAAAAGTAACAGCCGCGACCGGAGTGGGAATACAGGAATGCGGCAAAAATGACTACATAGCTCCAAAGGAAGGGTATAAAAAAGAATATATTTTGACAAGTAAAATAGTCAAAAAGAAAGATAAGCATGGAGCTTATGAGGTAATGCAGAATCTTGACAGAGACGGAAAACTGCTTGAGGAGCTTCAAGGAGAAGATTCTTTTGATAAATACGCTTTTGTGTCTCTTCAGAACGGCAAATATTTTGGTCGAATAAAAATGAATATTTATCCTATTTCAAAGAACCATAGCGGCAAAAATGAATATAGAGTTTATATGAACACTTTCGTCAATCCTCAGGAAGGCCACAGATCCTTGGAATTCGACAAACGTCTTTGCAGTAATTTTGCAAGAAGTGGTGGATATTATCAGGCAATAGAAAAATTCCCGCTATATCTTTACATAATGGCTGACTATTGTTCGGATATTGAAAGAGTTTTAAAAGAAAAGCTTCCCAAGAAATATGAAGAAGTGCATCTATGGGATATCTTCAAAGATAAATACGGCGAATCCTGGGGCAACTATTAATCCGACAGCCTTTTTTGGGGTCATTGAAATATGGACTTTATTAAATTTAATATTGTTCTTTTTAAATTTTTGGGTAATGCCACGGCTCCGCCAAAAGTCCAATGCACGGGCGCGGAGGCAACATTTGCCTGTTTTAGCTTCGCTTTAAAACAGCCAGCAGTTCTGACATTAGGCC
>CAZYVR010000199.1:0-10721 GCA_964651145.1 uncultured Victivallales bacterium | reverse complement strand
GCAGTGGTGAAACATGCTTACGGCCCGTTCTGTTGCCGTTCTGTTCTGCCCGGGAAAGCGCATGAAATAATTTATGAGGGCGTCAAAAGGGGGATCGAGAGAAGAAAGGAAATTTCTCCATACAAGCTAAAGGGTCCATTTACGCTGAACCTTCTCGAAAGCGAAGGACATATTCCTCCGTTTAATCATGTCCTGGCTGAGCCAGCAAAAGGCGAAAGCGTGACAGAGGCATTCACTAAAGCAGTCTCGGCTTTTCCATGGAACAGCTTTGGCAAAAAAATAATAGACTATTACCGTTATCCATCAAACCTTTCCGGGAAAAAACCGGAATGAAAAGGAAGTTGGATTTTGCGCCAAAAATAGGCCTCTTTAGCTTTAATATTCTGATGAATATGCTATAGTGTTTGCTTTGGTTGCGCGTCCTCTGTATATGAATGCGCCATTGGTGGTTTCAGTTTGGGATTTTCATTTCAGGTAGGTCTATGTCCGTTAAAAAGGAACAGGAAGAGAAAAATAAACCGGGATTCAAATTCAGGCATGTGTTTCTGATAATTTTGATCCTGCTTTTTGTGATGGCTATTTTTTCTCACACGGCCTCGGACTTGACAGTGCTGGAAGGCGGAAACGACTCAAGCATCAAAAACTGGATAGGGCCGGTCGGGGCGAATGTCTCCAGAATACTTTTTTATCTATTTGGAATCGCGGTGTATCCTATACTCGCAATACTGGTAGTCTGCGCCGTGAGGCCGTTCTATTCCATCCCAATCGCGCGAAAAGGCTACGTGGGCGCGCTTATAGCGCTTGGATTGGGGATAACAATATTGTTTGCAATGTGGCCGGCCGAACTATGCCATAGGACAGAGATCCTTGGACTGGGTCATGCGGACAACCCGAATTCCGCATTGTCGGGCGGCGTGATCGGGCAGCAGCTCGCGGCTCCTAAATCCAGCGGCCTTGCTCCTGGATTAATACGTGAATACATTGGCGCCGTGGGCGCTTTTATAGTGGGCTTTGTTCTTGTTCTGGCCGGGCTCTTTTTTGTATGGCTGGCAGATTGGAATGCTGTTTTTATTCATTTTGTGTTAAACCGCAAAAAAGACGGCATGGAAAAGCGAGAAAGAAAAGTCAAGCTTGATGGCGAGAAAGCTTCTGTTGTGGCGAAACTGCCCGAAGAAAAAGTAGAGAAAAAGTTAAAGCCAATAGAAGAGTTGATTCAAAAAGACGAGCCGCCGTTTGAGCCTGACCAGGAGCCGGAAACGGAAATGGAAATGGAGCCTATATTGGTTTCCCGTCATGACGACAAAGCTCCGACAAAAGATGAGGACGAAGATCTTTTTGCTCCTGCGACCAAGAAAAAAACTCACGCTCAGCCAGCTTTTTCAGGCAAGTTTACTCTGCCTCTCATTACTATGCTGGAAAAAGGAAAAGAAGCCAAGGGCGAAAGCTCCGAATGGATTGAAGAATCCAGGCATATATTGCAGAAAACACTTGAAAGCTTCAATGTGGACGGAACTGTTTCCGGAATCATAACCGGCCCGAGAGTCTCCCGTTTTGAACTTTCTCTGGCTCCAGGCGTAAAGGTTGAAAAAGTGGCAAACATTGCCAACAATATAGCCATGGAGCTTGAAGCAAAAAGCATACGCATACTCGCTCCGATACCCGGCAAAAACGCAGTGGGCGTGGAAGTGCCCAACAGCTCTCCGTCCGCAGTTTATCTGAGATCAATGATGGAGTCGAGCCAATGGCAAAACTCCAAAGAAGAGATCCCGATCATATTGGGCAAAGACGTTGGCGGAAAGCCTGTCATCCTTGACCTTGCAAAGGCCCCTCACCTCCTGATAGCGGGTGCCACCGGAAGCGGAAAAAGCGTTTGCATGAACACTCTTATTATGAGCCTGCTGTTTCGTTTTTCGCCAGCCGAACTGCGCCTGATAATGGTTGACCCAAAGGTGGTCGAGCTTGAAATGTACACGCCACTGCCGCATTTGATAACGCCTGTGGTCAACGACCCTCAGAAAGTGCCGCTGGCATTGCGCTGGGCCGTGAATGAAATGGAAAAACGCTACCGCATAATGGCAAGGGTCAAAGTTAAAAATCTGGCCGGATTTAATTCGCGCACAATTCCAAAAGAGCCTCTCTTTGACAAATTTGGCAACGAAATACCAGACAAAATGCCCATACTTGTTGTGATTGTCGACGAATTGGCCGATGTTATGATGACTGACGCCAAAGCCGACGTTGAAATCTCAATCGCCAGAATAGCACAGAAGGGCCGCGCTTCGGGGATACATATAGTCATCGCCACGCAGCGCCCGTCAACAAATATTATAACCGGCGTAATCAAGGCCAATTTGCCGACAAGGATAGCGTTCCGCGTGGGCTCTCTGATTGACAGCCGCGTAATTCTTGACCAAAAAGGCGCGGAAACCTTGCTTGGCCGCGGCGACATGCTTTTAATGCCGCCCGGCAGCGCCAATCTGGAGCGCATACAGGGAGCAATGGTGGAGGATTCGGACATCCAAAAAGTTGTGGATTTTGTGTCCAGCCAAGCTGAACAGCAATTTGACGGCAAAGTTATTTCGGAGGAGGAAGTCGAAAAAGCAACAGATAAGGACTCCAAGGCCGCCAAGGAGGAAAAAGACTCCGCGCCCGCCGCAAATATCTCCAGCTCTATGGACCCTAAAATTCAGGCGATGGTGGAGAAGTATTCGCAGCCCGGCGATGACGACAACATCATTAAATCTCTGGAGATTCTCTTTATGGACAGAAAAATAAGCACCAGCTACATTCAGAGGAGACTGGGCATAGGTTATAACAAGGCAGCTGAAATAATGGACTCCTTCGAAGCGCGGGGAGTAGTCAGCCCACCACTGCCCGGCGGATCAAAAAGGGACATTCTTGTGTTTGATGAAATAGAAAATGATAAATAACAGTGTATCTTATACATTATGAATGAAGAAAAAAACAATTTAAGCAATACAGATGAACAGTCTTTGGGGAGCGGCCACGAATTTCTTCCCCTTGATTTTTCAGAAAGCGACAAAAGCGACGCCGGAAAAGATTCCCTGGGAAAATCAAGGGAAAATGATCTCCCGGCTTCTGTCGCGAAGAATGAGCCGGAAAAAACAGAGGCTGTCATTGTCAATCCAAGCGAACAAAGCAACAAAGAAAAAACTGCGGAAAGCGACGCGCCAAAGGAAACAATAAAATTGTCTCCAGCAAAGGCAAGCGAAGAAGTTCCAGCGGAAAGCGAATCAATGCTCAGGCAGACAACCGAATTGACGGAGGAAAAAAGCGGCGCAACCGGAACCCCGGCAAACTTGCATGATATTTTTCCGGAAGAAAAAGACGATGATGAAGAATTTCCAGCAGCGGAGCACAAACACGATCCATCTGTTGTGGAGCTAAGACAAAAATTTGAGTCGAAGCCGGAAGTGCCAAGTCCTAAGACAGAAGAAGCCCAAAGCTTCACATTGAAACAGGACGAGGTAGAGAAGACAAGCCAGGAAAGTGGCTCTGCCGTAACATTGATTCCCCACAAAGAAGCAGTTAGAATAGTGGGCAATATATCAAGCGAAAATGCTTCATGCGGCCAAATACTCAGAGAGGCGCGGGTAAGGTCAGGGCTAAGCCTGCACCAGGTGGAGCAGGAAACAAAAATAAGCATGCAGTATCTGCAAGCTCTGGAGATGGACGACCTAAAAAACATGCCGCCACTTGTATATGTGAACGCATACATTAAAAATCTCTCATTCCTGTATGACATCAAAGAAGCGGAAACCGAAAAAATACTGGCCCACTTAAAGCACGGCTCTGAGCATGTGCTGGACGAAAAAATGATAAACAGCCTGGAAAACAAAAAACAGGTTAGCATTGATGAAAAAATTAAAATGAAATATTTTGCGGTAATCCTTTCTTCGGTCATCGCCTTGTTTGTAATCGCTTTGATTATCGGCGGCATTTTTTTGGCGATCAGGCTAGCCTCTGACGAAAAGCCGAAAACAACATCGCCAGAAGCCTTGAAGCCTTATCCGGCAAAAGAGCTGGAAAGCCTGATTGCCCCACAAAACTTTGACATAAAAGAATTGCCTATTTCAGGCAAACAGAATTAATTATAAACTGGCAAATTCGCAGTTATTGCGCTATATTGCCCGACTATGACTATGAATATTTTAATAATAAACGGGCCCAACCTGCAACTTCTAGGGCAACGGGAGCCGGATGTGTACGGCGCTGCAACATTGAAGGATGTTGAAAGCCAACTCGCGTCCGTTGCTTCATCTTTGAATGTAAAAACGGGCTTTTTTCAAAGCAACAGCGAAGGCGGCATTGTTGACAGGATAGCCGCAGCCAAAAGCGAAGGGGTTGACGGCATCATTATCAACCCCGCCGCCTACACTCACACAAGTGTTGCGATAAGGGACGCTCTGGCGGCAGTGAGCATTCCCTCTGTTGAAATACACATCAGCAATGTTCATGCGCGCGAAGAATTCAGGCAAAAGTCATTGACCGCCCCCGTTTGCGTGGGGCAGATCTCCGGCTTTGGAACTGACGGCTACGAGTGGGCCCTGCGCGCTCTGGTCAACTATTTAAACAAAAATAAAAAATAAGCAACTTAATGTAAATAAGGAATTTAAAAGAATGAAAATTGACGAAATAAGGACCATCGTAAAATTGATGTCTGAACACGATTTGAGCGAGTTTAAAATTGAGGCCGAAGAAATGCATCTTTGCATCCGCAGAGGCACCAACCCTCCTTCGATGGTTGTTGCCGCAGCTCCAATGCAGGCTCCCATGGCTGCCGCTCCCGCAGCAGCCCCTGTTGCCGCGCCCGCCGCAGAGGAGGCTCCCGAAAAAGCTCAGATTACCATCAACTCCCCAATTGTCGGAACTTTTTACAGAGCCCCATCGCCAGAAGCTGATTCATTTGCAAAAATTGGCGACAAAGTCGAAGCGGACAGCATTGTCTGCATCATTGAAGCCATGAAGGTGATGAATGAGATTAAAGCTGAAAAAAGCGGAGTCATAAAAGAAATTCTCGCGGAAAACGCAGAGGCGGTTGAATACGGCCAAGCTCTTTTCGTATTGGAATAAATCAATAAACAGGCCAAAAAATTATGTTTGACAAAGTACTTATTGCCAATCGCGGAGAAATAGCTCTGCGTATAATTCGCGCGTGTCGCGAGCTCGGCATCCAAACGGTTGCTGTTTACTCTGAAGCGGATGCGGACAGTTTGCCTGTTAGATTTGCCGACGAGGCGGTGTGCATCGGCCCTCCTGCCCCAGCGTTAAGTTATCTTATGATTGAAAGAATCATAAGCGTTGCGGAAATATGCGATGTGGACGCCATCCATCCCGGATACGGTTTTCTGGCGGAAAATGCGCATTTTGCGGAAATCTGCAATAGCTGCAACATCACATTTATAGGACCGAAGCCGGAGCAAATGGAAGCTATGGGCAACAAAGCAGTCGCTCGCAAAACCATGATAAAAGCCGGCGTCCCGGTGACGCCAGGAAGCGACGGGCTTATAACCAGCGAAGACGAAGCTAAAAAAATTGCCCATAAATTGAAATTCCCTGTTATAGTCAAAGCTTCGGCAGGCGGCGGCGGCAGAGGAATGCGCGTGGCGCATAACGACGCAAGCTTGATTCAGGGATTCCATGCGGCCAAGACAGAAGCGGAGCGGGCTTTCGGAAACGGCGATATGTATATGGAAAAGTACATAGCCAATCCGCGGCATATAGAATTCCAGATTATTGCGGACAACTATGGCAATGTGGTGCATCTCGGAGAAAGAGATTGCAGCATTCAGCGCAGGCATCAGAAACTCATAGAAGAAGCTCCATCGCCAGCCTTAAACCCGCAACTGCGAAAGAAAATGGGAGCGGCCGCAGTCAAAGCCGCAAAAGCAGTCAATTATTGCAACGCGGGAACGATAGAATTCTTGGTGGGCAATAAAGACGAATTTTACTTCATGGAAATGAACACCAGAATCCAGGTAGAACACCCTGTGACCGAAGAAGTTACCGGCATAGACCTCATCAAGGAGCAAATCCGGGTGGCCGCAGGCGAAAAGCTTTCTTTTGCACAAAAAGACGTAAAGATTCAGGGCCATGCCATCGAATGCAGGATCAACGCGGAAGATCCATACAGAAATTTCGCGCCAAACCCTGGCAAAGTATCCTTGTTTCTGCCTCCCGGCGGCAAAGGCGTCAGAGTAGACTCCCACGTATACAGCGGCTATTCTATTCCGCCAAATTACGACAGCATGATAGGCAAGCTTATTGTTCATGGGAAAGATCGCGAAGAAGCGATAATTCTCTGCAAACGCGCGCTTGAGGAATACGTTATTGAAGGTGTGAAGACCTCTATTCCTTTTGCTCAGTTCGTGCTTGGAACAAATGAATTTGTGGCTGGCAATTATGACACCGGCTATATAGAGCGTGTGATGAAGGAAGGCCACTTCGAAAACTCAGAAAATCTATAGCAAATAAAAGGGGTTAAAAAATGAAAACTATGAAAAGCCCAAAAGCGGCGGAAGTTGACATCATTTCAGAAAATTCAACAGGACTTGGCGTTGTCAAAATACATGAAAGCGTTATTTCGTCAATAGTTCGCAGGGCAACCACAGCAGTCAAAGGCGTGACCCGTTTGGCCGGAAGCGCATTCGTCGACAATTTGGCGGAAATAGTTGGCAGCCGGAAAATACATGATCGCGCCATTTCAATAAAAATCGATGGAGCCAAAGTTGAAATAGAAGTAAAAGTCAATGTGGATTATGGCGCGCATGTCCCCACGCTTGCGGAAAATATTCAATCCGCAATAATGACCGATGTTGAAAAAATAACCGGAATGAAAGTCTCCAGAGTGGATGTGGTTATTCAGGAAATCAACCATCCTGACGATGAAGAAGTCAAAGAAGAAAACGAAGAAAATGAAAAAAACGAAGAAAGCTAAGCTTAACAACAGCTGAATAATTTAACGGGAGAATACTGAATGAACGCTTTCTTTTCCAAGCTCTTGGAAGCTTTTAAGAACGTGGATTCCGCAAGCTTTGAAGGCGGATATGTGGTGGGCGTAGCATTTGCCATTGCCATTATATCCGTGATTCTTGCATTAAAAATAATTGTGTTGATTTTTTTCAGGGGAGCCAAAAAATCGAATGGCATAAAGATTAAAAAAAGCGATGGAAATATTTTTGTCGCTTCAAGCGCAATAATTGATTTTGCAAAATCTTATGAAAGAGATTTTCCTTCTCTGAAAATTGACAGGGCGCGCCTTTTTGAAAAAAAATCCGCCTATTGCCTGGATATTGACATAAGCTTTGACATTGGCAAATTATCTTTGCCTGACGTGGAGCCCGCGCTTAAAGAAAAAATTTCATCAGGTCTCCTTGCCTCTTTTGGCATAGACTCGGTAAATGAAGTAAAAATCAGAGTAATCAACGCGGCGAGAGCTGCAAACCCTTAATGCAAAGCGCATTCTAAAAGTTGATAATTGTTGCCAATTCGATTTAAAACCTGCAACTTTTAATATCCTTGCAGAACGCAAAATGGTGTAACATGCGTTTTATTCTTGCGTCAGAATCTCCAAGAAGAGCGCTCCAGCTCAAGTCAATAGGCGTTGATTTTTCCGCGCAGGCTTCAGGCGTGGAAGAACAAAATGACGGTTTTTACAAGCCTAACATTCCATTTATTAACGCCATTGCAAAGGCGGAGGCTGTCGCTGAAAAAAATCCCGACGCGCTTGTTCTCGGCGCAGATACAGTCATTGAATTTGAAGGCGAAATCCTTGGCAAGCCCAAAAGCATGGACGACGCTGTAAATATGCTTTTGAAGCTTTCCGGAAAATCCCACATTGCCGTCAGCGCCGTTTGCCTGAAAAATATTTCAAATTCAATGTCCTGTGTCTTTGGCGATGAGACAAAAGTTGTTTTTCGCAATTTCAACAGGGAAACAGCAATGAAATACGCGCGCCTGACAAATCCTCTGGACAAAGCCGGATCCTATGCCATTCAGGAGCATGGCGACATGATAGTGGAAAGCATAGACGGCTCCCTTGAGAACGTCATAGGCCTTCCGCTGGAAAAAGTAAAGGAGTCTCTTTACGCTTTGGGCTTTGGCAATTTTATAAGGAAGCGCTCGCCGTCGGAAAACTGGCGGTCATAAGCGATTGAGCCTTTATGCTTCTCTATGATTTGTTTGGTTAAAGCCAATCCCAGTCCAAATTCGGCTTTATTGCTGGAAAAAGGCTTGAAAACATCTGCATCACCTTGTTGCGCGCCCGGGCAATT
Source organism: uncultured Victivallales bacterium (assembly GCA_964651145.1). Taxonomy (GTDB): domain Bacteria; phylum Verrucomicrobiota; class Lentisphaeria; order Victivallales; family GWF2-45-14; genus CAZYVR01. The sequence continues at coordinate 2,427 of CAZYVR010000199.1, read as the reverse complement.
GTCTTGAAAAACAATAAGAAGCCCTTTGGGCTCTTCCGTCAGGCTTACATTGATTTTGACGCTTTCTTTTCCAATTTGCGAGGCGGAGCATGCAGAATTTAAAAACAGATTCTTAAAAGCGTCTTTGAGCATTTCCTTGTCTCCCGAAAACTTTGCGTCTTTCAGACTGTCGGCATTCAATTCAATTTTAACCTTATTGTCGCCAACCGCTTCTTTTGCCGACAAGATCATTTCAGCGATGTCAACATCTTGCGCTTCGGGATCTTTGGCATTGCTGTAAATAAGCATGTCATTCATTTGCTTTATCATAAAATTTGCGGAATTAATTATATTGTTGGCAAGAGAGCTGTTTGAATTATCCTTAAGAACTTCCTTCAACAAAGACGCGTAGTCAAGCAATTCAACAAGGTGTGATTTGCATTCATTGGAGATTTTGCTTATGGCAATGGACAAAGACGAGCTGTCTTCCTGCTTTTTAAAATCTTCTGAAATAACCGAGCTGCTCAAAGCTTCGCTTGCAGTCATGCCGAGCAGACTGAGAAGCTTGTACCATTCAGGGTCATTCTTGCTTACCACATTAAAAAGAACCACAACCGCGGAATATCCCTCGCGCTTCAAGGGAATCAAATATTTTCCGTCAAAACTTTGCGTTGTTCGGCTCTCAAAGAAACGCTGAGAATTTTCCTCATTGATTTGGTCAGCCTCGTCTTTCTCAAGGCCGATGCAATGCTTGCTTACCCATTTGGGTTCATTCCAGACTGAAATGAACCCCTTGTTCGCGTCCGTAAAAGTAAGGATTGATTTAAGCGCAGTCTCATAAATGTCGCCGCCTCTTCCGCCTGACACTGTCTTGACGCGGCTCATGCTTCTTATTACAGTTTCAAGCCAGGACTTGCGTTGCCGTTCTGTTTCTTCAAAATTCCATTTTGAAGTGAGAGACAATGCCAATTGATAGATCTCTTCAGATTGAAAAGGCTTCTTTATATATAAAAGCTTCTCTGGTGTGCCGACCGTTTCCGCGATGGTCTTCTGATCATGGTCCGCATAAGCGGTCATAATTACTATTTCAATATTCTTGTCAAGATCTCTGATTTTTTTGGATGTTTCAAGGCCGTCCCAGCCGGGAGGCATTCTCATGTCTGTGAAAAGCACAGCGTAAGGCTTTCCTTCTTCCAAAGCTTTTTTCACCATTTCATAGGCTTTTTCGCCCTGGCCGGCGGTGCTGACTTCGTAAGCGTCATCAGGCAGGGAATTGTCATCAGCCTCCTCTTGAGCCTCTTCTTCATCTTTCTTTCCCATCAGCCTGTCGCGCATGCTCTGAACAAATGATGAAGTTTCGTTTTTTTGACCGGAGCGCAGCAACAGCTTTGCCAACTGTTCTCTAAGATCTTCCTGATCGTCAACTATTAATATGCGTCTATTTCGTTCCATGCTGGCATTAACCCCCGTCATTTAGTATTCTATAAAAAAATAAATAAACTTCTCACAAAGCTTACAATATGACAGTAAAACATCAAGTCAAATTTGCTTTAAAAATAAACAAAAATATATCGGTGAAAAAATTATGATAAGTGAAGGTTTTCTAAGTTCTTCTCTATTCGCTAATTATAATTCTTTTCAAAAAAAACACTATATATTGTTGTTTTTCCGTTTGCCATCTACAACATTGTGTATTATGATATAACCCTCTGAGAGCTCAGAGAATCAACCGCACTTCGATGAAATGAGTTCTATTGCGGGGATTTTTAAAAAATTTTTAACCATAGTTTTCAACATTTTAAGGGAAACTGAACTATGTCAATTTCTGTGCCTTGTCAAAACATTAAGAAGCGTGACGGTCGCATTGTTCTTTTCGAACCGGAAAGAATAACGCTGGCCGCAGCCAAAGCTTTGAAAGCTTCAGGCTCTTCGAAATCAAACGAAAAAATTGCAAAAACAGTCTGCGATGATGTGCTTAAATCTCTCGCGGAAATGGACTTCATCGATGAGTGCCCAGATATTGAGCTGATACAGGACCTTGTGGAACAGTCTTTCATCCGCCGCGGATTGTCAAAAGCAGCCAAACTTTACATCTTATACCGCGCTCAGCACAATAAAATCCGCGAAAGCAAAAAGCTGATGATGGACGTACAGGATCTTGTGGCCTCTTATCTTGACAAAGAGGACTGGAGAGTAAATGAGAATTCCAACGCCGGCTATTCCTACGCCAGTTTGCTTAACCATGTCAGCGGAGCCGTGGTAGCCCGCTACACGCTTTCAAATGTGTACCCTCAGGAAATAGCCGACGCTCATAATGACGGCGACTTCCATCTTCACGACCTTTCCTGCGGAATTGTCGGATACTGCGCCGGCTGGAGTCTTCGCCAATTGCTGATGGAAGGCTTCAGAGGCAGAGGCGGACGCGCAAGCGCTTCCCCCGCAAAGCAT
>CAZYVR010000198.1:0-10729 GCA_964651145.1 uncultured Victivallales bacterium | reverse complement strand
TGTTTTTGTAAACATGGGGTCAGACCCCGAGTGAATATATTGACCTCAAGTTCCTTAAAACTAATAAAAGGCTTAAAAAAATAGCTTTAAAAGTGAATTATATCAAATTATTTATCTTTTTCTTGCCTAAAATAACTTAAACATGGGGTCTGACCCCGAGTGCCCAACCCCGAGTGCCCAAAACATGGGGTCTGACCCCGAGTGCCAACCCCGAGTGCCAACCCCGAGTGCCAACCCCGAGTGCCACCCCGAGTGCCAACCTAAAATAACTTAAACATGGGGTCTGACCCCGAGTGTACTGACCCGAGTGTACTATCTTAGTTATTGCTTTTCCCCTGTTTATCCTGCTTGCTTTTTGCTTTTTGAGCCTGCTTGCTTACCTTCTGTTTCTGAAGTTTGCTCTTATCCTTTTTCCCACCTTTATCACCCATCTTGCACCTCCTCATTTAAGATTTACTTTCAAATACGAGCTATATATATATAATACTATCTCTTCCAAACGGCAAACAAATATTTCTGATTGGTCAATAAAAAAAGCACCAATCAATTCTAAAATTAACAGATGCTCTCTTCCGTCTCATTCCCCATCTTTCGCATGTCCACTGGCGTTGAATCGCTTATTTACTCCTTGGTGGGCTTTGGTGGGGAGGTCTGGTAGCCACTTGGAACGTTTATTGATTTCTTGCACCATATTACATTGTCTTCTGGTAAATCTATTGTCTTATTTTCTATATTAATATTATCTTCTTTTAAATAAGCATAGCTACAAATGTAACGTCTAATAATGTTATTTACAGGTGATATTGTAATACGACATTCTCCAAACAAGTTACGCACTGAAGGATAAAACCGATAAAATTGTATTTTCCCTTCAGTCGTTTTTATCACGTTATAGTTGTCGTCTTGGGTCTTTTCCAATAATGCTCCTTTGTAAAGGAAGCCCATTGGATGAAAATCGACAATTTTAAAAAGATACAATCTATGTTTATAGGAATTGGGCTTTATTAGCAAAAACTTGCCTAGTGGCATTTGTATGGCACCATTCGATATTTTAAAGCCCTTTTGCTTATATACCGTTGCTATCTCGGTTGCATAATGTTGCCTAAGGAGAAAGGAGTTCCATAAAATTACTATACATATGAAAATTAGAACTATAAAAATTAAGCAACCAAATAATACTATTTTTTTCTTGAACATTAAAGCACCTTTCATATTTAAGTGATTTTTTTAATAGGGGTAAGCCACCTTGTTTTGTATCGCTATGCCCTTGCTATAAGTAATTTACCAGTTTCAATTGAGGTGAGTCTTTTTGTCTGAACAGTTTTTATCTTTCTTAAGGGGCTTAAGTATCTGCGAAGGAACCGCTTTTTCCTTAAATACGCCCAAATAATCAAAAAATTCTTTCGTGTATGGATTTGAAGATGGATATTTCTTCCTATACTCAATAGCATCATGCATTTTCTGCTTGGTTCTATCAACGGCTTCCTTGTCATAAAATAAGCCAAATATCCAGTAATCACGGGTTAGCATCGCATAGCTAATCATAAGTGAGTCAAGAGTAGTTTCTCGTTTTGATAATAACCTTTTTAACGTGTCACTCATTTCCTTTTTTTTGTTCTCATCAAGGGCTTTACGAATTTTTTTAATAAATTGCACCTCACTATATGCCTGAGCTCCTCCTTCATAAAAACTATTCCTGTATATAACGTAAAAATTACCGATGAAAAAAAATGTAATTGAGCAGATTATAAATAAAATGCATAAAACCGAAACGAAAGCCACCTTTTTTTTAATTGACAACCCCATTGTAAATTCTCCTAATATGTTAAATTGTAGTCTTACAAGAATCTCCAGGCACAACCGGGCAACATGAAGGGGGCAGAATGGTCTAGGAGTCAAGCTCCCAGTCAGAGCTCTATGCCCAGATGATCCGAATAATTCTCCGTTAAATCAGAAATTGCCTCGATATATTTTCGCACTTGCTCTCTGGAGCCGCAAATGCTGACAGCTCCGGAACTGCCGCCATCCTCCGTGGGCATTTTTAGATTGCCAAAGGCAACGAATCCGTTAATCTGCAAATCAGTAAGCGGACTTACAAACATCTCGGCGCTTTTGAGTATTGTCACGCCTGCGCTTCCGACAACTTCCCCCAAAGCTTTTGGCATGAGGCGATGTGCTATATAATAAAAAACTGGATGTATCATTGCGTAAAGCTCAAGGACTTCATAGCTTTCGCTTTTGCCAGCCTGAGTGGCAAACAAACGCCTGTTAAACTCCCTTTGAAAATTCAAAAAGCCTTTGAGAGGGTCCGCTTCATTGAAGAACTCGCGAGGGCGTATAAAAACAAGGCTGATATTGCGTTCCTGCGGATAATCCACTTCAAGCCCGGAGTCCACAGGAAACAAAAATTTGCGGTCTCTAAAATATTTATGCGCCGCCAAACCCCATATGACAAGGCCCGCCACAGTCGCTGGCCCGCCCATTTCCGCATAATGCTTGTTATTCAGGTGCTTCCTAAGCTTGAGGAAACGGTCAAAATTAACGTAAATTCTCGCCCGAAAAATTTTATTGCCGAAATAAAAGATTTCTGCATTGGCGCCTTTGCTTAAAAGAGCAGGATATTTAACGGGCCCCACCTCGCCCCACTCCGCTTTAAGTTGCTCAAGCGTTTCCTGCATAGGCATCCCGTCAACTGGAACATGATGATGCTGAAACCATAAGTCAGCCTCGGAAAAATCGAAGGTCATGCGGCATACAATGTTAAGAAGCCCAAAGCCGGGATGTTTGCGGTTTTTCATATTTGGAGTGGCAAGCCTGCTCGCAGTCAATTGCTCGGATTCTTCAGGCAAAGCGTCAAACTGAATAAATGACGCGTTCAAAATTCTTTCGATCAAATGACGCAGCTCATGCCTGCCGCCTAGCGAAAGGCCTTTTCGCTTGCGAACCCAACGCAATAATTTTTTATAGACGATCCAGGTTCGCTTGCGGTCATCTTTGTTTCTAAATTCATTAAAAGAGGAGATCATTTGAGCCAGCGCGTCTTGAATAATTTGCTCATTCAGCAATGTGAATGTAGGCCGCGTCTTGTCAAAATGAGGGTTCAACTTCAACAAAATGCCATCCTTCCCAAATTCGGCCTCCACAATATCCGTAAAAAACACCTTCTTTCTATTTGCCATAAAAAAGCCCCATTCAAGCCTCCAGTGACATGCGGGGACTCTGCGCAGGTAATTGGCAAGACGCTCAATCAGCAATATTGTTGCAAGCTCTTTGCTTTCAGGCTTAGCTTGCTCTCCCAAATAATTCAATCTAAAAGTGGCCAGGACAAATTTAGAGTGCTCCTTGCGCAGGAATATTCCAGCAACCTTCCGCCAACCATTGACCTTGGCTGTGAAGCCTGCTTTTTTCAGCAATTGCAAGATCTTAATAAAAGCCATCAAAACAAGAGTTCCAAAACTCCAGCGATCTACCAATTTTCTCATCCTGAGCTTCTGGATATAATCCCCGGACACTTGTATCAGTTGATCAACAGAAGTTGAAAGCTTGCCATCTTTTGCGGGCGCGCCTTTCGCTGCGTCCTTTTTTTCTTCCGGCTTCAATAAAGCAGGCTCCGGCCTGAGCGGAACGCCCAAAAAATCAGCAATAAGCCTTGCTGTTTCCAATGGAGCTTCCTCCTGGGGCGAGTGTCCACAGTTTGAAATAACTTTGACTTCAGCGTTGTGCAAGTCCTTCTGAAACTTAAAAGCGTCATCCAAATTGACGATTGCATCGTTCTCGCCCCAAACAATCAAAGTTTCAAGGGTGATATTTCGGACTTTCTCATGAAATGAAGCTATGTTCGGAATCGCCATCTGCTGAGCTGCGGCAATCAGGCATTCCTTTGCATTTTTCTGGCGGAGAACATCGCCATGCTCTTTAATTATGCCGTCTGATATTTTTTCTTTGTTGAAAAATTCCTGCTTCAAAATAGCAGAGGCAATTACATCCTCATTTGCAAACTTCACCAGAGGATTGCCCGGGGAAGTCGCGCTTAAATCATCAATAAACTTCGGCAGATCCTGAAGAAAGCCGGAACTGTCCAGCAAAATCAATTTGCTTACTTTCTCAATGACATCCTCGCTGAAAAGAGCAATCAAACTGATTGCGCCCCCCATCGAATGTCCCGCCAGAACAAGATTGTCAAGCTCCAGCCTCTTGATAAACTCGGCCACAATCATAGCCTGGTCAAAGGGCGCAAGACGATCGTCGCAAATCTTTTCGGAATATCCATGCCCCTTTAAATCTATAGTTATGAATCTGAATTTGGAGGGCAAATAGCCAATCATCTTCATCCAGGCAAATGAAAAAGAAGCAAAGCCATGGATAAAAAGCACAGGCTGTCCGCTGCCGCGGTCAGTATATGCAATCGAAATTCCGTCTATGTCAATATATTTATAATCTTCAGCAGTCATGCCAACACAAGCAACCATTCACATTTGATTAATACATATACAAAAATATTCTCAAAATCAGATATTTCAACAACAAAGCATTGCAATAGCTTCGAAAAAGTCCCAAAATAATAAAAAAGCCCCGCCATTTTACGGCGAGGCTTGTCGATAACAAAAAAGCTCCTATTCCCATAACAACATGACAGGCCAGAGATGAGGCTTATTATACGAACCTGTCCTGTTAGGCGTCAAGGTCAAACTTGATTCAGTATTCTTCCCGCCGTCTTTGTCGTTAACAAAAAGACTAAAACCAAAAGACGCGCCTTTGTTAAGATTTATCGGCAACAGGTATTTCGCCGGGAAAGCCACTTCATAAACATAGCCGTCGCTTGTTTTTCTAAACGCCGACTTAATGTTCGGCTCAACTGTGTTGTCATCAGGCGCCTCCGTCCCGAAAGTAAGCTGGCGATCAGGGGAATGATTGCGAAAAACAATAGATTTTGCCCCATTAGAGGATGGCAGCACAAGATAGTCATAATCGTTTCTGTCATAGCCGAAGGTTTCCCGAAGCCTTGCGTCGCAGAGCGTGTCAAAGTACACCTGCAAGCTGTCATTGTTCCATCGTTGACTAGTCTTCTTGTATTCTTCATGCGAAAATTGATCGTCTTTTATTTTTACACAAAGGTAAATGCCCCTTTCATCCCAAGCGGCCTTGAAAACACCGGAAAAATCGTCATTGGAAACTTTTTTTCGATTTTTATCGCGCATGCTTCTATTTCTAAATGTTATTGACGGAATATTTTTCCAGTCGTCAATGTTTCCATCCACGCTTATTGGTTTTGCGGTCTTGCGGCAAATGAATCCTCTGAAGCTGAGATCATTGCAGAACCTGCTTTTGCCCGAAGTTATTATGGCCTCAATTTTTTCTTCGACCACTTTATCGGCTTTCAATTTTTTTGGCAAATCAAACTCAATATTGGCAGAGCTTGAAGGAGGCGCCAGAACTGATTTGTTTTTCCCATTGACAGAAAGATTGCCAGCAAACTTTCTTGAAAGCATATTCCGCAAAGTGACAAACATCTTGTCTGCTGAAGCTGGCCTTCCGGCAATTGTGACCGGCGCGATTCCTTCTCCGGAAATAAGGCTTGCGTCCTTAAAGGACTTAAGCATTTTGTCAAGTCCCCCCGGCTCTCCACGAAAGAAAAGCGGAAAAGATGAGGCAGGAAATATGACATTTCCTTTTTCGTCTTTCTTGGGAATGCGGCGCGCTTGCATCAAGTCAAAAACTTCAATGTCTTGTCCTTTAAAATTGGCCTCGGCCAATGGCGCGTTTATTTTTCCAGCATCAACTTTAGGATGAAAATTCCACACAGCCGCGACAGGCCGCTTTTGAGTGTCTTCAAAAACATAACAACGCGTATAAGGCGCAAAGCGTATGTCCTTTTTAAAATGGGCATCGCCAAGCAAATTGCCCAAGGTGTTTGATATTTTTTGCGTGGCAAATGGAGTCAGGTCGACATCGATGTCGAAATTATTTTGGAAGGAGGCTGACATGAAAGATTTGACTCTGTCCTGATATTTAAGAGCCACCAGCCAGCTTCTTGCGCGCCATGCTGCCGTGACTTTCTCCGTCCAGCCCATGTCATAAGAAAGTGCCCCGTAATACCATGTTCTTGGCGGCCCCCAGGTGGCGGAGACTATGCCCCACTGAGGAATGTTATATGGCCCCCAGTGCATGCCTTCCGGGAAAAACACAGGAGTGTCTTTGTAGCCATGCTTTCCAAGCATCTTCAATAATGTGACAACATCAGAGTCAAGGTCTGGATTTTCCGGGGTTGCTCTGTATGGATGGATTCCGATTAAGTCGTATTTTATTTTCCCGTCAATAGCGGTCAAAAGGCGGTCTATAAGTTTGATGCCTCCGTCAGGACGCATATTGCAGGGGTCACCATTAAATACCTTTGCATTTGGATTGCCTTTTTTTACTCCTTTATAAAACGCTATTTGAAGACGGACAAATTTCTTGAACTCTTCATTGCTGGCAGAAGTTCCGGCAAACTCAGACCATTTCGCGCCGTTTTCGCCGCCGAATGCCCACATATTAATCCATGGGCATTTTTTCGCCACTGTTTCCACAGCATTTTCAAAACGTTGAACATAATCATCAGTCAGCTTGCCGTCCTTATTTTCCATTCTGAAATCGTTAATCAACACTTTTCCTGACTTGCGGTCAGTTCCAACCAGATCAGTTTTAATCTGGAAATAAAGTTTGCCTTTTTTATGGCGCTTCCTGTATAGACTCATCATAAAGTCGTCTGTTATTTTAACGCCATATTTCTTGTATATACCTGCTATTTTTTTGTCACGAACATGCATGTGATTTTTTGCGCCTATGCCTATTTTGCGCCAGCGATCAAGAATCTTGAGAAAATTGGGATTGCCCGAGTAACGTCCATACTGGTCTGCAAAAATATTTTTCAAGCGATGCTTGTTTTCCAAAAAGTCCATTATGGAGAAACGGAACAAGTCGTATGTTTTGCCGCCGCCGTCCAAAGCGTACTCAGCCTTGACAACATAAATCCCGTCTGCAAATTTTCCGTCAAACGGCAACTCTATTTCGGCTTGCCCGTCCTTGTCTGTTTTGCATTTAAATTCATTGTCAAAAAGCTTTTCTCCAAAGAAATTTTTTACCATCACCTTGGCTTTGCCAGAGGCATTCGCCTTTGCGAATACTTTAAGCTTCGCTCTCATTCTATCCTTGGAACTGAGAAAATTGCCGGGCTCCGAAGTGACAAGTCGACCTTCCACTGGCCTTGTTTCAAAAGCAGTCACTACTTTGCCATGTTCAAGCTGCAGACCGTCTATCCAAATGCTGCCGTCGCCTGTCTTGGAAATGGCGTTAAAATTGGCTTGAAACGGCATGGCCTTGGGCACATCAAAAGTAATGCTGTATCGCGCCCATTTGTCAGTTATTTTAAATATTTTCTTCGCTTTGGGCAAAGGCAGATAAGCATTGCCAAACCAACAGGCATTAGGACACCACGCGCTGATCTCTTGATTCGGAGCGCGATTGCCCTTGGCGTAAAAACTTAAAGTGTATTCGCCGGGTTCCAAGGGAACTGGCAGACTTGTGACATTGCCAGGCTTTATAAGCGCGCGATAATCTCCTGCGCGCTTTTTGCAGAATGTTTTTATCTTAAGGCTTGAAGCTCCAAACTTCGCCTTTTTATTGTCTTCCTGATATGGAAAATCTTTCCATTCCTTTTCATCTATTGCATATCCAACATACTGCGCTATCCGGTAGTCTTTAAGCCCCTGTTCAAAGGATGGATTGCGCATCAAGTTTTTTGAAGATTTAAAGTCAGGCATCTCAAGGGCTTCAACTTTTTGAAAATCAATGCCTGCGTATGTGTCTTTTGACTCCTGTTTTTTTATCCCCTTGGATATATTGAGAATAAAAGTCAATTGCTTTTGTTTTTTGTCTGCCCAAAGCCTTACATGCCCCTTTTTCTTCTGGCTCCAGCCCAAAGCATACTCGCAAGCTGTCGGCTCGATTGTAAAAGTTTTGTCTTTGCTGTCCGGGAACATTGTGATTTTCTTGGGCTTGTCAACTTTAAAAAAACCATATTTTTCTTGTTCGGGAACAAAATAATTCTTGCCGTCAACAATTATTTTTTCGCCCTTTATTTCAGTTGCGGGAAAACTTATAAAATAACAATCGCCCTTTACGCTTTTCTCGAAACCTTTGGGAACGCTCCAGAGTATGTCCACTTTTATGCGCCCATCTTTCAACAAACTGACTGTTTGACTATACTTGCCCATAGGCATGCTTGCGCCGCCCGGCTTTTCGAGGGGGAACTCGGCTTTGTATTCATAAAAGCCTTTGCCTGGATCGCTTTTGGAAGATATTCTTTTGAAGCGCTTTTTGTCTTCAGGAGTTATCCAAACATAATTGTTTGTCTTGTAGTAATAGAACAACTTTGCCAACCTAGAGCCGTTTGCGTAAATGCCCAAAGTTCCATCATCATTTATTTTTAGCTCTTTGTTTCCGAATATGATTCTGTCAGTCTTTGTTTCAGGCTTAAAACTTTCAGTTTTTCCTTCTGCCTTGACCTTCTTTTCAGCGAAAGGCGCACATGGAGAAGTCAGCTTGAGAGTTTTGGCATCTCGAGCTTCAGGCTTATCGCTGGAGGCGCATTCATTAACGCAAGAACTTAACATGGCAACGCTTGAAAGCGCTAAAAACGATCTGAGCAAATTATTCATTCCATCTCCTGTAGATTATTTTATGGTCTGTTTAGTATTGTTATGTCTTTATAAAAAGAAGTTTTCCTTATCGTAAAATTGCCCCAGGTAAAGTTTTTCCAAACTATGCTCTCAACATGATTGTCGGCAAAAAGATAGTTTGAAGAATTTCCGTGAGAGTCAAGGCTCATCACTCCAGCTGAGAGTTTGGGCGCAATCTGATTAGTGCATATGTATCTGTAATCAGAAACATATTGCGCGGCCCCCACATAAACATCATCTTTTTCTCCGACAATGCCGAATGCGGACGGGGTATTTATGACTGTGTCCTTGCAGCCGAGCATTCCCGGAGTTCCCTCGCGAAGGCCTCCGCCCATATTGCCCCACCCGCAATCTGAAGGCGCGCAATTAATGACATAGTCAGAGAGATTCTTTATATATAAATTAGCGCTGGTTCTTTCACGAGTCGGACAATATACGGTAAAGTCTTCCGTGCCCTTTCCTTGTTTCAAATACCCGCCCTCTGTAAGTTGAAGAGCCCAATATCGCACAGGAGTAAATCCGGCGTTTTCTCTATAAGGCCACCAATCGTTGTAGTCGGTGACGTAACTCCGCAGCCCAAGGCCTATTTGCTTCATGCTGCCCGCGCAAAAAGTCTTGTGCGCCGCGATTCTTGCTTTTTGTAAAGCAGGCAACAGCATGCTCGCCAGAATTGCTATAATAGCAATCACAACGAGCAATTCTATAAGCGTAAAGAATGTTGATTTAATGTTTTTCATTTTACTCCCTTAAAGTTGACTCGGTCAAAAATTATTGGCGCGATTAAACATTTATTCACCCTTAAATCATGAAATTTGTCTTCGTCAATCTTAGAAACGCAATCCGCTATTATCTCTCCGAATTTATCCAAAGGCCACGCTATGCTCACAAGTTTTTCCGCTCTGTATTTGGGATGATTGTCAAAGCCGACAAGAACAAAATCCTTCCCCAGAGTCAAGCCTTCCACGCGCATCTGATAAGAAACTTTTGAGGCAATTTGGTCGTTGACACAAACAATTGCCGGAATGCTATCGCAACTTTTTATATACTTGGCAACGGGGTCGTAAAGCTCTTCAATTGACTTATTGGAAAAAAGCGCATGCTCCAAACCATATTTGCTCAATGATTCCTTGAAGCCGGAATATCTTTCCCTAGCCCAATAGGCGTCAATAGGTTTTGTAAAATAGGCAACATTATTGAATCCTTTTGAAAAAACCCATCTGCCAGCGCAAATTCCGCTCCCGTAAAAATCCAAGGCCACGGAATTAAAAGGAAACACATAATCGGGCCCTCTGCCGCGATTAAAATAAAAAATATTGCCAGGATAATCCATTAAAAGATCAGTGTTTTTGTGAATGACATTCCACTCCTTTTGCTCAGGAAAAATTATCACGGCTTTTGCGTCATTGGCAAAATCTTTCAAAAAGGTTTTCAGCCCGTCGCTAGATTCAGGAAAAACATAGTAAGTCACATCGCAGCCGTCCGCTTCCAGCCCCCGCTCCAAATCGCCTATTATGTCATGGTAATTTTCAACCTGAAAGTAAAAGTCCTTTGAAACAGACACCACCACTTTGTTTGAAGTCTTATTCTTTTTACGGCTAACCTTGTCAAGAGATATGTCTTTGCGCACAAAAGTTCCGGCCGCGCGGCGTCTCTCTACAAAACCGTTTTCCTCAAGCTTGTTGATCGCAAGATGAACACGCCATTGAGGCGTGTCAAATTCAGCGGCAAGCTCGCGCTCCGTCAACATTTTGCAGCCGGCCCTGCACTTGCCTGATTCTATGCGCGTCAGAAGCGCAATATAAATTTCCTCTTTTGTCGCTGGCATAAAAACCCTTTGATTATCTTGATGTCATCAAGAGTAATTATAATGCAATCAAAGCCTTAAGTCAAGGAAAATCAACAAAAAATTAAGTTTTCCAGAGATATAAGGAAATGCGATGAAACCGCAAAAAGTCCTGGGAGCTGGCGCTGTAACGAAATAAAGCTTGTTGTCGCTTCGCATCCCAACAAGC
>CAZYVR010000197.1:0-10729 GCA_964651145.1 uncultured Victivallales bacterium | reverse complement strand
AAGGTGGTACATTCTGATTCGACCAGCCCTGGTACATTTTAACCGACCGCTGACAGGCTCTCTACGTTGCTTTCCTTCGCCTCGGCTTCCGGGTTCGGATATGACGGAAAGAAATCCTTAGTCCATGGCTTATGCTGGAAAACTATTGTGTGCGGCAGTGTCAATGCGCCTATCTGACGCCCTTCGTAAGTAATCGGCTTGAAATACGAGGTCAATACTCCCAAGTCATCATTTTGGGGATTAGGCACCATGCTTTTGTCTTTTTTCAGGCTTTCCGAATGCAGGGAGCCAATGTAGTATGCTTTTTCCGGGGCGAGGCTGGGGTTCATGACTTCCACGATAATGCTGTCGGAGCCAATGGCATTGCCATCTTTTAGCACGGAAAGTTTGATCTTTACATTGTCCGCATCCTCTGTTTCCCTGATGCCTTCGATATACACATGCTCTGGAATCTCATCAACGCTAAGCATCCAGATTTTTTCCTTGTTGTCTCTGTCGGCTATCAATTCGCTTTTCTGCGCGTCCTTCCAGAGCTTCACAAATCTTGCTCCACTTGCTATTTTGATCCTTACTTCGGCATTTTCAATATCAGATGGAATATCGACGCTCAATGGAAGTTTTGCCAAGTCGTTGTCCGCGGAAGCGTGATCGGTTTCGTTGAAGTCATAAACATCATTATCATCGTCATCGTCATTGTTTACGAGTATAAGAAGGTTTTCGCCGGGTGTGTCTTCTTTTTCTTCCTCAACGCCTTCCGCGTCAATATCGATTCCAATATTCGTCACTCTGATTCTGTCTTCGCATGTGACTGCGTTTGTGGGAGTGACAAGTGAAGCCCTTATTTCAATGTCCCGCAGAGTTTCAGAAGGAGCTTCCGGATAAACATACAATTTTCTTGGAAGCTCGCTGAGAGCTATCTTATAAGGCGACGAGAGCAAGTCGGCCAAATCGTTTTCAATATGAAAGATTTTGAGTTTATCGCCTGGCCACTCAAGTTTAAGCTCTGTGGAGCTTGGGAGTCCAGTGCTTAAAACGTCTATATCAAGCTCTTTGAATGAGGCATATTGAAAATTATTGACTTGAAGGAAAGCCCCTGTGGTGAACTCGTAGGGCTCAACTCTGACAATTTCTCCATCTTCGCGAATGGTTTTTTCGTTTTTGAGGTCTTCTAAATTAATATTAACCTTTGCTGGTCTGACGACTACGGTATCTTCAAGACTGCCGCAATTAGGATGGTAAAATTTTAATTTTATTTGAAATGGAGCTGTGCCGCCAAGTTCAGCTCCAGATGCTTCTACATAAATATTAGATGGCACATCAGATGGTGATGTGTATTCTATTACTCCCGAGTTGGCGATAATGGGGTCGCCGTTTCTGTCAGGATTATCCCATATTCTCATAATGGCAAGATTCGAATATGGAACTTGCAGCTTAAGCGGGTGTGCGTCTTCTATGGGATTGTCAGGGTCAAGAAGACACTTCAACGAAACTTTTATCAAATCATCATCGCCAGAGAGCATGTCAAATTTTATTTTCCTGTCAACGTTCCTATCCAAATTATCATCGTCGTCATTGAACATTACAAATCCGCCGGGACTTTCTTCGACTTCATCGTTTACTCCTTGAATGTCAATATCGAGCGTGTTTTGGGGCGGTTGCTCCGGGTAAAAAGTGAACAAATCCAAACATCTGCCAAGATCATTTGACTTTGCCTCAATAACAATATTGCCGCAATCGGTGTAGTCTTTATTAAAAGTCACCCACCCGCCTATAACTGAAGCGTCATTGGTGTGGCTTATCCACGTCACATTTTCAACATCATAAGAATTTCCGGCAATAAGATATTCCTTAAGACTAACGTCATATCTCCAACCTGCGTCCCATTTCATTCTTACGCTTGATGGGGAAAAGTGCATGTAATATACTTTTAATATGGCAGTGTCGCTGACATTTTCCCCACTGGCAGGTTTCGCTTCAATTGTATTGATTCCTGGTAGCGGCACTAGTTCAAACATCATTGAGCCAAGCGAAATCGACTCTACATTATCCTTAGTCTGAGTACCACCGCCTTGACTTGGGGTAATAGTCCAATTGCTAAGTTTTGGGCTGTCTTCTGTTCCGACATATGCAGTGTAAGCCTTGCTAACATAGTCTTTGTAGGCAATAAGACCAGGCCCGTCTGTTATGGCAAAAGCACCGGAATGCTCTGCTTCAATTTTAAATTTCCCCATATTTCCAGGTTCCGGCCCAGGCTTGTAAATTTCCCCTGACAACGTAACGCTGAAAAGTTCAGGAGCCTTTTTAGGATTGCTCCCCTCGGCTGTTGCTGCTGCCGCGGCGCTGGAACTGGTGAACCCAACAGTCCAACTTGTGCCATTAGTAACAGTTGCGCTATGAATGATCCACCCTTCGGCGGCATTACCTATTAAGAAAAACCTAAATGCGTCAAGTTGGCTGAAAGTTGCATTATATGTAGTGGAGTTCGGATAGCCCCCTGTCATGCCATTAATTTTTTGTTCCTCAAGCGCTCCCCCCAGCAGGGGCAACGAAAGAATTGCCGCAATAAAGCTTGCCGTTATTATTAAAAAAACTTTCTTCATTTTTTCCCATTCCCCTTTTTATTTTTATCCTTATCAACGTTTACCACTTGATGCTTTTTTTTCAAATATGCATCATAATCTTTCATTTCATTTAAATCGAGAAGGTACCCTGAACCGGGATATTTGCTGCTCAGCTTTGATATGATTTTCTGAACTTTTCCTTTTTTTCTCTGCATGGCCAAAAGCAAGCCTAATCTGTAGAGAGCTTTTTCCTCATATCTGCCTCCCTTAAAACTTCTGATATATCTCTCAAAGCACTTAGATGCTTTGTCCATTGTCTTAGTGCTTGCCTGATAGAAACAGCCTAACCGAACCATTGCGTTTCCGGCAATTTCTGTTTTCCCGCCAAGGGCAATGGCTTTTTTATAGTAGTCAGCTTTTTTTAAGCGTTCCTTGCGAGATTCCGACTTGCCGGTCAGATCATAATAATTGCCGATTCCTATGCAGGCTATAGCCTTTTCCTTGTCCGAGCTTTTGGGATTGTTCAGAATCTGCTCATAGAGTTTTTTCGAATCCTCAAAACGCTCCAGCAGGTAGTTGAGTTCAGCATATGAACATAAAAGTCTGTTCTGCTTGTTCTTTATATGCTTTAATTCTTCTTCCGGAAACACCATCCGCTTTACCGTTGCAGCGGCATTAAGGCGCCAGAGGCAGTTTGGGATTCCTTTGCTGCCGAGGATTGCCAAGTCTGCGTCTATATTGCTTATCTGACTCCATAACCTTTTTGCTTCTTCATATTTTCCGTTAATAAAACAAAGCCAGCCGATTTGGAACAATGCCTCCCGCTCCATTGAAGAAAGAAGCCAAGGCGCTGTTTGCCGATTAAGGATTTCCATATCTGATGGAGTATTATAAACCATGCGGCTGTATTTTGTGTATGTTATTGACTTTTTCTTGGGTTTTGCTGCCTCTTGGACCTCAGGTGGTAACGAAGTAAATAATTCAAGGGCGTCTTGGTTTTCTCTTGCCTGCCGCAGGGTTTGCAGAGCTTTCCTGTAGTATTTTTCAGACGCTTTAGAATCAAAGTTTTGTTCCAGTTCTAATTTTCCAAGTTCAAGCATGGCTTCGGACGCATAAAGCTCCCTTGGTTTTTTTATAATGGATTTGAATTGTTTTGAAGCTTTTGAATAATCTCCTCGAACTAAAGCGCACTTTCCTTTATAATATCGAGCAGAGGAGCCATAGATGGTTGCAATGTCTTCCTCTATCATTTTATCTGATAAAAATTCCGCTCTTTTCAGATATTTCTCTTTTAATTTTTTGTTCTTCAAGCGCATTGCTCTTTGCAGGTTAGCTCGCATGGAAACGTACCGCGCGTATTGAGCTCCAAGATTAAGTTTTATAAGGGAAATGCGCAAGTCCATCTGGAGCTCAAATATTTCTTCTGAGAGCTGTTCCCATTCTTTGAGGTCTGTGTTTTTTTCTTTGGCTTGTCCAGCAACGAGTTTTTTGATTTGGGCAATTTGTTTAGAACAAAGCGTTTTGGCTTTTTCTAGATAAGCGAGTGCATCTTCTGTCTTGTTCAAAATTATCAGAGCCTCTCCAAACTTTACCAAGGTTAAAACTTTTCCATAGCCACTGCACTTATTCTCAGAATAAGCCAATTTTCTTAATCCTGAGTTCGTATTGCCTTCTTCTATTTCGATCAAGCTCAGCTCAAGATATGCCCTCAGAAAACCCGTCCCACAATCAGTTTCTTTAGATTTATTGAGGAATGCGCTGTCATGGCAATCGGAAACATATTTTTTTGCTTTCTTTAAGTTGCCTTCTTTTCGATAGATTTGAGCGAGGAGGGCCTTGCTCAAATATTTTATTCTGAGGTTTTTCTTTTTTGAAAGATTGCTTAAGATTTTGACTGCAGAATCAGGATTGACATCAGCAAGAACGACTGCGTCATTGTATTGTTTTTCAAGTTTAGCTTTGCTGTCTGCAAATGAAAACATTGGAAATGCGGACAAAAAGCCGCACACAAAAATCGTATTCAAAAGTTTTTCCATTATTCCCCGCCCCAATATTCCACAATTCGATAAAACGCAATATAGAATTGATATTCTAAGTTGCAAAGAGCCTAGAATCAAGCTAAATTTACATGTTTTCATCGAGAAAAATCAAATAATTGCAGTTTGTTGCATTAATGAACATGAAAAAGAAATCAAAACCAAATTCCCGTTGGCTTCCTTTTAAGGAGGCACGCGAATACGTCAGATCATTGAAATTGGGATCGCGCGGAGAGTGGCAAAAGTTCATAAAGGGAGATATTCCAGAGTTTGAACAGAAGCCATACGATATACCCAACACTCCCAGCACTGTTTATAGCAATGATGATTGGGTGTCATGGTATGACTGGCTGGGGAAGCATGATCCTAGAGAAAGCCGCAGCTTCGAAAAAGCCAAGCGATTTGTGCGCAGTCTTAATCTGCAAAGCAAAGAAGAATGGATTAAATACAAGAAGGGCAAGTTGCCTTCAAAAGGGAAAAAACCTGCCGATATTCCAGCTTTCCCAGAGCTGAGATATAAGCATAAAGGATGGCTCAACTGGGGGGATTGGCTTGGGACTGGAAGAGTGGCCACTCGCCAGAGAGCTTTCAGGTCTTTTGAAGAAGCCTGCCAATATGTCAGAGAACTGGGAGTGAAAACTTCAATAGAGTGGCGTAAACTTTCTAAAGGCAAATTATTCGGAAAAAGCTCTCTTCCTTCTGATATTCCAGCAGCGCCTTATCTGATTTACAGGAGCAAGTGGATTTCATGGCCAGATTTTTTGGGAACCGACACAAACTCCTATGGCAATATTGTTTTCTGGTCTTTTGATAAAGCCAAAGAATTTGTAAGAAGTTTAAATTTAAAAAACTCAAAAGAATGGAGCAAATATTGCAAAGGAGAAATGCCCCAAAAAGGAAAAAAGCCTAAAGGCATTCCTTTTTCACCACCTAGCATGTATAAGAACAAAGGCTGGAAGGGATGGGGTGACTTTCTTGGGACCGGCAATATCGCTCCTCGCAATAAAAACTTCAAATCTTTTAAAGACGCCAGAAAATATGTGAGAAGCTTAAAGTTAAAAAAAGGGACCGACTGGCATAAATATTGCAAAAACAGATTACCAGGAAAAGCTCCCAAACCCGCCGATATACCCCGCATGCCCCATCTAACATACAAAAACAAAGGTTGGAAAGGATGGCCTGATTTTCTGTCTATAAAAAATAGCCGTCCTTTGAAATCACCTTAAGCAGGGCTATTGTTGAGTATTTTCCATGGAAGTTTACTACCGGGGGCACTTTTTTTAGATGGATGAAAACGATAACAATTTTAATTTGCCAGACGACATTTTCGGCAACAGAAAATCTGCTCCGGAAGAAAAAAAACCTGAGCGTAAAGATGATTTTGAGATAAATTTCATCAAGCTTTTTCAAAAGCTGCTAGCAGCGGTAAAGGTCTATGTTAAGCATCTTGAGCAACAGGCCGGGATACTGATTTCTTTTGCAGTTCATGTCCTGCTGATTTTTATAATCGGCTCCACTGTTGTCTTTACTCCGCCCAAAGAACGCACCTATATAAGCGTGGAAGTGATAAAGCTTGAGCTGAAAGAAATCGAGGAGATTCCCCCGGAACCCAAGCCGCCGGAAAAATCGGAAGACCCAACGGAAGTTAACTCTTTCACGGAGGAGGCTGTTTCTGAAATCGACACAAATGTGAAGATTGATGACGCAAACGATGTTGATGTGGAGGATATAACAATTGCCGTCGATATGCCCAACATGCTTTCTGCCCTGCCTGGGGATTCGGCATTAAAATTTCCAGCGTTTTTCTCATCCAGAACACCATCAAAACGGAGGAAGGCCTTAAAAAAACACGGCGGCAGCGATGAAACGGAAGCGTCTGTGGAAAAAGCGCTTGCGTATCTTGATTCCAAGCAGAATGAGGATGGATCATGGGGAAGCGAGAATCTGCGCGACGGGAGCAATGTTGTCCTATCCAGCCTTGCGGTACTGACATTTCTCGCTCATGGCGAAACGACGTTTTCCCCAAAATATGGGCAAACAGTTAGAAAAGGGATACGCAAACTTGTCGACTTTTCACGGATGGAAAATATAGAAAAATGCGCAGACGGGTTCGGGCATGCCATCCTTGCTTACGCTCTTTCCGAAGCGTACGGAATCACCCTAATTCCTGCCGCAAAAAAGGCGATGGATAAAAGAATAAAAGCCATCGTCAATGGCCAGAATAAATTCGGAAGCTTTAACGCCAACTATGACAATTCTCCTCAAAACGCGGTGAAGGACGCCGGAACGGGAAAGCTGAAAAGAGAGATAATTCCAGGCGAGCCCAAATGCGATCTATCATTTGCCGGCTGGAACTGCCAAGCGATGATGGCGGCGACTATTTCAGGCTCTGAAGTTGAAGGCTTGCAGGAGGCGTTGACCAAAGCCGAAGAGGGGATAACAACCGTTCACCAGGCAAAGGACGGAGGATTTAGCTATGGCTTCAATGCTTGCCGTTTTGAGGCTGTGCCGGAAGTTTCGCCGGTGGGTTCGCTCTGCCTGCAGCTACTAGGAGCAGGAGAAAAGCCAGCTGCAAAAAAGGCCTTGAAGTGGATAAAAAAAAACAAAAGAGGAACACTTCTTCAATGCCGCTGGAAAGGCAACCAGCACTTTCCGCTTTACGCATGGTACTACCAAACGCAAACACTTTTTCAGGGACATAAAGGCAAGGGGCAAGTCTGGAAAAAATGGAATGAGTCGATGAAAAAGGCCTTGCTGGATAATCAGCAATATAACGGGAGTTGGCTTTCGCCCACGCTTGGAAGCAGGAAAGGTTTTGGCGAGAATTTATCGCTGTTCAAAAACGAGGACGATTTGGCTATTTACTGCACTTCTTTCTGCGCCTTGATGCTTCAGGTCTATTACCGTTATCTGCCAACTTTTGTGCCAGTTGAGAACGCAAAAAAGCAAGTTAGCCTGATTGACATAAATGAAGACCTTGGGCTAAAAATAACATCCGATTTCAATATAAAAACAGATGATGAAATACTGTCAGCCAAGACAAAATATATATCTGAATTTGACGCGGTGGAATTCGGGGTGTTCAACTGCATTCCTTCAACACCTGAGGACGAACACGTGGAAGAAGAATTTGCCGTTTATGACTCCGACGAGAACACGATAAGGGTAAATAAAAAAGAGGATTTTCCGCAGGTTTTAAAACCAAATCAGCGAGTGGCGATATACCTGGACGACTTTGTCCCTGAGAATTTCAGGAACCATATTGAGCTGAAAATATCGATAGCCTCCGGGCTTGACGGCGAGAAGGAAAGCAAGCTCCATATCCTTATAAACAGCAAGGACGTGTGGAAGGCGCGCGTCAATAGCAAAAACACTTTTATAACTGCTTTAATCCCCAAAATCAGCCTCGATGCCGGAAGCAATATATTGCAGATAAGGAATTCTGGCGATCTCAACATCAGCTTCGACTGGCTCAAACTCGATGAGTTTTCGACTGGAAATTCTGTGAGGCTGGCGATTGAGGATTTGGATAAAATGCCCCCTGAGCGCAGGAAGTATTTCAAAACAGGAATCATCAATTTTTCCTGTGTGAGCAATGAAATAGCAGATAATTTTTCCACATTTTTTATCCCTGATTCCGAATACGCTCTGGAAACAGAAAGGCAAAGTTTACTGAGACGCAGGATGAATTTGGATAAATTGAAGGAGCGTTTTGAAATTGTCGCAAACGCCAATCCTGAATACGAAAAAAATCTTGTGAGGTTATATAAAAGGCTTGAACGCCACTTGAAAATAGGGATAGAGCCGGTAGTAAAAATAGAAGGAGAAAATCAGATACTGCTTGAAGCCGCAGTGGCGGCATGCGGAAATTTTGTTTATTTCTGGGCATTGCCTGAAGAGAATAAAAACCTTAAAGGAACGATAGAAAGACACTCCCCAGTCGCGGATATTTTAGATTCAAATTTATGCAATGTGAGGCTTTACGATGAACATAAAGAGCCAATGCCTTACCTGGGCGATAAAATAAATATAAAATACCCCAATGATATATGGGGAATGTGGTCGGCAAAAGACACTGCAAACCGGGGGCTTTCTTTCCAGAAAAAATACCTTTCCAGGGAGCCTAACTTCATCACAGAGTGGCTGAGCAAAGGCGGCGACAACATTATTCTCAAGGACGTGATAAAAGGAGGCAAGTTTTTTGATGAATTGACAGGAAACGAAAAACTTTCATGGGAAGGATTGAAGCGAACTTCGCCTCTTTTTGAAGGGACCCCTGTGAAAGTTGCCTGCAATATTCTCCCAGTCTCTCAGAATCGCTTTTTGAATGGGGCGTATTGCGTGGCGGTCCAGAACACAGAAGATATTATCACTATCCAGGCATCCGCAAAATGGCCCAATGCAGAAGAGGTTGAAATAATGTGCCCTATTCCATGGGATGGCAAAACAACGGTAAAAACAACGCAGGGATTTGTTGAGACAAATTCGCCATTCAAGGATGTCGAAACGCTGAAAACAGAAGAAAAGACAATGGAAGTAAAGAATGGTGTTTTCAAAACAAAAATGCATCTGCCCAGTCTTGTCACTATCAGGCTTGCAAAGGCAAACGCCCAGAAGCCGCTGAAAATGGTAGACCTCTTAACCAAGGAAAAGCACAAAGAAAATAAATTCAGAAAAAATGAGCTTGAAATCACCTCAAAACGCCCTGCGACAGGCTTAATAAGAACCCGAATTAGATGGCCTAACGGAATGATAAGTCCGGAGGGGCAAAACTACACGGGGCAGGAGATTCCGGCGACAAAAGGCAAAATTGCTGGAGCCTTGAATGTCGTTCCATGGGACGCAAAAAGCAACCTCATTGAAATATGCTATCCCAAGGGCAAACCTGACGGAAACGAAGGCATAAGATTCTATTTTGGAGGTGGGCCTAACGACGCTGATCTTCTGAGCTTCTGGATATATCCGCGCCTGGACAAAAAGGCAAGACGAAAAATCACGTCTTTGAGATTCTATTTCAATGGAAAATTTTTCGAAGCCGACTTAAAAACAGACGCCTGGCAAAGAGTCGTTGTGCCATTGACAAAGAAAGTGAGACCGCCATACTGGGGCAATATTTGTTTCCTGGCTGACAGCAAAAGACACGAATTCCGCAAAGGAAGAAGCGCATCCTTCGAATTAAACGGCTTTGCCGTATGGGGCAAAAATCACAAGAAAAATGGAAGTTCAGGACTCAAAAACTCAAGGATTGAAACAGGGCGCGACTCGCTTTCGTTCACTTTCCTTGGCAAGCCGGAATCATACTCTGAGTACCGTTATTATTTCAAGGACCCTGTTGAATTCAAAGATTACATTGCGCTTGTAAATGGCAAAAGCGAAATAGTATTCCGAGCCAAAGGCTGGAACGCCCTGAAAGGCGGCATCATGGCATTCCGCATAATAAAAAAGGAACTGGAAAGAACTCAATTTATGATGTCCAGATTTTTGCCTCACTTAAATGATGAAGACATTTTCAAACCGCTGCTATCTGTTATTATTCCCTTCACCAAGCTCCCCGTAAGCAAAATAGGACTTAATTATAATCCTCACGCCCAATGCTTGGAGCTGAGATTCAAGTTCCCCAAAGAGGCAGAAAGCTATAAATTCATCCTTAAAACTCTGGCCCGCAAAGAGAAATCCCTTCTCAGGAAAAAACGCCTTGTCCCTCTGATGTTAAAACTAAACTTCAGCAAAATCATCCCCGAAAGGAAAAAGAAAAGCTCAAGAAAAAAATAGCTCCTTCAGAAAAACATCTTGCTTGAAAGGACTAAGCGTGTTAAGATATGAACTGAAAATTTTATTGGATGGTGATTGGAATGGGACATAAAGAGAACGTAGAAGTGTTGCGGAATGAGCTAAAAAAGCAGGGACGTATTTACACTCCAGAACGAGAGTTACTGCTCCGAGTCATTAATGCCATGAAAGGAAAATACACTTTGCAGGAATTCTATGAAAAGGCTCGCAAACGAAATGCAATTCACGCGAAGACAACCATCTATCGGAACATATCCATCTTTGTTAAAGCAGGATTCATTAAAGAAAAAACGCCTCTTCTGCGCTTTGTTCCGAGGAATCATAGCTTTCTCTGCGTCTTTA
>CAZYVR010000196.1:0-10780 GCA_964651145.1 uncultured Victivallales bacterium | reverse complement strand
GTAGGCGTGGGAATATGGGAAAGTATTTTATGAATATTTATGCTGTTGCGCTTATCACGCGCCGGGCTGGGAATTGAGAATCCACTTCTCGCCATTTGAAGGCATCATCAAGAATTCAACGTTTGATTGCGTCATGGAGCGGAAGCCCTTGAAAAGCATTCCGCTTGACATGCGCTCGGCAATGAACATGGGATTTACGGATGAAGTCGCGGGTGATGGCAAAGGCGGCTGGACTGATCAGGGCCCGGATAATGATATGACTAGCCTTCCTGTGGGAAAGCTCTCTTTTAAGGGGCTGGAATTTGATATCGTCAATCCGTCAAAAAACAACGGCAAGTCATGCATAGCCATGAAAAGCAAAAGAATGCCGTTCGCGCCTTCCAGCACAGTTATAGAATTTCCAAAACGTCCTGAAGGAAAGTATCTGTATCTGCTTCACGCCCTTTCTTTCCCGGCAAAAAAGGGTGTAGAGATAGGGGAATTGTCATGCCTTATGGACTGTGGAGAGAATGTGGAGAAACAAACTCTGGTCTTCCCCTTTGCCAGCGGCGTCGACGTCCACGACTTCTGGATGCCGCATGCCCTGCCAAACGCATCCGTAGCCTGGCATTCCAGCAATGCAAGCGCCCCTGTGGGTTTGTATGTCACTCGCATTGAACTTTCCGGCAAATCCCTGCTAAAACTCACCATAAGTTCACGCAATAACTGCAACTGGCTTATAGTAGGAGCGACTCTTTCTGACACACGCATTGATCCGAAAGTGGTAGAGCCGGTAACGATCAAGGCGGACGAAAACTGGCTGCCTATTAAAAATCCCGCCAGCATCCAGCCCGGAAGCGCTATTGATTTCTCCGGGATGCTACACAAGCCGGCCGGCAAGTTTGGCAGAGTAGTATGCAGAGGCAACCATTTTGAATTAAAGGACAAGCCAGGCGCTCCATTCCGTTTTTATGGCTCAAATATTGTATACTGGGTACACTACCTGTCTCATGAGGCAGTAGACAAAATGGCTGACAATTACGCGGCGATCGGATACAACATCATCAGACTGCATATGTTCGATATTCCGCAATCCGTAATATTTGAAAACGGCAATGTTAAAACGCGCCCGGAGTTTCAGGATAAGCTCGACTACCTTGTCGCGGCGTTCAAGAAACGCGGCATATATATTACTTTCGATATTTTCGGAACACGGCATATAACCAAAGGAGAGCTTGCCGATTTTCCGGATGAGGAAATAAATCATAAGGACTTCAAGGGCCTGATCTTTGTAAGCAAAAGCGCGCTTGAAAATTACAAGTCATATACATCCGGATTAATGAATCATGTAAACCCATATACTGGCTTCGCATGGAAAGATGAACCGGCTATTGCAACCCTGTCCCTTGTAAATGAAGGAACCATCTTCAATTCCGCCACCCGGAGTGCTTTCATACAAAAGCAGTTCCAGAAAAAGTTTGATAAATATCTCAAAGAGCGGAATATAAAGATCTCTAAAGACAACCATGGTCACCACTGGAGAAATTTTCTTTCAGAAATCTATGCCCGAACCTATAAAGAACTGCGGCGTTTTATGAAAGAGGAAATCGGCACAAAAATTCCTATTACCGAACAGAATTACCAGACCTCTATCCCTCTTGCGCTCATGCGGGACAAATACGATTTTACTGACAACCATTTCTACTGGGCGCACCCGCTGTTTCCCAATGGAAAATTCAACTCTTTGCCGTATGTCGTAATGAATCAAAGCTCTATAGGATGTTATGCTGGAGGAGTTTCCAGCATGTTTATTTCCCGCATTCTGAATAAACCATTCACAATCACTGAGTGGGACTATACAAATCCCAACTCTTATAATGTAGAAGGGGCATTTCTTACCGGAGCATACGCGTCGCTTCAGGACTGGAGCGGTCTTTGTCGGTTTAGTTACGCGCAAGCTCCCCAGCAGTTGCAAAAGTCTGAATCAGCTCTGGATTGGTTTTTCCCAAGCGTAAACGATCCGCTTCGCCTTTTGTCAGAACGCGCCGGAATCGCTTTTTTCCTTCGGGGCGATGTGGAAGCATCGAAAGTGGTCTATCCGTTCCTTGTCAGCAGTGATTATATAAAGAACCCGGAGAACACAGATGAGTTTCCGCCATTGCCGAATCGCCTGGGTTTGATAGGAAGAACTGGAGTATTGGTCGCAGATCCCGAGAAACCGCTTGTATTGCCGGAAGGAAGCCGCGCTCTGATGGGGAATGAGAAGATTTGGGAAAAAATAAAACTTCAACTCCCGTACATTTCGTCAAAGACGCCTCTGGAAGGCCTGAAACTCATGCAGAAAGATAAACTGCTTCCGAAAGGCAGCTATGAGTCCAACCTCGATATTTTCAAAAGCTCAACAGGCCAGATCTGTCTTGAGCGCAAGGCGAACAGTTTTCTTGTTTCCACTCCTTTAAGCGAGGGATTTGTCCTGAAAGCAGATCGGGAGCTTAAGGGCGAATTCGCTTCCGTTGCCAATAAATTGACATTCGGGGCATTTCTCGTTGCCAGCATTGACGATCAAAAAACGCTTGCGGAAAGTGGCAGGATACTGATTCTTCACCTCACTGACACAAAAAACAGCAATATGCGATTCAGCGGTCCTGATATGAACACCTGCGAAAACAACGGCTCCCTTCCGCTTCTGGTGCGCAGGGGAAAGGCTGAAATGGCATTGAACAGGGATTTCAGCGGATTTAATCTCTATGCTCTGAACCTTGACGGTTCACGCTTTGCGAAAGTCCCAATGAAAACTGTAGATGGAAAAACCCAATTCACACTTAAGACTGACCTTAATGGCAATGCAATCGCGGCCTATGAACTCGTAAAGGAATAAAAAAATGAACAGCGCCATAGATGCAAAAATAACCGAGGCATGGAATTTCATCTGGGATAAACTTTTCTTGACAAATACAAATCTATTCTATGATTACATAACAAGTCACGATAATCAAGAACGTTTCAAACATCTGCCCTCCATCGAGGAAATAAAACTTCAAGCGCCCAATCCCTGCGGATGGGGAACCGGCATGGAAGACAGCATGCTAAACGGCGGAGTTGCGATGGACGTCATTTGTCTGCGCCATGAACAAACAGGAGATGAGGCCTGTCGACAATTGGCAGAGAAAGTATTTAAAGGGATGTGTCTTTGCGCGGAAGCTCATGGGCAGAAAGGCTTTGTTGCGCGAAGCGTTTCCCCGCGCGACAAAAAGTCATGCTACAGTAATTCATCAAGGGATCAGTTTACTCTGTTTGTCTATGGCGTGTGGCGATTCTGGCGTTCGCCTCTATCCGATAAGAAATCAAAAGAAAAAGCGCGCGACCTGCTTATAGCAACCGCTGAATATTGTAAAAAAACTATAATTCCAGAAAATGATTTTAACCTGCTTAGACTGGACGGGAAAAAAGCAATGGTCTCAAAAATGCAGGATTGCGACACGCATGAGATAATGCGCCTTCCTATGTTTTATGCCGCGGCATGGGACGCTTCAGGAGATGAGCATTGGCGCGATATGTATTTGAAGCATGCGGAATCCGGGATAGAGCTTAATTTGCAGATAGACCGAAAGTGCGGCTGGTGGGATATAGCGCTGTCACAAATGCAGTTTTCACTTCGCCTTCTGTATGAAGTGGAAACAAGAGATGATTTACGCGGTAAGTACGCGGAAGCCCTGAACATCGGCGCGGAACTTGCTGAACTTGAACTTGAAAAAAAGAAAACAGAATTGAACGTTTTTCAAGGCAACCTCTGCACTATAAATACTCCATGGCGCAATCAACCTTTCCGTATTCGCGACGAAGAAAATACAGGATTGCATGAATCATCGTTATGGCATGGCTATCAGTATATGCTCCCAAAGTGTACCTTAGAATATTATAAGGCATCTGATTTTATGCGCTCTTTCGGCAACCTTGCCACCTCTGTATTTCTATCTCCGAAAAGAAAACCAAATGAAACCACAATTAAAAATTTCATGGAGTTTTTTCAAACTCCTGATTATAAACTCTGCACTTCAGCTGGAGCTATTAATCTTTTGGAAGGCGTCTACCTGTATTTGAATAAAGATGATGAAAAAAGTGTCATAATTCATTGAGTCCCTAAAAACAGTGTTTTGTGCGTAGCGAGTAATCTGCATTAATTGGACGTAGATTGCTCGCTGTGTATTTTTGAACTCAAGGAATTATGACTCCTTCCATGTTTATTTGTCAGCCTTTGACCGCGCCTTCGGAAAGGCCTTTTACAAACAGCTTCATCGAAAACGCAAAAAGCAATATGAGTGGTATGCTCGCCAAGCAGTATCCAGCCATCAGAGGTCCCCAGAATTTTATGTATTCTCCTGAAAGACGAAGTAGCTGAACTGTGATTGGCAGAAGCTCTTTGTCTCTTATCACAACAAGCGGGAGGATGAACTGATTCCATTGAAAGATGAACTGCATGACCGCGACCGTGCCGAGGATTGGGCCTGAAAGTGGAATAACAATGACCATCAATTGTTTAAAATGTCCGGCTCCGTCAATTTCCGCAGCTTCAAACAAGTCGCCAGGAATGTCGGCTATAAAACGGCGCAAGATAAAAATTGCCGCCACAACGCCCTCTGACGCTCCAACAATAACCAATGCAGTGAGAGTGTTCAGCAATCCCATGCTTTTGAGTATCCTGAAAAGCGGAACAAGATTGGCTATAGTCGGCATCACCATCAGTATAAGAATAGCGTTCCAGAAAAAAGACGACAAAGGCATTTTTAATCTTGAGAAGAAATACGCCGCCAAAAGAGCCATAGACACCACCAGAATCGTTGCGGAAAAAGATATGAATATGCTGTTTGCAAGAGCTGGCATAACACTCTCAAAAGCAAATTTCCAGTTCCCCCAGTGAAAAGGAGCAGAAAGCGTCGCCGGAGCTTCATAAAACTGCCGATTCGTTTTCAAACTTACGATGAGCATAAGTGCAAGCGGAAGGAACGCAAAAGAAAGCACTCCCCACACTGCAAGATGTTTTGCCGACCTCAAAAATATTTCAGATGTTTTTCTGACAATGTTATGGTAGAGACTATCCGCATAAGCTTTTCTTTTTTTGTCCGCTTTACGAAAGCTGTTTATAAAATCTGACGCTTTATCTTTTGCCCATGCGAAAATAAAATACGGAAAAGCAAGAATAATGAATATATATCCAAGAAATTGAAAGCGCCCGACAGCAAGCAAAATTGCAGCGCCTGAAATTGCCATGCATCTTATCATAATTCGTTTCCATTTGGGAAGCGTGTCCCAAACAAGCATCAGACTGCTAGCTTTCTGAAGGAGCATAACGATTACAGTCAGGACTATTCCTACGGCGCAGGCATATCCCATTTTCTGTTCTATAAATGCCTTTCTCAGCATAAAAAGCACTGGCACTGTGGCTTTTCCTCCCGGCCCTCCTTCAATGCCAGCAAGAGCAAGGATCATCCCTGCATTTTTAATTGTCCCTATTATGACAAAAACCATTGTCATGTGAATGGTTCCCATTAAGAGGGGCATTTCTATTTTTGTAAATTTGCTGAAGCATCCGGCTCCGTCTATGGCTGCGGCTTCGTAAACGCTTTTGTCTATCGATTGAAGTTTTGCCAAATAAATAAGCACGGCAAAGGAGCCCACCCATGGAAACCCCCATATTACACACGCGACAAGTATAAGGTTTGGGTCGCCTAACCAAATAGGATTCTGCCCTTGAACGAATAATCCGCCCCAACCGAAAAAATTATCAAGATGGCATAAAAGGTCAAAAATGCCGGTTGAAAACAAGAAATTATTTAAATATCCGTTTGTGGCTTCAAAGAAGAAAGAGCGCCATATAAGGACAACAACAAGCCCGGGAATCACTATGGGCACGACAAAAAGAACGCGATAAAAAAACTGCATTTTCATGGAGGTGCAACGATGTATGCAAACAGCCACAAGAATGGCTGGGATCATTTTAAACACCTCCCAGACTCCAAGGGTAAAAGCAACCTCAAATGAATTCCAAAATGTGCTTGTTGAAAGCAAGTCGACAAAGTTGCCTAGTCCCACAAACTCAGATATGTCAGCTCCGTTCCAACGATAGAAACTGTGAAAAATTCCGCTTGCGGCAGGCCAATACTGAAAAAGGCCTATGGCAATTAATGTGGGAAGAATAAAAAAATATATTTCCCAGTGATGTATAATGTCGCGCCATTTAATTTTTTTAACAGCCATTGCATTTCCTCTTTCCTGTAATCTGTAATTATTTTTCTGTATGTGATTTAGCTAAGTTTTTACGCACCTTTTCAAGCACTTCCGGCTTGTATTCATAAGGGCCATATTTGTTGGGTTTTATGTTGTTTTTTATTGACGCAGCCAATTTTGCCCTGCTTATTTCTCTGCTTAAAAGCGTGGAAATAAGTTTCCTGTATTTTATGCCAGCTGTTTTGGCTTCCTGCGGGGCGCCAGTAAGCATCAAACCACGAAATCCAGCGATAAACCGCTCAGTCTTTTCGACGCCACGCTTCCAGTCCTTGCTCTGCTCTATAAAATCGACATAACCCCTTTCCTTATAAAACGGCAAAAATTGCCCCGCAAGCTCCTCATAGCTCAACTTGTTTATTTTATAAAGGTCCAAAAGCTGCAGCCATTTTATCCAGGTCTCTCCGCCAAGGTAAAGAT
Organism: uncultured Victivallales bacterium; assembly: GCA_964651145.1. Taxonomy (GTDB): domain Bacteria; phylum Verrucomicrobiota; class Lentisphaeria; order Victivallales; family GWF2-45-14; genus CAZYVR01. The sequence continues at coordinate 4,099 of CAZYVR010000196.1, read as the reverse complement.
TAATAGCTCCGTAAACTCCCTCGGTGGAAGGCTCAAAGATTTCAAGGCCAGGAGCGGGAGAGGTCCCAATAATAGCTGGTATCCAGCCTATTATCTTATTAAGCTTCTCGTTGCCTCTTTTGCTTGCAAGAAAAAGAAGAAAATCCAAGGCTTCCTCAGGATGCTTGGACTCTTTTGTTACACCAAACACAAACCCCGTGGCCAGTCTTTCATATCTTGGCCCTTCCACAAAGCGGCCATATACAGGGTCTTCTTTTGCAGGCAATGGAAAATCCATTATTCCCATTTCGAACTTCCCTTTTGCCTGCTCTCTAATCCCCTTTATGTCCCATGTCCCAGCGGCCATAAAAACAGCTTTCTGCTGCGCAAAAAGAAAAACAGCTTCGTCGCGCTGAAGGCCCGTGTATCCTGGCTGAAAATTGTCAGTGATTTCTCTTATCATTTGAAACATGGCCTTATATGCCGGATAATTGAAATCAAGAATGCCGCTTTTTATAGCCACGTACTGCTCGTTGTTTCCAAGCAATCCATCTCTGTTAAAATCCGCTTTTTTAAGGGCTGAATATGTTATCGGCTCAAAAAGCGCTTTGTCCCACATGTCAAAATGATATTTTGAGGCTGCGATGGGTGTGTAAAATTTCCCATGCTTGTCCTTCTTGCTTTTTATTTCCCTGCAACATTGCAAAAAAGAACGGTAGTCGGCAGGCTCTTTTTTCAATGCGCAAAGTTTTTTAAGGAGATCTTTATTGTAACAAATTCTTACAGAAGCAATGCTTAAGGGCACTCCTACATATTCCTGCATTTCAGAGTTGTAGCCGCTGAGCATTCCATCTTTATAGGTTAATCTCAATGGTTTTTTCTCAAGCTCAGTTCCTTTATTGTAAGGATTGGGCTTGCAGACATTTGATGTAAGCCTCAGAAAATACCGGTTAAAGTATGACAGCCATATCGGCGAAGGCAAACCGCCGCCGACCTGTATAATATCAGGAGCAGTTCCGCCCATAAGCTGAGTGCTGACCCATTGCCCATAAGTAGTGCTGGGTATGGCGTCTTGTATAATTTGCACCTTTGGGTGTATTTTTTGATATTCAACTAAAAGCTTATCGAAGGCTTCTCTAACCCCTGGCTCAAGCTGCCAATGACCTATTCTTATAATAATTTCATCAGTTTCTGGAGTATTTTTGCTGTGAATAGATATAGATATAACAGACCATAAATATGTGCCAATTATTAGCGCAATGGGAAAATATTTTATAATATTTTTGAGGGCAGTTTTCATCAGAGCCTTTCTTTCATTTTTTGATTAATTCTTTTTCTATTTTATCCATCCTTTTCAGGGCAAGCTTCACTCCATGAGTTTTCATGTCATTAGGATATTCTTTCAGGCATTTCATATAATATTCCCGGGCAGTTTTAAAGTCTCCCATTTCGAATTCAGAAATTGTGGAAATTTGCCAATATTGCCAGGAATTGTTTGTTCTGGGATTAGCAGGATCTACTTCCGCCGTTTTCAGTCTGTTTATCTTGCCCTTTCGGCATCCAGCGGGATCCCCTTCAATATCACAGGCTGCTCCCATCAGGAGCCAAGCCATGCTTATGTATTTTGAGTTAGGATTAGCTTTGACGAATGATTTTAAATTTTTGATGGCCACTTTTATTTGGTCCCCGTCCATTGACGATATAAGCAAAGACTGCCTATATAAAAATGCCTCCTGAGCAACAGGGAAACCGGAATATTTTTTTTCTATTTCAGAATATAACCGGCACACATTTTCAACATCTATCTCCGTGCCCACAGACACCACATGCCTCATTCTGGCAAGAGAAAGGCTGGCCCATGAGGCTATCTCGCTTTCAGGAGAAAGTTCAATTACTTTCGAGTAATATTTGCAAGCAAGAATAGTGTCTCTGTCTGGTCGCCGAAGATCCCATACGGTTCCAAGTCCGTAAAGAGCAAAAAGGCGCTCGTTATTTCCTTTTTTCGATGCGTCCAGCACCTCTTGAAAAGTATCGACGGCTTTGTTGTATTCTGTCCAGCGAAAATACTTCCAAGCCTTTTCCAGGGCTTCTTTTTTATTAAAATTTTTATTAATCTTTTTTGAGCACCCTGAAACAAGCACAAGAAAAACAAGAAATATGATCATTTTTTTCATTCCGTCGACCTCTTCTCATTAAGTATATTTCTGTCCATTTATTTGTCCTACTTTTATGTCCATTATTTTAATATTTTAAGGCAGTAAAAAGGTTTATAGTTTTTATTCCCAAAGCAGCATAACTGGCCAGAGGCGCGGCTTATTGTGTGAGCCTGTTCCCTCGGGAGTTAAAGTCAAACTTGATTCAACGCTTTTATCAGTGTCTCTGTCATTTACAAAAAGGCTGAATCCAAAAGAAGAGCCTTTGTTTAGATTTATCGGCAACAAGTATTCTGCAGGGAAAAATACTTCGTAAACATAACCATCGCTTGTTTTTCTAAAGGCTGACTTGATGTTAGGCTCAACAGTGTGGTTTTCAGGAGCTGCCGTCCCTAAAGTAAGCTGACAGTCAGGAGAATGATTACGGAACACAATAGATTTTCTGCCGTTTGCAGATGGCAACACAAGATAGTCATAGTCATTGATGTCATATCCAAGTGTGTTCCTGAGCCTAGCGTCACAGAGTGTATCGAAGTATATCTGCAAGCTGTCATTGTTCCAGCGCTGATAAGTATTCTTGTATTCTTCATGTGAAAATTTGTCATCTTTCATTTCTAGACAAAGGTAAATCCCTTTCTCATTCCAAACAGCTTTGAATATGCCTGAAAAATCGCCATTGGAAACTGTTTTACAATTTTTATCCGATATAGTTCTATTTAGAAATCTTATTGATGGAGCATTCTTCCAATCGTCAATGTTTCCATCGATGTTTATTGGAGTTGCAGTTTTGCGGCAAATAAAACCTCTAAAACTAGAGTCATTTGCAAACCTGCTTTTGTCGGCTGTTATTAGCAATTCAATTTTTTCTTTTATAATTTTGTCATCTTTTAATTCTACTGGCAAATCGAACTCAATGTTGACAACGCTGGAAGGTTGCGCGGTCACTGGCTTTTCTTTCCCATTCACGAACAAATTGCCCGCAAATTTTCTTGAAAGCATGTTCCGCACTGTCACTGACATTTTATCTGGGGACAATGGCTTTCCTGCGACCTTCACTGGCGCACAGGCATCTCCTGAAATCATAATTGCATTTTCGAATGATTTTGCCATTTTGTTGAAATCGCCGGGCTTTCCCCTGAAGAAAAGCGGAAACGATGAAACTGGAAATATTATATTGCCTTTTTTGTCTTTTTCAGGTATGCGCTTCGCCTGCATCAAGTCAAACACTTCAAGCTTCTGGCCTTTAAAATTGGCTTCAGCCAATGGCGCTTTTACTTTCCCTGCGTCAACCTTCGAGTGAAAATTCCACACAGCCGCAACAGGCCGTTTTTGAGCGTCCTCAAAAATGTAACAGCGCGTATAAGGCGCAAAGCGTATGTCTTTTTTAAAGCGCGCATCGCCAAGAAGGCATCCCAATGTATTTGATATTTTCTGCGTAGCAAAAGGGGTCAAATCAATGTCGATATCAAAATTATTGTGCTCAAAACTGGCAGACATCATCGATTTCACTCTATCCTGATATTTTAGACCCACAAGCCAGCTTCTGGCGCGCCATGCGGCAGAAATTTTTTCAGTCCAGCCCATGTCATACGAAAGAGCCCCATATATCCATGTTTCCGGCGGACACCAACTGGCGGAGGCAATTCCCCATTGAGGAATATTGTAAGGCCCCCAGTGCATTCCTTCAGGAAAAAATACGGGAGTGTCTTTATAGCCATGCTTGGCAAGCATTTTTAATAATGTGTCAACATCTGAGTCAAGATCCGGATCCTCCGGCTTGGCCCTGTACGTATGAATTCCGATGAAGTCGTATTTGACTTCTCCGTCAATTGCCGTCAAAAGACGGTCAATTAGTTTAATGCCGCCGTCAGGCCTCATATTGCATGGGTCGCCATTAAACACAAGCGCCTTTGGGTTGCCCTTTTTTACTGCTTTATAAAACGCTATTTGAAGACGGACAAATTTTG
>CAZYVR010000195.1:0-10812 GCA_964651145.1 uncultured Victivallales bacterium | reverse complement strand
CATGCTGAATTTATGATTTTGGAAGCCAGCTTGGCATCCTCAAGGATGTCATTTGTGTTAATTTTCAGGATTCTATTCATTCGACACATAACTCCTCTCCGCGTGAGATTTTAATCTGATGCGTTTTTGCGTATTCAACCGCATCCTGGTCGTCAATAATCACGGCCGGCGACAATTCAATAACGCAGTCAGGGGAATTGTCGGCCTTGCGGGGGACTTCAACGCCCGCCTTTTCCATGCGTTCCGCATCTCTGGCAATGAGCATCGCGCGGCAACTTTCAACCGAATCCACGCCTGTGGGATTTTTAGTTGGCGCAAATTCCTCTTCGCGCCTTGCTTCGAGGACGCTTGTGTGTCCAGCCAAGGGAAGCGCGTCAAATATGAATGACTCAAGCTTTACCGCGTTTATCTCTTCGGGGACCACGCTTACTCCGTTTTCATCCATAAAATCAACTCTTTTGTCCGCGCGGTGCCATGGCATGTTCAAATGTCCCGCCGCGGTAAGGCGTTCCACAAAATCCCTGCTGATCACATGTATAGCCGGGCTTCCCGCCAGAAATAGCAGTGAGCCGTCCTCATTTTTCGCATCGGCCAATTCTTTAGGCATGTCGCTGTACTCAATGATCTCGAGTTTTCCATCACTCACGCAAAAATTGCCTAATTTTTCGTAAGGCCCGGTTTTTGGCAGCATTCTCGCGCTCATCTCTGAATTTTCAAGGCAGTGAAGCCCTATAAAAAGCGGATCAGCCACCGACGCCAGCGGGTTGTCTACCTGAAAATATGAAATATATTCCACGCCTTCTGACTTCATCTGATCCAGAGATCCTGATTTTCTCAGAGCCAGCAAAGTGCCGCCGTGTCCGTCCGGAGCCAGAGCAAGGGAACTTTTTGAAGCCAACAGGATCTTGCCATCGTATCCGAAGCACGGCATTGTGCCTTGCATAAAGAATGAAACCTTTGATGGATTAAGGCCAAAGAAGTTGTTTTCTTCAAAAAAGTCTCTGGTGCTTTTGTCGTTAAGCTGGCTTGTCATAATATGCCATGACATTTCGCTGCCGTATTTTCTGCCGACACGGCCAATGGATTCCGCAAAATATTGAAAAAGAGTCTTTTTCTTAATTGGAGTTATCGGATATGTGCCCTTAGGTCCGTCGAATCCAAGGCGCGTGCCCTGCCCTCCGGCAACGGTCAGCGCGGCTACTTTGCCGTTTCTAAGCAGTTCTTCGCCTTTGGCAAAGGCTTTTTTCAGCAATTGCGCCTGGGCCTCGTCTTTAGGCGTGAGCGAAAAATACGGAGCAGGCTTGAGGTTATTGGATATTTTTGCTTCAGGGACCTGCAACACATAATGCTTTATCAATTCATCCATATAGACAAAATCTATCGCCTCTATTTGTAAAGCCAGCTCTTCTTTTTCGCCATTGCTCAATTCGTCCCAAAATGCGAGAAGATGCTCCTGTCCAAATTCTTTTAACTTTTTCTTAAGCTGCTCAAACATAGCGCATTGCCTTTCAATCTTTATAATTTTTTTCTATAATGCTTTATTAATGACTTATATATATTTCCATTTTTACTTAAGGCTTTTATGTAAAACTGCTTGGCCTTTTTCTTTTTCTTTTTTTTCCTATAGTATTCCGCCATCATAAAGTAAAACAGCGAATCGCTTTCAGGCGGACAGGCTTTTATTTCAGCCAAAGCCTCTTTGGGCGAGATGCTTTCAAGCCATAAAGCCGCAATTATGCCCCTTGTTTTGTCTTTTTTATTTTTATATTTTTCTTCAATCTGCTTTGCTTGAACTTTCCAACTGCCAAGATTGGCCTTCCATCCCAAAAAAACCTTCCAGAAATCAGGAAACTCAGCAGGGGCCGTGGGAAGAAATTTAACTTTTTTAGTCCGGTCATTGCTAAGAAGGTAGATAACATGGAATTCTTTTAAGGGCTTAGGATACCATTCCTTGAAATCAGTCAGAGACAGCTTTCCGTATATAGCCTTCTGCCTCACTGAATAATATTGATATTCATCGGCAAGGGCCTTGTCTTTTTTTATTTCCCCCAGACATTTTTTAGCCATTCCCGCTTTGGGCAGACTCTGAGCCAGCTTTATGAGCTTCAATGCCATCTCGGCGGATGACAGTTTTTTGCCTCTCAAATATTCTTCATATTCCTCCACTGCCTCTTTGCCCTTGCCATCCCTTATCTTTGCCTGCGCCAGAAGCCTTCTGCATTTGGAGTCGGTCGGATTCTGCTTAAGAAGATCAGAATACGCCTCCGCCACTTTTACCCAATCGCGCTCTCCGGCAAAAATAGACGCAATGGAAAAATAACTCATATAGAGCTTGGGATTTAGCTCAATGGACTTGCGATAATGCTCAATGGCAAGCTTTGATGAGCCCAGCGTTTTCGCGTAAAGGTAATTTGCCAGAGCCGAGTCCGGCTTATTTTTTATCCATTGTTTATAAATCTCGTGCACAATGCTGGCATCGCTGTGCGTCAGCAAATAAGCCTGAATCTTTATCTGAAGCGTCGAGTCTTCCCCTTGATCGCTTAAAACGGCAAGGCACTGTTTTTCAATTTCTTCGTCCTTATTTTTTGCGATAAGCGGCTTTAATATGGAAATGAATTCAGAATAAGTTTTTTTCTTAAGTTTTGCCGGCGGCGACAGCTCTTTCTTTTTGTCTTTCCCTTTTTCCACTGACGCCAGCTTCCCGTTCAAACCTGAAGGAGATTTGGCTTTCTTCTGTTTATCCTCCCCTGAAGCCTTGGCTGCGGCTTTGCTGTCTTCAGACTTCTTCTTTTCTTTCGTTTTTGCGACAACAGGCTTTGTTTTTGGAGCTTTTTGAGGCTGAGGCTGCGACTGCTCCTCTGAAAACAAAAGCATGAACACGCCAAAAACTGCCCCAAGCAACAAAAGCACGAGAAGAGCCAAAAAAACAACTATTTTTTTATAATTCCAGTCGCCTTTTTTTCGTTTATGGGCAGTCTTCTCCCATTTTCTCCTTTGTTTCTTAAGGAATTCAGCCGATAAAATATCATCGCCGTCCGACTCTTCCGACTCTTCCGACTCAAAGGTGTCGTCAGAAGGCGGAATAGGAACAGTCTCGTGCTCCGAACAAACGCTGGTCTCTGTATTTTCCGATGAAAACTCTGACGTGGCGGTGTCGCTCTTAAGCATGTTAGTATATGACGAAAGAGGATCGGAAGAGCTTGTATCCGCGCCCCGACTCTCAGCCTTATTATGTGCAGAAGGATTGCCAAGAATCGGAATATCTGAAAATTCCGGCTCCTGACCTTGTTTTTTAGATGCCTGATTATTTTCTTCGTTCATCAATTATATGCCACATATTCTGTTTGCAATTTCTTTTGCATAATTAACTGCATTTTCTATTGATTTTCAAAGCAAGTCCAGATTTAATTTGCAATTGCCTCTAATATCATAAAAAAAACAAGAACATCCGCAAATATTTTTGCAATTAGACGGAACCGCCAAAAGTCCAATGCACGGGCGCGGAGGCAATATTTGCCTGTTTTAGCTTCGCTTTAAAACAGCCAGCAGTTCTGACATTAGGCCATGCGCGCTGTCGCGCAATCTTTTATACGCCAACAGCTTTAGCCTTTGGCTACCAGCGATTCCGCCGCTGGATTGCGTCCGGACAAAGTCCGGTTTTTATTCCGACTCCTTCGGCTTTTTTATTTTTCAGGACTTTTGACGGCGCCGTCCAATTACCTAAAATATTACTAAAAAACCGTTGCTTGCGATTTGAGCAAGCAATGTTATATTGCCTAATTCAATTTAGTTAAAATCTAACGAAAGGATAGGGGAAAATGATAGAAAGAATGTGTCTGGCCATTATCATCATGTTTTCGGCTTCTTTTGCTGTTCTCGCCGATGATGGAAGCATAAAAAAAGAAGCGGAAAAAATAGAAGATGAGGCGGATGATGAATCTGTCGAAGAAGCAGAGGAAAAAGACGAAAAGGCCGCAGAAGCGGTAAAGGATTCGGAAAAGGCAGTAGAAGATACGGAAGAGGCGGATGAAGATGAAAAAGACAAGCAGACCGAGAAATCCGACAGGGCCTTAAGCGAAGCCGACACAAGTTCAAACGCCGACGCAAGAAAAGAAAACAAGGACTTGGTTGAAGATGATTTAAACACAAAGGAAAAACTGGAAGAAGCGAAAAAAGAAGAAAAGAAAGCCCTAAACGAGCTTCAGGCAGCAGGCAGAAAAATAATTAAACCAAAAAAATCTAAATCTCCACGCGCATCTGGCGCATCTGACAGCGATGCCCCGGCAAAGCGCTCTTTATGGGCAAGAATCGGCCGATCTATCCTTTTATATATCCCAAACAGACTTATAGACGCAACTGACATCATAACCGCCGAAGTCGGGGTAGGTCCTGAAATAGTCGGTCAGGTTCAAGCGACAAATTATATGAAGATGGTGGGCTTCTGCGGCGAGAAATATTTCCTTAAAAAAGGCTATTGCCGTCAATATGGCGGCGGGCATTCCGAAGGCTGGGAGCTTGATCTTTTATGCATGACAAAATCCTACCGCTATGTCGACAACACATTCGGAACAGTTGAAGAATATGCGTTTGATCATCCTTACTTGCATTTCGCGTCATTTGATGAAAATATTTATAATGACAGGCTTGAGGATTTCTGGGCTATCGGCGGACGGGTCGGCTGGCTGTTCAATATAGGAATAGGCGTTCATCCCCTGGAAATAGTTGATGTCATAACTGGAATATTCTTCATCGACCTGATGAATGACGATTTTGAAGACTCAGCGGCGCTGCGCGTAAAATAGATTCAAGAAAATATTTTTCTTATTTTGCTAAAAAGACGGTTTGAAAAGACCGTCTTTTGTTTTTTAAACCGCCGAATGCTTTCGGGAGCGGCGATTCGTGGAATTTCCGTTTTGTCTGTTTTGTCTGTCACTGCATCCTTATGCATTGTAAAAAACATCTCATAGCCGCACTCCCGGCCTACATCCACCCCAAGTCTGGAAAAATGCCCCCATGGCCAGAAAAGAGACTCCGCATTAACGTCCAACTTTTCCTGAAGCAATTTCTTGCAACAGGTCAAATCTTCCCTGACTCGTTGCTTGAACTCGTCTTCCGACTCGGTCTGCCTCAAGGCATCAGAACACTCAATACATGCCTTCAGTCTTTCAACGTCGCCGTCAGTTGATTTAAGCTTCAGCTTCAAGTCTTCCGATATAACAGTGTTTGGAGCGCTCAAAATACTTTCAAACTCCGCCCTTGGCGCGCCGTGAAAAGGCGGCTCGCCCAAAGCATGCTCCATTGTCCAATGCTTAAATTCAGGATAAAATCCGCGCACACTCTTCAGATCCCGATAGCATCCAAGATGCGAATTGCCGTGAGCCTGAATATCCCACACGCCGGATTCTTTGACCCTTCCAAGCTCCTCCCAGGAAAGAAATGAGCTGTAGTCTCTCTTATACACAGCGTCTCCAAGCGCCTTCTTGGATTCGACGATTTGAAACTTTTCAGGATTGTTTTCAATAAGAAAATCGCGCGTCTCAGGATTCACAAGCGATGTGTTCACAGCCATCACAGCTTTGACTCCCGCATCGCGCAATACGGGAGAAGCCCAGATTAAATTGTCTGCCCAGCCATCGTCAAAAGTAAGCATAGTGTATCTTTTCGAGCGGTCAAGTTCTCCGTCAAGCCAACGCTTGAGGCCGTTTGTGTCAACAAACTCATAGCCAGCCTTGCGAAGGCATTCGATTTGCCCTGAAAAAGAACTCAAGTCGACCGCGCCCTTGAAAGGCCCGGGCAGAATCCGGTGATATGTCCATATTAAAAGAGGGCGCATTATTATCAGATAGCCTTAATTATTGCTGTTTGTTCCTTCTTAGACAATATAGCGCTTTTTAAAAGAAAATGCGCCTTCCGGCAATCGACAAGTTTTTTTTTCTGAACCAAAAAAACAATAGACATTAACAAAGCTGAAATAAAAACGGAGCGCCAAACAAAAGCCTCTGCTGAAAAAGGCGGAATTATTGTCAAATCGCGCATTGAACAATTAGTCGAACAAATTAAATTGGTAAAAAGGGACAATTCTCCTTTTGATTTGTATAAACAGTTTCATAAACAGGCTGGAAAGCCTTCAAATAAACAGAGACAATAGGACAGGAATAAGGGTATGGACTTGGAAAAAATGCTTGAAGAACTTGGCTTGGATGAATCTTTTTACAACCCGGTCTCACCGGGATGGAATGACTCGCTTTTGGAAAAACCAAACAGCATTGCCTTCCTGCAGCCTGAAAATATCAAATCCAACATGGAATTGTGCAACCTGCCTGATAAGTATTTATACTCGCTTCGCGAAGCAGCCGCCAAAATAGCCGCAAGCGCTGCGCTGTCCAACTTTGCCTGGCATTGCTACTATCAGCTTTTCGAAGACCGCATAATCGAAACGTTCACAGAATGGCCTCAAAAAGGCCAGGACGGAATTTTAGGAAAAATTTATCTATTGGTCGCTTTAGCCATGGCTCCGGAAGTTGAAGCAACTCATCGCGAGCTGGGAATTCCGGAAAACATTACCCGCGACACTTGCCAGCAGGTAAACTGTTTTTGCAACAATTACATTCAGGGAGGCACCGGAATAGGACTTTTGCCAAGACAGCTCGCGTGGCTGAGACAGTATGTGGCAGGAACACTTTTCAGGCTGGGGCGCATGGAGTACAAGCTGAGAAAAGTCGAAAACTTCGGAAAAGTTTTCAAAAATCGCGAGACCGGAAAAGTCGTAGCCTTGTCCAAGGACGGAGTGACTTACAACGGAAAAGGCTTTGTTGATGGAACAGGCGATGTATTCGACAAGGAAAACGCCTGGACCGCTTCGTACGTCGAGAATGACAAATCGGCTGAAGGATATCTTATATCTCCTTGCGGATATGCGCTCAATAAAAAGATGGCCTTGCCTCTGGATAAATGGGAATGCGTCATAAAGGAAGGCGACACTATTCTGGACATGCACATTCCGTCCGGCGGCGGCATGAAACCGGAAGCGTGCGTTGATTCCATGCGCCGCGCCGTTGAGTTTTTTGCGGAATATTTCCCGGAGCAAAAGACCAGCGCAGTAATGTGCCGCTCATGGATATTCAACACACAGTTCGAGGAGAAACTGCCTGAGTCAAACCTGGCAAAATTTATGAGGGAACTGTATCTCTTCCCTATATTATCAAGCGGACGCGATGGATTCTTTTTTGTTTTCTGCCGCGAGTACGACGATTTGTCAAAGGCTCCGCGCGACACAAGCTTGCAACGGGCTATGCTCGATGTCCTTGAGTCAGGAGACCAGCTCATGGCGGGAGGAATGTTCATCCTGAACGATGACTTGCAATATTTTGGCAGCCAGCATTATCGCAAAGACTGAAAAGTCTTCAGCAAAAAAACGCAATATAAAAAATCAAAATTTGAATTAATTGTTCAACCGCATTAGCTTAAATCCTCTTTTGGGAAGGTCTTTTTTTGCCTAAAACTTAAAAAGCAGTGATTATGGAAAAATTGGGGATATACAAAGCAGGCGAATATATCGGCAGCGGAGCAATGGGATTTGCATGCAAGGGAACAGCTCCCGATGGCAGTGTCGTTGCAATAAGAATCCTATACCCGCATCTTGCGAATGTCGAAGAATTCCTAAAGAGCTTCAAGCGCGAGGCTGAACTGGCAAAAAAACTTTCACATCCAAATGTGGCGCGCATTCTTGATTTCGGCGAGGACAACGGCAAACACTTTATTGTAACGGAGTACATTGAAGGCTGTTCGCTCAGGGAAGCCATGCACGACAAAGACATGGCGTCAGCCACCGTCAACACTTCCGCGCCAACGGAGCGTCTTGATAAAATATCCAAAGAGCTTAGAAGCTCCAAATCGCGCCAGGAAGTCCATTTCAGCGTAAAAAATACTATTCGCATAATGCGTGAGGCGGCGGACGCGTTGCAAGCGGCGTCCGACATAGGGCTGACACATCGCGACATCAAGCCGCAAAACATTTTTCTTGATAAAAAAGGAAAGGTCAAGCTTCTTGATTTTGGCCTCGCAAAGGACGCCGGAGCTCTTGCCTCGATGCTTTTGACAACGGGCGTGTCGATAGGCTCCCCTCCCTACATGAGCCCCGAACAGCACGAGGGCAAAAAGAAAATCGACACCCGAAGCGACCTTTATTCACTCGGAGCCACGGCCTATCACCTCCTGACAGGCAAGCCTCCTTTTTCCGGCCCCACCGCATCGGCGTTCGCGCGTCAGCATATGGAAGAAATCCCAAAGCCTGCCTGCAAGGAAATGAAAGACGTGCCTTTAAACCTTTCGCAAGTAATAGACCGGCTTCTTGCAAAAGACCCGGAACTCCGCCATCAGACGGCGGCGGAACTGATAGAAGACTTGAACCGAGTGGAGCGCGGAGAGCCCCCCTTAAAACTCTACAAAGGGAAAAAAATAAGAACACACAATCCACTGAGAACTTACGCAGTGGCGGCGGCGGTCGCATTAATATGCATTGGATGCTTTATAGGATATAATTTTTATCGCTCGGGAAACGCGAAAACAATAATCTCCAAATCTCTCGCAAACGCCGAATACCTTGCGGGCAAACGCGATTATGACAGGGCAATTGAAGGACTGAACGAGACAATAACGGAATTTTCAGTTAATGCGCCGGAGCTGGCAAAAGACGCGGAGGAACTTCGCGACAAACTAATAGACGAATCAAAAAATTACCTTGCAAGCAAAGCAGAGCTTGACATGAAGCGCCGCGAAGCGAAAACCCAACGCTTGGCAAAGGATGCTGAATCTAGCCGCAGGAACTCGTTGCGGGCTTGCATTCGCAATGCCCAACGATGGATGGATAATGAAAACACGGTAAAAAAAGCGATTGTTGAAATTGAAAAATGCTATGTATTTGTCCATTCAGACAATGAGCGCGCTGAGCTTGACGCGCTCCGCATGAAAGCAGAAAAAAAACTTGCGGCGCGCCGTCCCTGGGCGGCTGTTGTTGATTTCACCATAGGCGAATCTGTTGAACGAAAAATCACCGGTTATGCGGTTGCTGTAAAACTTGAGCAATCCCTCGGAAGCAACTTTCAACTGGTTGACAGAAGCCAAATAAAAAGAATAATGAAAGAACTGGACTTCCAGCAATTTGATTTTTTCGACAAGTCGAAAGCAAAAAAATTCGGACGACTGGTGGGAGCCGAGTATCTTGTGACAGGCTCCGTTGTCCAGCTTGACCGCGAAGTTACAATTGCGGCAAAGCTTCTGGAAATAGAGACAGCGGCAATTCATCAGACCGCGGAGGTGAGCTCTGACGACATAAATGAATTCAACTCCCTTTTCCGCGAGGCGGCGCGGATACTTGCGATGAGCAACGCTGAAAAACAGTCCTATCTTGACGAAAAATATAATTACCCCCGGCATATCACCGACGGCAAATGGAATATGGAGCTTAAAGATTACGCCAGCGCCGTAAAATGCTTCCAGCGAGCCCTGACGGCAAAGCGCACTTCTGAAGCGGAAAGACTGTTAAAGCAGGCGAAAGAAAAAGCGGAAGAACAACGCATTCTATCCAAATGGGAGGCGCAATATGACCTTGCGATGGAGCAAGGGAAAACAAGCCTTCGCAGCAATAAATGGGATGAAGCGGAAAAAGCCTTCGATAAAGCCCTTGCCGTGCCGGGGTATGAACATGATGGCGATGCGAAAAACAGGCTTAAAATCGCGAAAAACGGCGCTGAACTGAAGAAAAAACGCGAATATGCCGAATCAATGTGGAAAAATGCAAGGGAAAAAGTTGAGAGAATATTGCAGGAAGTTTCACGGTTGACGAAAGACTCCTTCCAGGGCACAGCTCTCTGTGATGAAGGCATCTCATCCCTTGCCGGGCTTTCAGGACAGCTTGAAAGCCTGCCGCCATCTGTGAGAAGCCGAGCAAAGAAACTGAAATCAAAACTGGAAGCCGAAAAGAAAAGATTTGACTTGAATTTCACGATTTCCAATCTAGGAATAAAAATGGTCTGGGTGGCTCCTGGCTCTTTCCTAATGGGCTCCAACGATGAAAACAGCAATGAAAAGCCCGTGCATCAAGTGACAATAAGCAAAGGCTACTGGATAGGAAAATGCGAGGTGACGCAGAGGGAATACCGTGAGATAATGGGAAACAATCCTAGTCATTTCAAGGGAAATGACAATCCTGTAGAACAAGTGTCATGGAGTGACGCCGTGAAGTTCTGTGAAAAACTGACAGCGCGCGAACGCGGCGCTGGATGCTTGCCGAAAGGCTATGTATATCGCTTGCCGACAGAAGCGGAATGGGAGTTCGCGGCTCGCGGCGGAACAAAAAGCAAAGGTTATAAATACAGCGGCAGCAATGAGCTTGACAGTGTGGCTTGGTATAGCAACAACAGTGTTAAAAAAACTCATAAAGTCGGCTCAAAATCAGGAAACGAGCTTGGCATCCATGACATGAGCGGAAATGTATGGGAGTGGTGTTATGACCGCTACGGGGACTATGCTCCCGAGAGTCAAGCTAACCCCACGGGAGCGCCTGATGGCTCGTTCAGGACGCTGCGCGGCGGCAGCTGGGGACTTTACGCAGCGTGCTGCCGTTCAACGATCCGCGGCAGGGATAAGCCGCATTACAGCGACAACGACTACTTTGGGTTCCGCATCGCAAGAGCCGCGCCTGTGCAGAAATAATCCACGGCAGTGAATAAAAAAAATGAATATTTTGCCTGCGGCATCTAAAGCGGAAAATAGGACATTATCAGCCTTTGACGCAATGCCTGCTTTATAGAG
>CAZYVR010000194.1:0-10835 GCA_964651145.1 uncultured Victivallales bacterium | reverse complement strand
AGAAACAACAATTGCGAACTTCAGCAACTGGCAAAAGAATACGGCGTGGATGAATTCCGTTTTGGACATCCAACCAAACCAAAATATGAGATCGACAGATCCAGCTACTCTGTTGTTCGCGACATGAACAAATGCGTGCTGTGCCGACGCTGTGTCCGCACCTGCATCGATTTCCAGGAAGTCGGCACGCTGGAAGCTGTTGAACGCAGCAACCTAACGGAAATAGCCCCATTTGCGCAAAAGCCGCTGGCAGATGTTGTCTGCATAAATTGCGGGCAATGCATAAATCGCTGTCCGACGGGCGCTCTTACTGAACGCAATATGACCGATGAAGTATGGGAAGCAATAGACGACCCGAACAAGCACGTTGTCATTCAAACAGCGCCAAGCCCGCGAGCGGGAATAGGCGAAGAATTCGGCCTTGAGCCGGGCACTCCCATGACTTATCAGATGAACACAGCTCTCAGGCTCTGCGGCTTCAATAAAGTGTTTGACACCAACTTCACCGCTGATTTGACAATCATCGAAGAAGGAACAGAACTGATTTTGAGGCTATACAATGCGCTGGTCAAAAAAGACCCGGCCATCGCCTTGCCCCAGTTTACAAGCTGTTCACCGGGCTGGGTCAAATACATTGAGCACTTCGCGCCCGACATGTTGCCTCATATGTCTTCCGCAAAAAGCCCGCAACAAATGTTTGGTTCGATAATAAAAACCTATTACGCTAAAAAGAACAACATTAATCCGGAAAATATTGTGACAGTAGCCCTTATGCCATGCTCCGCCAAGAAGTATGAGTGCAACCGCCCAGAAATGTGCGACAGCGGCTACAAGGACATTGACTATGGCCTGACCACCCGCGAACTGGCGCAAATGATAAAAGAAACCGGAATCGACCTGCCAAACATGGAGAAATCCGACTTTGACGACCCGTTTGGCACGGCGACTGGCTCCGGGGTCATCTTCGGCGCGACTGGCGGAGTTATGGAAGCCGCGTTAAGAACTGTGTATGAAATTATAACAGGCCAAATAGCCGACCCCGACCAGCTGGCGGGAATGGTCTCGGAAATTCGCGGCTTCGAAGGAATAAAATACAAAGAGCTGACTCTTCCTGAAAAACTCGGACCAGTGCCGGATATCCTGAAAATGAACAAGGACCTTCCCTTTGACAACTGGGACTGGCTCAGCGGAGCCACCTTGAAGCTGGCGGTGGCCCACGGAACGGCAAACGCCAAGAAAGTCCTTCAAGACATCAAGGACGGCGGCAAGTTCAGCGAATGCCATTTCATTGAGTTCATGGCATGCCCCGGCGGCTGCATTGGCGGCGGCGGACAGCCGATCCCAACCAGTCCGGAAATCCGCAAAGCCAGAGCCAAGGCCATATATGAAGAAGATAAGGCTTATGAGATAAGGAAATCGCATGACAATCCGGCGGTGGTTGAGCTCTATCAGAACTTCCTCACCGAAGGCCCGTGCGGTCATCTGGCGCACAAGCTATTGCACACTTATTACACCCCGCGCGGAAAATATATTTCCTGACAAGCGCATTGAGTCAACGACAAAGCGGAAAGGGCAAACAAGCCTTTCCGCTTTTTTATTTTTATCGCCACCGCATTGCATCGAGTTGAAATAATGGAAAATCAATTTGCTTCGGCAAAACAGTTGATTTAAAGTAAAGCACAGGAACATTATATATTTCATCGACAAATCTGGAACAATAACAATGAAAATCGTAAGCCTTGACTTTGAAACGGCAAACTCTTCTCGCGGAAGCGTTTGCTCGGTGGGGATAGCTTTGCTTGAAGACAGCAAAATATTAGACTCCAAAGAATGGCTGATAAAGCCTCACGGAAGCTGCGCTTATTTTGACTTTATGAATATTTCCATCCACGGAATAACAGCGCGGGATGTCCGGAATTCTCCGGAATTCAATAAAATATTTACTGAACTTTGCCCACTGTTTGAGTATGCCGACGCCGTTGTAGCGCACAATGCCGCTTTTGACATTTCCGTTTTGCGAAACACCCTTGACCTGTACAATATTGATTACCCCGAGTTCGATTACCTCTGCACCTACAAAGCGGCGACAAAAGTCTGGCCGGATCTGCACAATCACAAGCTCAACACCGTAAGCGATCATATCGGACATAAATTCAGGCACCACAATGCAAAAGAAGATGCCGAGGCCGCCGGAAAAGCCTTGCTTTCCATGATGGAAACAAATGAAACCGACTCTATCCATGACTTCAGCAAGTCAATTGGGATGAAAATAGGAAAGCTTTTCAAGGGCGGCTACAAAGCGTGCAGCGTCAAGAAGAACAAATAAAACGAGTTTTTGCTTATTCCAGGCTTGCCGGCATCATGGATGTGGACGCATTGCGGCTGTTGCGAACAAAGTCAATGCAACTTTCGCGGTCGTGCCCCTGACGGTCGGCAGTTTTGAGTCTACTGTTGGCGTCAATGCCGAACGGCTTGACAGTATTAATGGCTTCCATTACGTTTGCCGGGGAAAGTCCGCCAGCAAGAATAACCGGCTTCGGACAATTTTTGACGAATTCGGCGGAAAAAGCCCAGTCATGTTTTTTCCCTTTGTCATCGCCTCCTATTAAGCCGGGCTCCTTGTTGTAGCAATCAAGGAGGACTGCGTTAATAAACGGATAAAAGCTTTCCAGCGGTGGTTTGCAATTGTTGTTTACAAGGTATGAAGACATGATTATTTTACCGCCGGATGGCATCTGATCTCTAAGTTTTTTTGTCTCATCGGAAGAAATGTCGCCATGAAGCTGAATTGTTTTAATTCCAGTCTTGGAAATGATTTCCATGATGGCTTCCGCCTCAATAAGGTGTGTCACTATGACCGGGGTCACAAATGGCGGCAGAGCTTCAGCAAGACGCGCGGCTGTGCTTGGAAGAATAAAATCTTTTGAGGCATGAATCTGTCCGACCAGAAAGCCGACCGCGTCCGCTCCGGCTTCGACAGCTATTTTTATATCCTGATCGCTTCTGTTTCCACAAATTTTAATTTTCAATGTTGTTCAATTCCCATGCTTTTGCTATTCCCCTTAATGTATAGTCAAAGCCTCCGAATTCTACCTCTAGAATATTGTCGGCCAAAAATTTAGCGTCTCCGCCAGTTGCGACAACTTTGAGTTTTTTGCCGCAAAAGTCGCGCTGGAATCTCTGTATAAGCTCCTTCACTGAACCAATGAGTCCTGCATCCACTCCCAGTCGGATGGCATTCACAGTGTTGTTTCCGGAAAGTCCTTCTATGCTGTCAAACATCGGGACCTGCGGCAACAAAGCGGTGTAATCGTGCAAGGCTTTTCTGAGGAGCTGTCTTCCTGGTGCAATAGCTCCGCCCTGAAACACGCGGTTTTCATCGACAGCCTCAAAAGTCAAGGCTGTCCCGCAGTCTATGCAGATTGCCGGCAACTGTTCAAAGCAGGCGAGAGCGACTGCGTTGGCCAATCTGTCCGCGCCCAGAGTTGAAGCGTCCACTTTGGATAAATCTATGCCGGCATTTGTTTGCGTTGTCAATTGGAACGCATCTCGCCCATTCAACACTGCGTTTTTTCCCGGCACAACCGAGGCGAAAGCCACGGGGATGCCTTGGGGTATCATATCCTCTGAAAATTCAGATGTAAGGCAGGATTTGATATTTTTGACGCGCTTGCCTGAGTATATGGCGCTTTGCGTGTTTGTGTTTCCAATATTTATAAGAAAAGCGTCAGCCATTGCATGTTCCGCATGTTACGAGTTCATATCCAAATAATTTTGCAGTATGATGGAGGCGGCCACTGAGTCTATTTTTTCTTTTCTTTTTTCTCTAGACATATCAGCTTCCAGCAACGCTCTTTCCGCTGCGCAAGTGGAGAGTCTTTCATCGCAATAGCAAACAGGAATCCCCAATCTTTCTTTCAGTTTGTCTCCAAGCTCTCTGGCTTTTATTGAGCTAACGCTCTCTTCTCCGCTCATGTGCCTGGGGAGTCCTATTACAATTTTTTTAACAGCCAGCTCTTTGCATTTTTCAGAAATTTTATTGACCAATTCCTTTAACGAGGAAGTTTTGATCAAGCCTGAAGGCTGGGCAATTATTCCCAGTGTATCGCTTATAGCCAGTCCGGTTCTTACTGTTCCGTAGTCTATTCCTAGAATTCGCATCGTCTACAGGAACTGCGAAAGTTCAGGTTTGGACGCTATCTGCTGGACGAGCTCTTTTATTTTCTGGACAGATTTGCCATTGCAGACCAAAGTGGCGTCATCAGTGTGGACCACTATTAAATCCTCAACGTCCACGACTGCCACCAGATGCTTGGGGTCGCTGACAATAATGCAGTCTTTTGAGCCAATGGATTCGGTCAGCCCTCTTGTCACATTGTTGTTTTCGCCAGGCCTTATCTGATTTCTCAATGCAGTCCAGCTTCCCACGTCATCCCAGTCAAAAGAACATTGCGCCACAACCACGTTTTCAACTTTTTCCATCACCGCGTAGTCTATGGATATTTTGTCCAGCCCCGCATAAACATCTGCCAGTTTTTCTTTGAATTCCGGTTTGAACGCTACTTTTTCCAGCGCGTCAATTGAGTTTGCCAAATGGGGGCAGTGTTTTTGAAAAGCGTCATAAATGGTTCCCACAGTCCACAAGAACATTCCGCTGTTCCATTTGTAGCAGCCATCATTCATGAACTTTTTCGCCAGATCTATCGGAGGTTTCTCTTTGAAACCTTTTCCTTCTGAAAATTTAGTGCTGTATGAGTATTCCTGTTCTTCTCCGCAGTGTATATAGCCGTAGCCCGTGCTTGGAAAAGTGGGAGTGATCCCGATAGTGACAATATTTCCTTTGCTTGCCACTTCAACGCTGTCGCTAAGCACTTTCAACATTGACTCTGTGTCTTTTATAACATGGTCAGCCGGCAAAAGCATCATTATCGCGTCATCGTCTCCGGCTTTGGCCTTGATCAAAGCGGTGGCAAGAGCCACGCAAGGAGCTGTGTCGCGTCCCATTGGCTCGCCCACAATGTTTTCTTTCGGGATATCAGAAAGCAGGGATTGCATTGGCGCAACATAATCCTGATTTGTTATGATTATTATATTTTCCGGAGCCACCATAGGCGTGAGGCGCTCGACTGTTTGCTCAATAAGTGTAAGGTTCCCAATCAGTCTTATGAGCTGCTTGGGATGCGACATGCGGCTTTGAGGCCAGAAGCGCTCGCCTTTTCCGCCGGCCATAATGACTGCAAATGTTTTCTTTTTTTCCATAATCAAATAATTCCTTTAGTTTTTTGAGAGATCAACCGCCGCCTAGAGTTTCAACAATGGCAATCAGAGGCATAAACAAAGCGATAACAATTGTTCCGACGACAATAGCCAAGCCTACAATCATTATAGGCTCGATCATAGATGTCAAGCCGCTGACCGCATTGTCAACTTCATCATCGTATGTGTTTGCTATTTTTTCCAACATTTCAGGCAGTTTTCCTGTTTCTTCGCCAACCTCGATCATGCTTATAACCATTTCAGGAAATATCTTCGTGGCTGCCAGCGGCCCGGCCATGCCTTCGCCTTCCTTAACTGCGTCATGCACTTTTTGAACAGCGGCGGACACTGTTTCATTGCCGGCTGTTTCCTTAACAATATGGAGCGCATTGAGCACGGGCACGCCGGAGCCCATAAGGGTTCCGAGAGTTCTCGCAAATTTTGAGATGGATGATTTGGCAATAATGGGTCCGAACAAAGGCATTCGAAATTTGATCCAGTCAATCACAAATTTGCCTTTAGCTGTTTTGTTGGTTATTTTGAATATTATAACAAACGCGGCAATCGAGCCGAAAATCTCAATTATTCTGGTCTGCATAACTTCACTTATTGACATAACAAATTCAGTAAGAGCCGGAAGCGGCTTGCCTTCGAGAAGTTCGGTGAATATTTTCTTGAACTTTGGAACAATAAAAAGCATAAGGCCTGTGGTGATGGTCATTGCTATAGTAAGAACCACGGTTGGATAAATCATCGCTGATTTGACTTTGCCGGCGATTCTTGCGGCTTTTTCCATGAATTCCGCGAGTCTGGTCAGAATCAGCTCCATGGCTCCGGCGGCTTCGCCGGCTCTCACCATGTTCAAATAGAGTTTATTAAAGGATTTTGGATGCTGTGAGAGAGCTTCTGAAAAAGTTGAGCCTCCTTCAACCGAATTTGCGGCTTCGCCGAGAATTTTTTGAACCGCCGGATTTCTCGCCTGTTTTTCAAGTGTTCTCAAAGAGCGGATCAAAGGGAGGCCCGCATCAAGAAGAATAGCCAACTGCCTTGTAAGGATAGTCAATTCTTTGGTCTTGATCACCATAGGCCCGAGGTTTAAGTTCAGCCCGCCGCTTTTTTTCTTTTTCGCTCCGCCAGCCGCTTTTTTTGGCGCGGCTTTCCCCGACTTTATTGACGTTGGAAACATTCCCTGTTCTTTTAACGCATTTGCGACTGCGTCTTCGCTGGCAGCTTCCATTTTTCCTTTTTTCTCTTTGCCGCCAGAGTCCATTGCTGTGTAATGATACATCGGCATAGTCAAATTCTCCCGATTAATTTGCAGTGTTTAATCATCATTTGCCCTGTCCTAATTTTTCAAGTATGCTTTGAGGATCCTGAGATTTGATTATCATCTCACCATAAGTAATAATATTGCTTTGATAAAGATCAAGCAAATGCGAGTCAAGGGTGTTCATCCCAAATTTAGCTCCTGTTTGGAGCTCTGAGGTTATTCTGAACGTTTTATTGTCTCTTATCAGAGACTGTATGGACGGCGTGGATATCATTATCTCAAAAGCCGCGACACGTCCCGGCTTGTCTGATCTCGGCAACAGCACTTGAGAAATGACAGCGACCAGAGAAGACGCCAACTGCGTGCGGATCTGTCCTTGCTGGTCTGTCGGGAAGGCATCCACAATTCTGTCAACTGTCCGGGCTGCTCCGGTTGTGTGCAGCGTGGCAAAAACAAGGTATCCGGTTTCGGCTGCCGACACAGCGGCTTCCATTGTTTCCAAATCACGCATTTCGCCGACGAGTATAACGTCGGGATCCTGACGCAACGCTCTTTTCAAGGCGTCCTTAAAGCTTGGGGTGTCGGAGCCCACTTCGCGTTGAATGACCATGCTTTTTTTATGCTGGTGATAAAATTCGATAGGGTCTTCAATCGTTATTATATGAGCGTCCCGTTCTTCATTGATAACATTCAGCATTGACGCTAGAGTTGTGCTTTTGCCGCTTCCGGTAGGGCCGGTTACAAGAATAAGGCCTCTGGGGCGGTACAGAAGATCTTTGATGCCGGGAGGAAGGCCTATCTGCTCAATGGTAAGCAGAGAGTTGGGTATCTGGCGCAACACTGTTCCAAAGCAGCCTTTCTGCTTGAAAGCGCTCACTCGGAAGCGCGCCTGGTCGCCAAACGCAAATCCAAAGTCAACCGCGCCATTCTGCTGTATTTGCTGCATATGAGAATCAGAGGCAATTGCCTTTACCATTTTTTCTGTGTCTTCCGATGTCAGCACAGGCACGTCAAGCGGAGTAAGCGAACCATGGAGTCTGACCATGGGAGGCGCGTTGACTTCCACATGAAGGTCACTTGCTCCTTCATCAACAACCAACTGCAACAACTCACTCATTTCAATCGTCATATGCGCCAACCTCTTACTCTGCAATAAATGTTTATATTTAGCTTCAGTTTAAAGTTCAAAACAAAAAAGTCATCCAATCAAGTATATTTTAGAATTTCCTCCATAGTGGTGTCTCCATTAAGAATTGAACGGACACCGTCTTCCCGGATTGTGCGCATGCCAAGCTCGCGGGCTCTATCTCTTAAGAGAACAGTCGGCGCATTCTGAGCGACGAGCTCTCTTACTCCGTTTGACATAATCAGCAGTTCCGTTATGGATTTTCTGCCTTTATAGCCAGTGTCGTTGCAAATGCTGCAACCTTTTCCATAGTAAAATTCCCTGTCTCCGATATCCTCGCGCTCCAGGTCAAGGGATTTGAGGTCCTCATCTGTCGGCACAAATGAAGTTTTGCAATTGGAGCAAACTTTACGTATGAGGCGCTGACCAAGGACGCCCACCAGAGAGGAGGTGATCAAAAACGGCTCAACGCCCATGTCAGTCAGTCGAGTTATTGCGCCGGCAGCGTCATTTGTATGAAGCGTGCTGAACACAAAGTGGCCTGTCAAAGATGCCTGAATGGCCATTCGCGCGGATTCCAAATCTCGAATTTCCCCGAGCATTATACGGTCAGGGTCTTGTCGCAGGAATGCGCGCAATGCTCTTTCAAAAGTCATTCCCACAGCATCGTTGATGGGCAATTGGATAATTCCCTCGATGTCGTACTCCACGGGGTCTTCGGCTGTCAGAAGTTTGTCTCCGATATGGTTTACTTCTTTCAAGGCTGAATAAAGGGTGGTTGTTTTGCCGGAGCCCGTCGGGCCTGTGACCACAAAAATTCCGTTTGGGAGATTGATAATTTCCCTGACTTTCTTCAGAACATCCTCTCCGATTCCGAGCGCGTCAAGGTCAAGGTTTACAACAGACCGGTCAAGAACACGCAAAACAACAGATTCTCCATAGGATGTCGGCAGGGTTGAAACGCGCAAGTCAATTGGTTTTCCGCCGATTTTGATCTGAATGCGTCCGTCCTGCGGCCTGCGTCTTTCGGCAATGTTCAACCCGCTCATGATTTTTACGCGGCTGATTACTGGAATAGCGAGATTTTTCGGGGGCGGAGCCATTTCATACAGAGCTCCATCGATGCGGTACCTGATTTTAAATTCCTTTTCGAAAGGCTCAAAATGTATGTCACTGGCCTTGTCCTTGATGGCCTGGTACAATATAACATCGACAAAGCGCACGATAGGAGCTTCATTGGCCACGTTTTCCAAGTCCTGGTCGCTTTCCGCAAAGGGGTCAACGTCCTCCTTCTGTTCAATATCCATTTCAGCAAGCATATCATGGACCGAGCCCAAGTCGGTCGGATAATATTTTTCCACGGCGGAATCAATTTGGTTTTCCGGGGCAACAAGGATAAAAATATCATGACTGAGCACAAAGCGCAGCTCATCGGCAATCTGATAATTAAGAGGGCTCCTTATAGCGAGCGAAAGCGTGGCGCCGTCAAAAGACACAGGGATAACGCCATACATTCTTGCAGTGTTTGCGTCTACCATATCCACAATTTCTTTTGGAATGTCGGATTTTGACAAGTCAATAACTTCTGTTCCAAGGTTGTTGGCTATAAGCTCAAGCAAAGACTCCTCGGAAAGAATCTCATAATCAATCAAAATCTCAGAAAGCGGTTTTCCACTTCTGGAATGCTCCTCTTCAATTTCTATCAATTGTTCTTCCGTGCAGGCGTTTTCTGACAACAGAATATCTTTAAGGGCCTGATTTTCAGGATCAAGCATATTTTTGTTCCTCTTAGTTTTTATTTATTCAAACTATATTAATCTTCGTCTGAAATAGTCAGCCTTATAACTTCTTCCAAGGTCGTTGAGCCAGCTGCCGCTTTTCTCAAAGCGTCATCACGCAATGTGCGCATTCCGCCTTTTCTGGCGGCATCGCGAATTACACTGGCAGATTCTTTTTTATAAATTAAGTGCTGAATGTCTTCTGTAAGCATAAATACTTCATATACGCCCATCCTCCCTTTGTAGCCATTGCCGGAGCATTCAGAGCATCCTTTGCCTTGCATGAAATTTGAATTTTTAATAGTATCTTCATCCAGATTAAGAATGCGAATTTCTTCCGGCGTAGGCTGATATGGAACGGCGCAGTTTTTGCACATGCGCCTAACAAGGCGCTGAGCCATGATGGCTCGCACCGAAGACGCGACAAGGAAGGGCTTCACGCCCATGTCAATGAGTCGGGTGACTGCGCTCGGTGCGTCATTTGTGTGAAGCGTGCTGAATACAAGGTGGCCCGTCAGAGCCGCGTTGATGCCTATTTCCGCTGTCTCAAGGTCTCGCATTTCCCCTACCATGACGATATTCGGAGCTTGACGAAGCATTGCGCGAAGAGCCGCCGAAAAGGTCATGTTGATCTGTTTGTTAACTTGAACCTGATTAATCCCTGAAAGCTGATATTCGATCGGGTCTTCAACTGTTATTATCTTGCGGTGTGAAGTGTTCAGATTGTTGAGGAACGCATAAAGAGAAGTTGTTTTGCCTGAACCGGTCGGGCCGGTAACCAAAAATATGCCATCGGGATAAGCCAGCACTTTGTTGATCTTGTCCTGGTCGTCAGAATAAAAGCCCAGTTGGGGAATGTCAAGAGTGATGCTGGACTTGTCAAGAATACGCATGACTATGCTTTCGCCGTGTGTCGTAGGAATTGTGGATACGCGAAGGTCAATGTCCTTATTGTGGATTTTTAGCTGAATGCGCCCGTCCTGAGGTATTCTTTTTTCTGAAATATCCATTTTTGCCATAATTTTCAGGCGACTTGTTATGTTTGCCTGAAGATACTTGGGAGGACTTTCAACTTCAACGAGCACGCCGTCAGTCCTATAGCGCACTCTGTATCGTTTTTCCAAAGGCTCCAAATGAATATCGCTGGCTCTTTTGTTGAAAGCTTCAACGATAATCAGCGACACCAGTTTAATGATAGGCGCATCGTCGCCAGCCTGCCCGTTCTCTCCGTCTTCCAGCTCCGACATAAGCTGAGTTTCAATATCACCTTCTTCGCCAAGATCATTAATAAAGGAATCGACGCTGTCGGACATTGTCCCGTAATTCTGGTCTATGACTTTCTGAATTTGCTCGATAGGCGAAATAACCGCCTCCACGTCAGACTTCAGAACATATCTGAGCGAGT
>CAZYVR010000193.1:0-10954 GCA_964651145.1 uncultured Victivallales bacterium | reverse complement strand
CGAAAAGCCGGTGGCGCTTGCGGGCGTTATGGGCGGCGAGCACAGCGGAGTCGTCGAAACAACTGTGAACATTCTGCTTGAAAGCGCTTATTTCAAAGCTTCGAACATACGAGCCACGTCCAAAGAGCTTGGCATTTCTTCAGACTCATCTTACCGCTTCGAACGCGGAGTGGACTGGGAAATGGTCAAAACCGCAAGCGACAGGGCTGTCGCTTTGATTCTTGAGCTGACAGGAGGAGAACTGGCAACTGAACTTGTGGATGCCCAGGGCGACAAGCCGGGAACCATCAAATTTGACTGCCGCTTTGAAAAAATAAGAAAAATTATTGGCGCGGAAATTTCCAATGAAGAAATAGTGGACATTTTCCAGAGGCTTGGGATTCCGTGCTCTGAAACAGACGCTGAAAAATGTGCGGTGACAGTTCCTTCATTCAGGCTGGATATTGAGCGCGAAGCCGATTTAGCCGAAGAAGTCGCGCGCATCTATGGGCTTGACAACATTCCCAATATTCCGGTCGCGGCAAAATCCGTGGCTCCGATAAGCAAAGATTCATATTTGAAATATCAGGAGCTTAAAGACCAGTTCATATCGCTCGGCCTTTATGAATGCATGAACTACGCTTTGACGGATGAAAAATCCGCTCTCAAAGATTCAAGATTTGCCAAAGAATCAGTCATGCAGCTCGACAATCCTATCAGCATCGACCAGAACTGCATGCGTCCATCGCTGATTCACGGCATGCTTAATTCGGTGGGACACAATATTTCCAGACAGAACGCCGATCTGGCTCTTTTTGAGATGGGAAGAGTTTTTTGCGCGGACACAAACCTGTATCCCGAAGAGCGCGACGAATGCTGGATTGCATTGACTGGCAGAAAACATCCCGAGCGCTTCTCGTCTGAACGCGATGAGATTTACGATTTTTTCGACCTGAAAGGCCTTTTGGAAGAGTTGCTTGAAAGCAGAAAAATGTGCGGGCTCAAGTTTTTCAGAGCCAATGACGACAGATTTGAAAAAGGAGCTTGCGCGGAAGTGTCCGCAAATGGCAAGACTATTGGAATATTAGGGCAGATTGCCGCGGCGCGCACAAATGGGATGCGAATGAAATATCCGCTTTTTATGGCTGCGCTTGATGTGGATGCAATCCTTAATTATAAGTCTGAAAAATTGCAGTTTAAACAGTTGTCGCATTTTCCCGCCACCTCGCGCGATGTAGCGTTTGTTGCGGACAGAGCTCTTGAGCATCAGCAGGTGATGGACTTAATCTCCGGCTCCAAAGTGAAAAATTTGGAAAGCGTGGAACTGTTTGACGTTTTTGAAGATGAGAAAGCGCTTGGCTCCGGCAAAAAGAGCATGGCCTATTCGCTTACTTTTAGAAATGCTGAAAGGACTTTGACGGACAAAGAAGTAAATCGCGCGCATGAAAAACTTCGCGCGCGTCTGGCTTCTGAACTTAAAGTCGAACTTAGATAGCAAGGAGAAAAGGCATGGCAGCGGCTAAACTTTTTGTGATTGGCGACAGCATTTCAATGCATTACGGCCCATACCTGAAAAAAAATCTCGAAGGGCGTTTTGTTTACGGAAGAAAAGGCGAGGGAAAAGACTTTGGCAACATCAACGATGTATCGGAAGTCAATGGCGGCGATTCTTTATGCGTTCTCGAGTATTTGTCCAAGATAATTGACAGCGGTTTTTCCACCGACTATTTGATGCTCAACTGTGGATTGCACGATATAAAAACAGACCCGAAAACTGGAAAAGTTCAGGTTGGCCTGGATGACTACGTCAGTAATTTAAATGACATTTTTAAACTGGCGGCGGACAATTCCATCAAGCTGATCTGGGCAAGAATCACGCCCGTTGATGACAATCAGCACAACAAGCCTGGAATGTCTTTTTTCCGTTATCGCAAAGATGTTGCGGCTTATAATAAAGCGGCTGACGAAATATTCAAAGCCGCCGGAGTTGATTCCATAGACTTGCATTCTTTTACCCATAATCTGGACGAGCCGCTTTTCTGCGATCATATCCATTTCAACGAGCCTGTCAGAAAACTTCAGGCCGCTTTTATTGCCGGATATCTTTTTTCGCTTTCTTAAGTTAAAAAGGAGATTGTTGTGGACAAAAATGAGATAGTCAATAAAAAAGGCTGCATGGGATGTGGCTGGGTTCTGGTTGTTCCAATAGGCTGTTTCACTGCCATTGCTCTTTTTTTGTCCATTGCAGCCCTTCTTTATATTCTCTGGGGCGCAGCAATGACGCCGTCAGCAACAATATGCAAGAACGCTGCAGAGATAGCCCTCCGTTCGCCAGCGGTGATAGAGGCTCTTGGGGAGCCTGTCGAAGTTGGCTTTGCTGTAAAGGGGAGCATAAATATAGACGGCTCTCAAAAAATGATGGACTTTGCAATACCTGTTTCCGGCCCCAAGGGAAATGGCGTGTTGTATGTAGTCGGAACCGAAAAAGGAAATGCCTTGTCTTACTCCAAGCTTGAAGTAAAGCTCGAAAAATCAGAAATAATAATAAAGCTTTTAAAATAAAAGCCGGTGGCTAAGCCATTTTTAAACCCACTTCGTGGGGGCGACAGCGCGCATGGCGCGTTAAAAGCTTGTGGCTTGTTGGGGCGCGAAGCGACAACAAGCTTTATTTCGTTGCAGCTCCAACTCCCTGGCTTTTTGGCGGGTCCATCTAATTCAGACTATAGTTGCTTTTCGCATTCCTGTCGCAAGAAAAATGTGTTATATTTGCTTTTGGGAACAGAAATTGCGATGAACGTTCTAAAAGAACAAGAAACATAACAGAAGAGGCTCTTGGCAAATGGCCAACAAAGATCCCAGCAAAACAGAAAAAGCCACACCTAAAAAGTTAGACGAATCGAGGAAAGAGGGCAAGGTCATGACCTCGCAGGATGTTACTTCTCTGGTAATGGCCTTGGGCGGAAGCTTGCTGATTCTCATTATGGGGCCGATGCTGAAAGACGCTTTTGTCAACACATTAAACATAATTGCGGACAGTGATTGCAGGCAATCCTGGAATGTGGAAGTAGTTCAACACGGCATATTGATTGGCGCGCTGATAACCGGCAAGATACTCATCCCGTTTACACTCGCCCTTTGTTTGTTGGCTATCATAATCATGCGCGTGCAGGTGGGCAAGTATTTCTCCCTTAAGGCCTTGAAGTGGAAAGTCAGCTCGTTCAACCCCAAAAGCAGCATGATGTCGCTTTTTCCCAGCAAGCAGAACCTTATAAAGCTCTTGTTGACGCTTTCAAAGGTTGTTCTTATAGGATATTTTGTTTATCTTTCATTGAGAGCTGATTATGATGAGCTTCCAAGATTGATACTGATTCCGCTGAGCAAATCCGCCGAATGGCTGGCTCAGCGCAGTTATCTGCTTCTGTTTAAAACGCTTTCCCTTTTTGCCGTGATTGCGGCCATTGACTACATTGTAAAGCGGAAAAAGTACAATGATGATTTGATGATGACCAAGCAGGAAGTTAAGACCGAAAGAAAAAATGCAGAAGGCGATCCTCTCATAAAAGGCAAGATCCGACAGAAAATGCGCCAATTGCTAAGGGCTGCCATGATGAGTTCGGTGCCAAGCGCTGATGTTATAATCACCAACCCGACGCATGTGGCTGTGGCCCTGCGTTACGAATTTGGCACCCAGGCGCCCAAGGTTGTAGCCAAGGGCTTGAGAAAAACGGCTTTGCGGATAAGGCGGTCTGCCCAAATGCATGGGATTCCCATTGTGGAAGCTCCGCCTCTTGCCCGCAGTCTTTACAGAAACACCGAGGTCGGACAATATATTGATCCGGAATTCTACGGAGCGGTTGCCGCTATCCTTGCGAAACTCCATAATTCAGGAAAAAAGACCTTTGCTTGACAAATAGGCTTAATTCCTGCGTATAAGTCATCCAGTTCACGCATTTTGAACTTAAATGAATACGTTTTATAATTGAGCCAATTTTGAAAGGATATACTTATTATGGCTGAGAATAAGAATAAAATATTTAACCCTGACGTTATTTTCTCATTTTTTGTCGGCGGCGTGCTGTTCATACTGCTTTTCCCTTTGCCTCAAATCGTGCTTTCACTCCTACTCGTTGTGAATATATCCATGAGCCTTATGTTGCTCATGCTTATTTTTTACCTCAAACGCTCGCTTGAAATATCCTCGTTCCCGACTATTCTGTTGATTTTTACTTTGTTCAGGCTGGCATTGAACGTTGCTTCAACCAAGCTGATTCTTATGGATGCCAATGCCGGGAGCGTCATTGAAGCTTTCGGCCGCTTTGTCGTAGGAAACAACTATATTATTGGAGCTGTCGTTTTTCTCATCTTAGTTATAATAAACTTTGTGGTTATTGTAAAAGGCTCCGGCCGAATTGCTGAAGTAACTGCCAGATTTACTCTTGACGCAATGCCGGGCAAGCAGATGAGCATTGACTCCGACTTGAATGCAGGCATTATTGATGAAACCGAAGCAAGGACAAAACGTCAGGATCTCAGCGACGAGGCTGAGTTCTATGGAGCAATGGACGGAGCCAGCAAGTTTGTGACAGGGGATGCCATGGCCGGAATAATTATAACCGCCATTAATATTCTCGGCGGAATTGCTATAGGGGTTTTTCAGCTGGACATGCCCATAATGGAGGCTTTGCAAACTTACACCATTCTTACTATCGGAGATGGATTAGTCAGCCAGATTCCCGCGCTTCTGATTTCTGTTTCCGCCGGTATGCTTGTAGCGAAGACCGCGAGCAAGCAAGGCGGCACGGGCGCGCATCTTTTCCGCCAGTTTTTCAGGCGTCATCAACCGCTGTTTATTTGTTCTGTCATGCTTACCGTGCTGGCAGTGCTTCCAGGGTTTCCTTTCCTTCCCTTCGCCATTATGGCGATTGTCACATTCTTTCTCGGCATGTATGTCTATAGGCGGAGCCTGGAGGAAGGCGGCGAAGAAGGCATGGCTCTGGCGGGCGGCGGAACAATCGGCCAATTGGGTCCCGGGTCGGCCGGTCTGCTTCAGGAAGGCGAAGTAAGCGAAGAGGAAAAACGCAAAGAGGAAGACAAGAAGCTGCCGAAAGTAAACCCAATGACCCTGGAAGTGGGCTTCAGCATAGTTCCTCTGGTTGATCCCAATCAGGATGGCGACCTGGTTGACCGCATCTCCCTGATTAGAAGACAAATAAAAGAAGAAATGGGATTTCTTATTCCTCCCATTTCAATTCAGGACAATATTGAGCTTGCCAACAATGAATACAGAATAATGGTCCGTGGCCTTGAAAGAGCAAGAGGCGTTATTCATCCTTCTTCTCATTTAGCGATAAACCCCGGCGATGCCGTTGGACAGATCGAGGGGATAAGAACCATCGATCCGGCTTTCGGATTCGAAGCCACCTGGATAAGCGCAAATCGCGTGGATGCGGCTGAAGGCATGGGATATACAGTGGTCGACGCTTCGAGCGTCATCACCACGCATGTCACCAAGGTAGTCAAGGATTATGCGGCAGAGCTTCTTTCAAGGCAGGACGTAAGCAATATGCTCGAGCAAGTGAAAGAGTTCAGCGAAGCGGTTGTTTCCGAACTGGTTCCAAATCTTTTAAGCGTGGGCGTTATCCACCGTGTGTTGCAGCATTTGCTGGATGAAAAAGTTCCAGTGCATGATTTTGGCACTATTCTTGAGACTTTGAGCGATTTTGCCGCTCACACAAAAGACCCAGTCCTCTTGTGCGAGTTCGCAAGGCAAGCCCTTAAGGGGCATATAGTGTCAAAGTATATCGGCGATGACAGAACCATGTACGCAATTACGATGGCTCCGGCCCTTGAGGAAGAGATTCAGAACTCTATTTCACAGGGGAACGGAGGAGGAATTATGAGCTTGCCACCTGAAAGAGCCGTTGAAATAACTGAAAATGTAAAAAACATGTATGAAGGGCTGTCAAGTCAGTGCGACTATGATATAGTACTGCTGGTGTCTCCTCTGATAAGGCTGCATGTTTATCGCATGCTGCAGAGGAAAATTGATGATCTTTCCGTATTATCGTACTCGGAAGTTTCAGATGACGTGCCTTTGAAGGTCTTTGGATCCGTAGGCGCCAACAATGAAGGAAGCATTGCGGCATGAAGGTTAAAAAATATACCGGCAGTTCCCTGGACAAAATAAGACAGGTGATACTTAAAGAGCTGGGAGAAAACGCAGTAATAATCAATATTAAAAAAGGCTCCGGCAAGGGCGGCCTTCTGGGCGTGGGGAAATCTTCGGTTCACGAAGTCATTGCCGCAGTCGAAGATTCGGTTAACGCGGATAATGTTTCCATTGAAAAGCTTGGAGGAGGCTCTGCGGTTTTCGGAGAACTTCTGGACGCTCAAAAGGAGCAGTATATCGGCCTGCGGAACTCAATAAAAAGATTGGGCGACAAACTTGCGGACGTGGACGACCGCGTGGAAAACATCTCCTTGCGCACAAGCGCAAAATGCGACGGCTCCGGCCCGCCTGAATTGGAGAATATCCACGATACGTGGACACAGCTTTTGACCGACGCGCTGAAAGACGCAGCCAAAAACGATCCGCCGTCGCCTGAAGACTGGCATGAGGCTCTGGCTTCAATATTGCCCACGGCAGGCGGCATTATGTTCAGAAGAACCCCATCGTCCGCTCCTGACGCATACGTGCTCGCCGGGCCTACAGGCGTTGGAAAAACAACAACCCTTGCAAAGCTGGCCGCAAAATGTGTTCTAGGCGAAAAGCTCAATGTGGGCCTTATTACGACCGACACTTTTCGCGTTGCGGCTGTGGATCAGCTCCGAGAATATTCTTCGTTGCTGGGAGTTGAAATAGCGGTGGCATTCAGTCCTGAGGAACTGCAGCAGCAATTAAAATTTTTTCATGACAAAGATGTGGTATTTATCGACACACCCGGGCGGAGCCAGTTTGACGAGACCGGAATAAATGCCATTCGCGAAAATCTGAAAAATATTGCCGGCCTTTGCGTGTTGCTGGTCGTTCCGGCAAGCGTGCGCAGGGAAGACGCCGAAACAATAGTCGAGCATTACGGAGCCTTAAAGCCATCGGCTCTTATTATAAGCAAAACAGACGAGGCCAGCCGTTGCGACGGAATAACAAGGCTCCTTGACGTTTCAGGTTTGCCTGTGCTTTATCTGGCGGATGGACAACGTGTCCCGGAAGACTTGCACGTTGCTTCTCCGGGGATTCTCGCCTCGATGATTATGCCATTTGTCAAAAGCAATGAGCCTATTAAAATCGGGGATTTCTCTAATGCTTGAAAACAATGATCAGGCGGCTTCTCTCAGAAGAGTCGCATTTGAACAAAACAAGTTTCAGATCCAGTCCAAAAAAGCGGTGTGCTGCATATCTGTAGCGAGCGGCAAAGGAGGCGTCGGCAAGACTTTCTTTACAGTCAATCTCGCCGTGGCGTTTAGCAAAATGAATAAAAAAGTGTTGCTGGTCGACGCAGACCTGGGACTCGCAAACGCAGACATAACCCTCGGCGTTTCTCCTCAATATTCTCTGCAGGACGCCATCTTTAAAGGCAAGCCGCTCGACGAAGTAGTTACGCGCACGGGCTATGGAGTGGACCTGCTGGCCGCAAGCTCCGGATCCAAGGAGATTATTTCGATGGGCTCCGCCAGAATGGGGATCTTTATAAAGGAACTGATTTCTTTTGCTTCAAATTATGATGTGTTGCTCTTTGACTGCGCCGCCGGAATCGACAGCAATGTCACTTCTTTTATTTCCGCAACGCCTCAAACCATTATAATTGCCACCACCCAGCCCACTTCCATTATGGATGTCTACGCGCTTATGAAAATTATTCATCAGGACAATCTTTCAGACAATGTGAGTCTGGTTGTGAATATGGTTGAATCAGAGAGCCAGGGCGATAGAGTAGCCAGCACATTGAGTATGGTCAGCCAGAAGTTCCTTTCCAAATCCATGGATTTGCTGGGAGCTTTGCCAAGTTCGTCCAATGTCCAGAGAGCCATTCATATGAGAAAACCGATTCTTCTGGAATTTGAAAACGACATAGTATCAACTAAAATCAGAAAAATAGCAATGAACATATTGCAGAAACAAAAAGGAATGACAAGTGTAGACAGCCTCGATGCAAACAAGCTTGTATCGGGCCTTCTAAACGTGTGACTAGAGAAAAATGTATAATAATCTCATTCATAGAATAGTAATTTTGTCAGGCTTTATAGTCGCCTTGATTTGCTTTGCATGGAATATGGCTGTCAGCGGAGACATATTGTATTCTGCTTTTGTTTCATTGTGCGTGCTCTTTGCCGTTTCTATAGTTTTTCTTATTGCCTTGCAGGCTATAGGCAAAATACTTTTTAAGCATCTCAGCGAAAGAAAAACAATACAACTTGCAGAAAAGCGAAAAATTCAAGAAGAGGAGAAAGACAAGACTCAAAAAGAGCAATAATAAATTGGTTTCAGCCGCGTCCGGCAGCACACAAGGCGCGCGAATATTGATTGATCGCAAAAAAGAGGAATTGGAGTTGACGTTTTTGGATGAAGTCAAGTTTTAGATTCGGCTCTCTGAAAAATATAAGAATTTTTAAATTTATGGGATGACGCCAAAACAGGTTTCTGAAAATATGGACATTAAAGGAATACTTTCTTCGGGATTAAAAACAGATCCGGAAGAGGAAAAACGCCTGTGGGATGAGTATAGAGCTGATCCCGACAACTCCGAGGCGATAAAAAGACTTGTGGAAATCTATATTCCGCTGGTGGCTAGCGTCGCAAATAAAATGCCCATGAGAGTTAGAGAAAAAGTCCCGGTCAAGGAATTGCTGAGTTCAGGAGTTATCGGCTTGCATCATGCAATATCAAGTTATTCAGACGATAGACAAGTATTGTTTTCCACTTTTGCGTACAAACGCATCAAAGGCGCAATTATTGATGATTTGCGCGCCCAGGATCATTTGACCAGAACGCAAAGAAATTACTATCGCGAAATCTGCGCCGCCATAAACAAGTTGACTATAGAGCTTTCGCGCCCGCCAACCGACAGTGAAATAGCGGAGGCCACTAACTTAAGCATCGCTAATGTTGACAGATATATTGGAATGGGCCACGACGTGGTCAACCTTGACGAGGAATTCAGAGATGGATTAAGCTATATGGATGTTCTGCCAGATCATAAAGCTCTTTCGCCAGCGGAGGCGGCGCATCGTTCTCTGGCTTTGGATAAGCTTAGGGAGCATTTTCGTGATTTGGAGGAGCGCGAGCAGAAGTTGCTTTTTCTGAGGCACTTCGAGGAAATGTCTGTTAAAGAGATAGCCAAAGTCCTGGAGGTGTCAGAAGGAAGGATTTCACAGATTTATCAGAAGATCGTGTTGAAACTCCGGGCATTGATGAGGATAGATGAAACGCTCTAAAGCAGGCAGAGCTGTCACAAAGACAGGCAGACCTTAAAGGGAACTTTAAAAAAGGAGATACGCTATGTTAAGTTCCGATGCTCCAAAACCGGTGGATAATGTTTATATCCCGCAAGACAAGCCTAAAAAAGTGCACCAGTCGGAAGAAGCGTCTGACGAAGGCGGTGGATTCAGCTTTGTTTTTTATGATCAGAAAGGGAAGTCAGGGAAAAAAGGTCAACAGACAAATAAGCCCGTGGACATAGGCGAAGCAGTTAAAGTGCATATATCGCAGGACGCTTCAGCAGAAAAAAATGAGCCTGAAAATAAAGAAGCAAAAGAAAACGTGAAATCCACTGATCAAGAAGAAGAGAAAAAACCGCCGGAAAGCGGTGGACATATCAATATAACGGTATAATTTATTAGTGTGATTTTTTAATTTTTTTAAAAGAGTTGTTCTTATGGCGGAAACATTGCTTAGTTTTGTGAATGGATATGGTCAGGTAAGCTATTCTGACTTGCGCAATTTTGTTTCAAGCAGTTCTCTTTCTGAATTCACCAGGCAAGCTCCGCATCCTTTTCTCGTTGGAAAAGATTTGTACGAGGGCGAACTCAAAAGCAAGGTGGGCGGAACCCTCGCTTCCACAAGCACCATGAAATTCAGCGCCGCAGGATTAAGAAAACGCCAGAATCTCGACGACTATGACGAAGAATTGCACGCAGCCACAACTTTGGATGTGATACAAAATCCAGATTTGGATAAGGCCAGAGATAAGATTTCACGCTCCATATATATGCTCCGACAGAAGAATAATCTCGGAGACACTGCGGAAGGAGCGATCTCTATAGGCCGCAACGGAATGAATGACATTGTTATTCAAGATAAAGTTGTGTCGGGCAAGCATTCGCAATTCATTATTCGCAATGGAATGTATTTTATTGAAGACAAAAACTCAACAAATGGGACAAAGGTGGACTCCATTGCTGTTCCTCCGGGAACCTTGACACAGTTGCACTTGAACTCAAATATTTCTTTGGGCCGCCTTATTTTTGTGTTTACTCCTCCCTTGCTTGTTTACAGAGCCATGCGCAAAGATATTCTGGGATATTAAACATGCACCCCTTCCTTTTTAGCATTAACAGCGCACTAAAGAAAATCAGGCAACTTTGGCCGGCTCTCTTATTTTAAGCTCAGTGCGCACCAAGCATTTGTTCAAATGCACGCAACGATGATCGGCCACCATGGCAAATCTGCCGATTATATTTTCCACATCCGTGCTTTTTAGCCATTTGCTAAATGTTTTTGAATTTAAAATACGTTTGCTGAACCTGAATCCTTTGCCTTTTCCTGGCAGAAAAATCACGTCATCATCATAAATGTCGAGTTTGTCGTTGAAAACCATTCGCAAAAATTCAGCGGCAATATGTGAAAAATTTTTCGTCACATCATTAACATTTTCAGATGTGCTTATTTTCTGGCGCAGCGTATGCAAAAAATCCTTTTCCTGTTTTACATAGGGTCTGTCCGTAAAACTGAGTTTTTGGCTTGGGATTTTTTCAAAGC
>CAZYVR010000192.1:0-11018 GCA_964651145.1 uncultured Victivallales bacterium | reverse complement strand
GCCGGTTATTTCTTGTGTCAGCCTCACTGCGGAACAAAGCGCAGAAGAACCATAATTTCTATTGTAATTAGCGGGCACATTGCCATGGTTCTTTGTTTTGGGCATTGTTATAATCAGTCCAGCTTCCCCAAATTGGCATATTGTCTCTTTTGGTCGATTTTACGTGTCCGTCGAAGAACAAATAATTGCCGCCATTTGCGTGGAGAATAGGCAAGCGGTCAAAATAGACTGGGTACATATGCGCGCGGTTTGGCTCTATTTGATTGTCTGATAAAAGAAACTTCCCGCTGGGATTGGGAGCCGCGTTATATGACTTGCAACAAAAAGGCTGACTTAAGCCTACTGGGGCAGGTTTTGTTCGGGCTTGTGAGTTAATTGCATAATCAGAGGGCCCGTTAGCTGAAGAATCATTCCAATCATTGAGAGCCTGCGATGGGCAATGCCACAGTTGACGCACTCCGGCATTTTTACTCCAAATTTTTGCCTCTGGGTATTCTTCTGGATAAGCTGATTGCATTACATATAGCCAGTTTGTCCCGCCTTTGTAAGGCATATATCCATAGTCATTTTCATACATGACAAATTTCAAGCCGAGTTGGCGGAGATTGCTTGCGCATTTTATCTCTTTTGCTTTGCCACGAGCTTTGCCAAGCGCAGGAAGAAGCAATGATGAGAGTATTGCT
The DNA here is from genome assembly GCA_964651145.1 of uncultured Victivallales bacterium. Taxonomy (GTDB): domain Bacteria; phylum Verrucomicrobiota; class Lentisphaeria; order Victivallales; family GWF2-45-14; genus CAZYVR01. The sequence continues at coordinate 10,335 of CAZYVR010000192.1, read as the reverse complement.
ATGATAGCGATTACTATGAGAAGTTCAATCAATGTAAAAATTCTTTTAAACATTTTCTTATTCTTTCCTCAGAGTTCCTTGTGGTTCAAAATTGACTGTGTAGTATTTCTGAATATTGTCTTGCGCCAGAATATCCTCATCTATTGCGTAATGGATTGCGTCCATAAGGATAGTTCTAAAAGGTATTATAAGTTTTGACAATATGGGAGAATTGTTCTTGGCAATTCTATTATAGAATGCGCATATTCCAATATCTTCAGGAATTTCCAGACCGGATTCCGACAGCACTGAATGAACGCTCCACCCCAGTTCCATTTGAGTTGCTATTACCGCTGTATTTTTAGGCAATGTTTTGACTTTTTTCTCAAAATCTGGATTTAAAGTTATTATCTCTTTGGGATTATCTAAGTGATGAGGGTCTGCGTATATATTATCTAAGAGTGTCATATTTTCTTTAGACATAATTTCTTCAATTCCACTCTTCAGCAGTTGATATGAAGGAGGCATATTTGCAGAGACTAGCGCCACATGTTTATATCCCATTGACGCAATTTTTTCAGCAATAGAAATTCCGGATCGTTTGTAGTCAAAACAGAAAAACGTTTCTTCGCTCATGTCTGTTTTATTTGGACTTATCAGGATTACTTTTATTCCATTTTTCCGAAGCCGATCATAGATTACTGTATTCAGGGGCTCGCGTGGAGTAGAGAATACTATAACCGATTGAAAATTCTCCTTTTTAACTTTTTCGAGAAATCTTTTTTCATAGAGAGGATCCTGAAGGTCTTCGTTTACATTATAGGTTACAAGTATCTTTCCAGCTTCTAAAACGCGCTCCTGGGCATCCTTTAGAATATCAAGATTGTACTCAGCAAGCGGGTAGCATAGCCCTATAAAATTAGTCTTCTTCATATCGGCGTTTATGAATTTATCTGTAACAAAAGTTCCTCTTCCGTGTTGTTTGCTTAAGCGACCTTCATGAACAAGGTTACTTAACGCTTCGCGAACGGTGTTTCGGCTAACGTTGAATGTTTTTCTTAATTCAGACTCAGCAGGCAATTTTTTCCCCGGCGCGTATTCGCCTGAATCCAGCATTTCCTGCAGGATATCTTTTATTTGCTCGCTTTTTGTCACATTTTTTAAGTGATATTTTTTCATTTTAACTTGTCCAACCATTCTACAACTTGATATAACATATATGTTCATTTCTTGTCTGTCAAGACATTTCATGCTCTTTCTTCTAAAAAAAATAGAGAACTTTTTCACGCCTCAATCATCTGTGCGCCCATTGCGCTATTCACTATGCTTAAAAATTTGAAAGCCCGTGTTGGCAAGCTTGACCCCAAAGCTATCTAACAAGCTCTCTATTTATGTTTCTTGCCTAGCACGACTGCCAATTTTGCCATTTTTTGCTTCCCTAACCACTTACCAAGTAAGAACGTTTCTTGAAACAAACGGCTCTTTCGCTTTCCAGCCTTTTTCTGTTTCAATCGCGTCGACAATTTTCCCTTGAGCTTTTATAATTTCCAGCGTCCGGCCACAGAAAAGACTCATAACTCCGCCATTTCGAGGAAACTCAAACGCAAAGTTATACACGTTTTTGCCGCTGACAACCAGTTTATTTCCTGACCAGCCAGCAATTCCTTTTCCCCCTTCAAGCGTTATAACGTTTTTTCCGTTTTCCATCAAAGAGCTTCCATTTACAATCGCGAAAGAAACAATTTTGCCAAAGCTTTTTCTGACAACTGAAAAATCAGCGTCAGTCTTTATCCCGTCAAATTCAGTTTCATTTTCTTTTTTAAGGAATACTGTGTCTTCGCAATTGTCCCATTTTATTTTCCACACATTTTCACTAATTTTCCTGATTTCAAGTTTTTCCATTCCTGGCTTTTGCGGGTAATAAAATGTAAGAAAACTACCTGTGACGCCCTTCATTGAAGTCCTAAGGCGAAAATGCGGCAACGGCGCTCCCTGAACGATTTCTTTTTCAAACTTGCCATCAGGATACAAAAGCTTCAAAGTCATTGAAGCCTTTGGGACATTCATTGAAATTTGCTCTTTGCCAATAATAAAATCTTTAACCAGCTTGTCCGGCTTTGCCGCATTAATCAATATAAGATTCGCGTCGCCAGTTTTATTAAACAATGGGACTCCGCCGCTTGACGGATAGAGCGCAAATTTAGCAGCTCTGGCTTCCGGCTCTCTTAAGAGCACAGTCAACTTGTTGTCGCCTTTTTTAAGCTTGAAGGGCTTAGTATTGATCTGCGACCATCTGTACCGTGGAGCCGTACTTGTTCCCCAGTTGATTTTTCGGCCTCCAAATTGAATAAAGAAAGAATCCCTCCCTCCTGGTTTCAGATCCGCAGGCCTCCCAAAACCGTAAAGATCATAATTTCCGTTTTGGGGAATGTTAATTGTGTATTCCGCAAAACCGGCAAGAGGCGATCCGCTGTAGTAATACCTCCCTGTTCCATCTTTATTGAGAGGCCTTGACAGATATGAGATTTCCTCATACTTCTCAGGATACTGAGTGAATTGGGCACTGTTTCCATTAATTGTCACTTCATTCTCAGAGGCAGTATGAAGGTTCAGCGTATAGACGTGCTCTTTTTCATCCTCCTGGATTTCATCGTAAACAAGCAAGTATGGAGGGGCTGATTTTTCGCGCATAAAAAGTATTTCGCGCTTTGCCAGTTTAAAATCATCCTTTGCCCCGGCTTTTCGCGATTTCCCGACAGGAACCCTTTGCCAATTATACAGATATCGATAGGAGTTTGCCAAATCAGCTTCGGCTGATGTAAGAATGCCCTTGTCATGGCAAAAATTTGTCATAAAGGCGTCATGGTGGTGATTTGAATGCACTATCGTCTTAAACCTGGGCACTTTATTGTCGACGGTCACAAGATTGTGAGCGTCGCGATAAGCGTGTTGCGGCGCCCCCCTTCCTCCTGCGTCAATGATCCACCGTCCTTGATAACCGTAAAGATTGAATTGGCCTCTATCCGATTGGTCATGCGCGAGTATTTTTGCGGTATAAGCCATAAACGTGCCTGCGATCGCGTCTTTCCCCCAATCGCTTCTAAACGCCACGACTCCTTCGCTTTTGAACCATTTCGCAAGCGGCAAGCCCGGTGATTCAAGCTTTTCTTTTTTCGGTTCAAACCATATGATGGGAAAGATGCTCCAACTTTGATCCCAGGCATGTTTCCCGTATATTTTTTGCCAATCCCACTCCATCGCCCTTGAGCCGATTTTCTTTCTCAACAAAGCCATTATGTATGAGTCTGTCCTGTGGAGGCCGTTAATTTCCGAAGAATATTTGAGAGTCATCATTTTGTTGCTGTATGGATAAATAAGATAGGCCAGACAGTCAGGGAATTTGGAAAAATTACTTGCCATCAAAAGGTCTTCTCCGCCCGCAGTGTAAAGCGCTTCCATAAAGATAATGATCGGCCCTGCCCCAAAAGCCAGATATCCCGGCATTTCGTGGAAGCATCCGTCCATCCCGACCGCAAACATTCCATACTGCATTGCTCTGAATTTGGCATAGTCCAACCAAACAAGAGTGCGTCCGGAAGTTTCGCCCAAAATAGCGAGACTCGCATTTCCCATGGTTGAGATTGAAAGCCCTGTCCAGTTGGCAACCCATCCGGCAAGCGCGTCTCTTTTTGCCGTTGAAGTCTCAAGGCCATTATAATGATCATAAGTTCCCTTGGCTATTTCAAAAAGGAAAAGCCTTATTTTTCTTCTCTGCGCTTCCGTTAGATATTTATAAGCCCAGTCATATGTAAGAGTAATGGCCATCATGGGCTTCGCGGCACCGGCGGACATAACTAGCTGCTGCGACATGTCGTTATAACCAAGCTTGTCTGTGAATTCTGTTACTATTTTTGCCGCATGCAAGGCATATTTCTCATTTCCGGTAAGCAATGTGGCAAGAGAAAGCGCCGCCGGTTTCATTATCATGTTCATATCATGCCCGCGAGCGAGAGCCTTGAGATATTCCGGGGAATCCGGGTTTATCATGGCGTCGCATTCTTTTATAAGCCTTGCCATCGACTCAGGGCCTTCCCCCTTGCTTAGGGCTGCCTTCAGCGCCTCGACGCGGGTGGGAGTAAGAAGCATTCGGGGATGATTAAGAGCCCATTTAGGATCTTCAGGAAGAAGATATTTTGAATATTTGCTCCTTGCCGAGTCATGAAGTCTTTTCCAGGCCTTTTTTGACGCTTTTTTCGCCGTTGCCTTATTATACAGAGCTCCTTGAACAAGCTTTATATTTCTTATTCCGCCTCTGAACATTTGACGAATGTCTTGTGTGTTTTTTCCTCCAAAAAGAAAAGAGCTCACTTCTTTCATCTCGCCTGAGACTTTTTTCTCTCCCGCCAGTTCGTCGTCCAGATAAAGCCCCCAAAGCCCTTTCTTTTTATCGTGAACCAGGGAGGCTTTATACCATTTGCCTCTTAAAATGCTTGTGACTTCATAATTGTTTTTGTTGTTCCATGAAGATATTAGCTGAAAGTACTTGTTTTTACTATTCAGGAATAAAGCGGTAATCCTGTTATACCTGTTAGCCTTGAGACTCAAGACGGCTTTCCCCGACGAATCAAGGGCGGAAAAGATGTCTATTTTGTATGGAGATGTATCATAGTGATTTCTGTCTATTGGAAGTTTGTCCGCCAAAAAATCAAACTCCAGAGTGAATGATCCTTCAAGGGTCTTTTTAACTTCTTCATCGAGAGATTTTATCTCAAGAGTTTCGCCTCGGCCGTTAAAGTGGAGACATGAGAGATTTCCAATCTTCAAAAAAGCAGATTTCTGAGGCAATGTTTCCAAAGCGCCGCCCTTAAATGTTTTCTGGTCGGAATATTTGTCGAGTTTCAGATCCAGGACTGTTTTACCAGCCACCAAGCTGTTGCTCAAAAAAAGGCAACTGCACAAAACTACGCAAAAGAACCTTGTTTTCATTACTTATTTTTCCTTTTCGATTAAAATTATTCAGACCATATATTATCAGTGGCAGCTTCATAAAGATTGCGACTTACGGCATGACCATCTACAAACAACAAATTATTCGATTTTCCATGAAAAGTCCTCGCTGGGATTGAAGGCCATGTCAGCCCTCCTCCGCAATGTGCATATGCATGATAAAGAAGTCTCTGCCATACAGTCCCGGCATTTCTGAACTCACACAAAGAGACAAGATTAGATGGATTCCTAAAAGAAGAAAGTTTTTTGGACGGAATCAAGCCTCCGCCAGCAAAATCCCTTACTCCCATTGCTTCAAGGTTGCCGGAATATGAACGTATTTTATCCCTCTCCCCCTTATCTTCTGGACATGCAAAAACAGAGTTTTTATAATATTTCACACACCTTGGGGTCCTGTTGGAGTCTTCCCCATATATATAGGGAAAAAGAAGGTAATCAAAAGCTTGATAATTGTTGCTATCCCATGAAGCATCTATTTTGACTGGCACATACCAACCATCATAGTCATTGGAATAACCAAAAGTAGCAGAGCCTATCTGTTTTTCATTGTTCAGGCACTGGATTTTCACGGCTGTCCTCTTTGCCTTGTGCAAAGCAGGAAGAAGCAAACTTGCCAGAATTGCTATTATGGAAATTACAACGAGCAATTCAATGAGCGTAAAAGCAATATTAGATAATTTATTCATGACCTGTATCCATTTATTTAAGAAATATCTCCACTACAGGAACCGTAACATCAGGTTTTTTAATTGGCAAGTGAAATACAACCGAATCTTTTTTGACAGACATTGATGTATAGCCGCCTGGTTCATATTTGCTGGATTCCGTGAATTTGACCTCTGAGGCGTCATGAAGCATTTGAGCATATTCAATCCTGCCGTCAAATCCATCGAGATGCATGTGCTTGAACGGCCAATTGAATATATGGAGATAGAGAGTTTTTCCATTCTGAGTATACTGGCATCCGGCAGGAGGAACAAACTGACTTTCTCCGCATCCGTAAATTGACCGGGAGTGTTTCGCCATCCATTCGCCATAGACATCCAGGCATTCAAGGGTTTTTGCGTCAATATCTCCGCGACCAGTAGGAGAAATGTTCATCAGGAGATTTCCGTCGGAAGACACGGCATTGACCAGCAACTGAATAAGTTGCTCCGGGCTTTTCCATTCTTCAGCATTCGGGTTGTATCCCCATGAACCGTTAAGAGTCTGACATGATTCCCAAATCACAGGCTTTCCTTCGCGTTTTATACATTCACGAGGCATAAATTGTTCTGGAGTCACAATATCCTGATCAATGTCCAGTCTGTTATTCAATATTATTTCAGGTTGAAGTTTTCGGATCATTTTTATGAGTTTTTCACTATCCCACTCATTTTTTCCTTTTCCGTTGAATCCCTGCGAAAGTTCATATTCACAAGCTTTAAACGACATATCAAACCACATTATGTCAATTTTTCCGAATTCAGTCAGAAGTTCTTTAACTTGTCCATGAAGATAATCGGAATATTTTTTCATGTCACGTTTTTTATTCATCTCCAAAGCGTCCGGATGCTCCCTTAAAGGGTGGGCATGGTCTATTATATAATCAGGGTGATGCCAGTCGTAAAGAGAATGATAGAGTCCGGGTTTAAAATTTTTATCTCTGAAGGCTTTTAGTATAGGCGATAAAAGCTCTTTTCCGAAAGGAGTGTTGACTGACTTATAGTCAGTAAGTTTACTATCCCAAAGACAAAAACCATCATGATGCTTAGTTGTCATCACAAAATACTTCATGCCTGCTTTCGCCGCGGCGTCAGCCCATACTTGGGGGGCAAAGAGATCAGGGTTGAAGCGCTTAAAATATCTGCTGTATTGTTCTTCACTGATTTTTTCGTGTCTTTTAATCCATTCCCCTCTTGCCGGGAGAGCGTAAAGACCCCAATGAATAAAAATCCCGAATCTATCGTGTGTAAACCATTCAGTGTTTCCTTTTTGAAGCATAAAATCAATCCTAATTGTAAATTGTTGATCAAGGCTATTTTACTCTTATTTAGCTTAAAGCGCAATGGACTTGATACATTTTCCATTGGACTAAATACATAAATCATGACTTTGTTATATTGAAATAAATTGAACTGAATGTATAATTAGACTTATGAAAAAGATAATAGATAATTTAGTAATCGATATTCAGAGAGTTAAGCGCACAAGGTTTATAAGCGGCGAATGGAAGAGTATTGTAAATGTAGCCGATTCTTTTTCCAGGCTGTATTACGTAAAAAGAGGCAAGGCTGAAATCATACTCAATGGAACAAGAAAAATCATGACCGGGGGAAACTTTTACCTTCTCCCGTCTAAAGCGCCTCTTTCTTTTGTTAAGCCTAAAAATATTTTTGATCATTACTGGATGCATTTCAAAACCTGTTTGCCGGGTGAAATCTGCCTTTTTGATTTCATGAAGTGCCCTTTCGAGCTACCCCAAAACCAGATTCAAACTCCCTTAAAATCATTTGAAAGGCTTCTTGAATTATGGGAGCCAGAAAATCCGGGAGAATTGCTTGAATGCAAAGGGCTAGCCTTGTTGCTTCTTGCGCCGTTTGTATGCGCTGCATCAAACAAGCCTGCCGCCCATGAAAATTTTATCATGATTGACAAATTAAGGCCAGTCTTAAATTATATGGAAGAAAATGCGCCAAAGCCGACAACCCTTAAAAAACTTGGCAAAATAGCTGGGATGCACCCCACATATTTCTCCAACACCTTTAAAAAGCATTTTGGAATCCCGCCATTGCAATACATATGCAGGATGAGGATTATGAAAGCTCAGGAAATGCTTATCGGCACCGAAGACTCTTTACAGAGTATTGCCTTTGAAGTTGGATATCAGGACCACTGTTTCTTTTCCAGAATATTCAAAAAATATACGGGAGTTTCCCCCGGCAAATATCGTGACATGAACCGTTTTGAATAATCAGACTGTAGATATTCAGTAATTCCCTGACGGAGTGAAGTGGCATCGTATTATTTGTTTAATGCGAATATAAGCCTTTCTATCTCCAACCCCGCCAACAGCAGTATTTAATCAAAAACGCTTTCAGATTCACTTTTATAGTTCCCATAAGGGAGTGTGGGGGCAACCCAAAACTATCTGACTTACGCTTCTTTTAAAAAGCCGAACATCAGCCTCTGTTCATTCCAGTCGGTGGGGATGGCGCGCTTAAGCTTTGTTAATGAATAGGTCCGGATAGCCCAAAAAAAGCGTGTTTCATTACATCGTAAATCCAGTCGTTCCTATTAGCTGAGTAAAAACTTTAGATTCATCAAAAATCATATAAGGCATTGGATAAGAAACAGAAAAAGTTCCAGAAGTTTCTACCGTGTATATAATCTTCACATCGGACTGTTCATCTAACGCAATAATACAAGAGCGCATTCCGTTATCTGCATCCTTATCCGTGCTTTGCCCCAAGCATTTCCCGTTATCATCTAGAATAGTTATCCCGTACCTGCAGAATTGAGCTCGGGAGAGATTAAGCAAATAGCTACAGATGCAAGGGTTACTATTTACTGCAAGGAGGAAATTCCTGTATACGCGAACAGTCGCCTCTTGGCTCTGCACAGCAAAGAAGGAGGGGATATAAAAGTAACATTACCTGACAACTATACACAAGTAACTGAACTTTATTCAGGAAAGGTTGCTGCTCGAAATGCCAAAGAATTCACCTTCAATTTTGACACACCGGACACCCGCCTGTTCGAACTGATAAAATAAAGGAGGAAGAAAATCGTGACATCTGCCTTATGAGCACTTTTGTTCATATTTCTAATCCTTTAAATCAGCCCAGAGATGTAATATTTTAAATTTTGCTGGCTTAACAGAGAGCGTAACATCTAACCGGATTCTGTCGAATCAAACTTGAAGACAAGGTCACTGAAGCTACCTTTTCAATTAAAAACAGGATGTGGATTGACAATGGAAAGCTGTATATATTGTAAAGGTGCGGATATAGTCAAAAACGGCAATACAAAATCTGGCGAACAGGAATATTATTGCAGAAAATGCAATTCCTATTTCACTTCAAGCAGTAATCCTGATTATCATCATAGTCGTTTCGACTCTGAAACCATGCGCTTGACGAATTTATGGTATTTCAGATTCAATTTGAGTCTGCGTAATTTGTCAGAAATAATGCTGTCGCGCGGCATTGACGTTTCACATCAAACAATCGCGCGCTGGATAAAAAAGATTGGCCCTGAAATCGGGAAGAAAGCAAGGTCGAACTGGAGCAATCGGCGTACCATCTCGTGGTACGTCGATGAGACATATATAAAGGTAAAGGGCCAATGAAAACACCTTTACCGGGCGGGTGGATCGCAATGGCGAAACTCTTGATGTTATGCTGTCTCCAGCGCGTAGTAAAGAGGAAGCAAGAAAGTTCTTCAGAAAAACATTGAAATTTTTCAAGGTAAAACCAGAACGAGTTTACACTGATAAGAATCAAGCCTACCCAAAGCCGATAAAAGGAACCCTGAAAGCCAAACACGGAATTATGCACATTACAGTCACGCCGATTGAGCGCAGCCATGTTCAAGTCAAGCGACGATATCACGCGATGTCGGGCTTCATTAACTTTGATAATGCTTATCACTTCACAGAAAACTTCGAATATATTCGAGGATATGTTGAAGGATTAAATTCTTCCAATAGAAAAGAACGATCTGAGGTCTGGAATAGAATTGAAAGTCTTGTAAACAAAAAGGCTTCTTAATTGAAAGATTCATAAGGCTAATTTTGTCCTTTTCCTAAATATCCGGTCAGATGTTACGCCCTCCAAATTATACAAAAGGTCAAAAAGATAACGGCCATCTGACGACTGAAAAAATCCGTTTGTAACTCGATGTCCCCTCTCACTAGGCTGTTATATTTATAAATCCTTTTTGTGCAATTTCATTTCCCACTGATCCAGGTTTAAGCAATCATTTTATTTATCATTAAATACTATTTCCAAGACGCATGGCTTTCTTAGAGAAAAATGCAGATAATAGCTGTGTTTTTCCTCCACAAGAGTAAAAGGAGTTTTACTTTTGAGTGAAAAAGATAAATCGGGATTATCTGGGAAAAAAACAAGCTTGTTTATCTGATTAAAAATTCTTCTATAACCTTTACTTGCCTTTTTCAATTCAGCTATTCTTCCGCCAGAGGAAACAAAAACAGGCTGCGACGAGTTTTGAGGAATTATGTTACATCTTAGAATAGCATATTTAACCTTATAGCCGGGGGGAATGGAAAGGAGTGTTGTAATATATGCTTCACCTGATTCTTTAAGATGCAGTTCGCTCATATAGGACAAGTGTATCTCGGAAAAC
>CAZYVR010000191.1:0-11075 GCA_964651145.1 uncultured Victivallales bacterium | reverse complement strand
TCGTCAAGGTTGCTCGAAAAAGGCATAGCCAACAAAAGGTCCTCGGCAATAGTGAAGGAAATGAGCAACCTCAGAACAGCAGTCGACGCTCTGGAAAGCACAATCGACGACGAACTATGGCCCATTCCCAAATATTCAGAAATGCTCTTCATATACTAAAACAGCATTTAATAGAAAGATGCCTCTCCGCAAGGGCTTGGCCCTTGAGGAGAGGTTCTTTTTTTGGGAGACACTTTTCGTTTTCAAACTTATGCCGAGTTTCTCTCATTGAATGGAGCCGCCAAAAGTCCAATGCGCTGATGTTAGGCCATGCAAGCTATCGCGCCCACAAAGTGGGTTTAAAAGTGGCTTTGCCACCGACTTTAGCAACCAGCGATTCCGCCGCTGGACATAGTCCGGTTTTTATTCCGGCTGCGCCGTTTTTTTTATTTTTTAAGACTTTTGGTCGAGCCATCGCATTGGGCCAAGCATCGCTTCCATCATAAAAAACAGAATAAAAAATATTGATTATGGATAAACCATTTGCTATATTGAGGCTTTAATAGATGCATAAAAAATGACAGGGAGCGTTATAATGGAGATTAAACTTGGAATAATCGGCGGAAGCGGCCTTTACCAGATAGAAGGCGTTGAAAATATAAAAAAAATCAAAGTTAAAACGCCACTTGGCGAGCCATCAGACTATTACATAACCGGAACTTTGTCGGGGACGGAAATTGTATTTCTTCCACGTCATGGAGTCGGGCACAGATTGCTGCCTGGCGAACTTAATCACAAGGCAAATATCTTTGGCATGAAAAAGCTGGGCGTAACCCACATACTAAGCATCTCTGCGGTTGGAAGCTTAAAAGAAGAGATTGCTCCACGCGACGTGGTCATAGTCGACCAGTATTTTGACAGGACAAAAAAAGGAATGGAGCACACATTTTTCGGCAACGGGATAGCCGGTCATGTGTCCATGGGGCATCCTGTCTGCGAAAAGCTGTCCAATTTTGCCTTAAAAGCAGCGATTGCGGCAGTCGAACAACTTCCAGAATCATGCGAACGGCCCAACGTTCATTTTGGCGGAACATACGTCAACATGGAAGGGCCAGCGTTCTCGACCAAGGCTGAATCGCAGGTTTACAGGTCATTCGGTCACGATGTGATAGGAATGACGAATCTCGGGGAAGCCAAGCTTGCGCGCGAAGCTGAAATAGCCTACTGCTCAGTTGCGATGGCAACCGACTACGACTGCTGGCATCCAGACCATGATCATGTGACCGTTGAACTGATAATGGAAAACTTTCACGCTAATGTCACTCTTTCCAAAAAAATCATTGCGCAAGCGGCTGCTATGGGGAAAGAGCTTTCAGAAAGTTCCGCGCACAGCGGCATGGCCGGCGCCATAATAACTTCGCGCGAAATGATTCCTGAAAAAATAAAAAGCGAAATGGCTCCAATATTCGGGAAATATCTATAGCATACGCCGGGGCTTCGCGTGAAGCCCCAAAGCTTTTTCCACATCCTTGTCGGATAGCTTATAAATCAAAATTGAATAGCCGACATAGTCGTCCGGCTCGCGCTTTCTGAGGCGCTCGCAAAGCTTGGCAAAGCGGAGAAGCTCATACTTGCGGTATATGGCAAGCCAATATTTTGAGCCTTTTCCTTTTATAACCCTCCTTGCCTGGGGCGAATCCAGGCCAGGCTTAAAAAGATTATCCAAACTTGAACGAAGCGCCTGAAATTGTGTTTCATTTTCAGGAGTCCATGCCCCATTCGTCTGCCCTGGAAATGAAGGATTCAACTGCAGCATAGTGGAGCTAATGCAATAAAGACCGCCCCTTAATTCAAAAATAATGTTTTGCGGCTGCGGAAAAAAACACGGCAGTTTTTTAGCCTCTATCCCAAAGACTTCCAATGCGACTGAACCGAAAATAGAAACATAAACATCCTTGTCAAGCCCTTTCAGAGGAACACCGTGGCTCTTCATCCATTTATTAAGGCCCGGCAAATCCTGCCCCCAATCCAGAGAACTGTCAACCAAATGCTTATGCCCGTTTTCAGGCCCGCCCGCAAAAGCGTTGAAATATGCCAGATAATCCGGCCATATCCGCAAAGAATCAAGAGCCAGCAATGCCAACGCAAAGGCCAATAAACAAGCCATGATCTTTTTGCGCCATAAAAATAGCCGCGCAGCAACTCCAGCAAGAATAAAAAGCGGCGGATAAATAACAAGAATATGCCGAAGTCCAATGTTCAGCTTGCCTGTGACGGCAAAAAACATATAAACACTGATCAACGTCAACAAAGGAACAATTGCATAAAAAATTTCCCGCAAAGCCTCGCTCCCCCTGCCCCTAAACAAACGCGCCAATCCAACGACGCCCATCCCAAAGGAAATCAGCATAAAAAACAAAGTGGGAATCGGAGTTTTGACCAGAAAGCAGTAAGGAAAAAAGAAAAGCCAACCGGTGTAGCGATAGGAGCCATTCCAATATGCCAGCCTGCTCTCAGAATTCTTGTATGAATGAAGAAAACCATAAAGGAACCCCTCCGGCAAAAGCCTGCATTCACGAGCGACATTGACCGCGTTGCAAACAATGCCCGGCGCTTGCAAGTCGCTCCATTGTCTCTCCATTAACGCGTTTCCGGCCGGCTTGTCGCGCAACATAGAATAGCGGAAGCCAAACGAAGCCCAAACGCCAACATATATGACAATGGCGCATATGATCCCGGAAAGAAGCAAGCTTGCCGCCACAGCGCCCTGACCGGAAACCTTAAAGCGCTTTCTGAATAAAACCACGTCCAGAGGCTTGCGCCTGAAAATTCTGACGGCAAGCATAATAAAAAACATGGGAACTACAAAAAAAGCGGACATTTTGGCTATAAAAAGCAAAAACAAACAAAATGAAGCCAAAGCGACTCTAAAAACAGTGATCTTTTGAAACATCCGCCAGAGCGTCCATGCAACAGCAAGAAAAACACAAGCAAGAGTAACATCGGACGTGACAAGACGCGAATGGGCAATAACCGTGGGACTGAACGCGAACAAAGTCAATGAAATCAAAGCCCCCAAAGGGCCAAAGAGACTGCGGCTCCAAAAGTAGACAAGCGCTCCCAGCCCAGCCCCCACAAAGAGCATCATCAATCTTCCGACAAAAAACATATAGTTCGGATTATTGCCGGAGCCGTAAAAAAAACGCGAAGCAACAGCCCATTGCGTAAATGGAGAATCATATGGTTTAAACTCAGGAAATTCAACTTTGCCGTTGAGAGCCAAAGGCAAAGCGGCCCATCTTTGCGAGAGCATTCCTCCCTCCGGGTTTATCCTGTAGTCGTTGTTTCTCCAATAACTGGTTCCTCCGGCAATATACACAATCTCGTCAAAAGTGGGCGACTTGCTTAACATGGAACTAAAGGCAAGAAAAAAATAAACCGTCAACAACAATGAAACAGCAAAAATTTCAGCAAGCAAGGTTCTGTTCTTTTTTATAATCACTTTTTGCGCCCACCCGGAACTCTGTAAACCTCATAATTAACGCCTGGAACAAATTTAACCATTCGAAAAAGCCTCGCGTCTTTCGGCAATGCAATACGCGTTATAGCCAATTGCCCCCTCATCGCAAAAAAACCATAAGGCACAAACTGAAGGCGCCAGAAATGAAGAAACGCCGAAACGGCCAGCAGCAACAGCGCAAGACGAACAAAAAGCCGCTTATCAGAGTTTCTATTTAAAATTTTGCAATCATTCATAATAAAACACTTTGGTGGTGAAGTGTAATATAATCGAAGCCGTGCAACTTGAAAACGCATTAAGTATAATTTATATTCAATTCTTGCGCTGGCGACAAAAAACAAACATAAGTATAATTTTTGCATACATAACATGCTTAGGAAAACAATGAAACCGTTGCAGGAAAAAATATGCCTAATAGTCCCATGCTACAATGAGACGCAACGCCTGGACATCGAAAAGTTCAAGCAGGCCGACGCCAGCATTAGCTTTATCTTTGTAAATGACGGCTCAACAGATGCCACGCTCGATTTGCTAAAACAGCATGAAAACAACCGCATAAGGGTGCACAGTCTCGAAAAGAATTCAGGCAAAGCTGAAGCCGTAAGACAAGGAATGCTTCTAGCAAAGAAACTTCCTGAATTTGAAGAGCTGGCCTGGATAGGATACTGGGACGCCGACCTTTCAACAAGCCTCGACGAACTTCCAGGTTTTCTTGAGTTCCAGAAAATATTTGCCCCGCAGGCAAAAGCAATATTTGGAAGCAGAATAGACCGACTCGGCAGCAATATCAGCCGCTCTTTTACAAGGCATATAATAGGCCGAATCCTGGCCACCTTTTTTTGGGCCACTCTAAAAACTAAGACCTATGATTCGCAATGTGGCGCAAAGCTGTTCAAAAAAGAATTAACAGACATTGCCTTTTCCAGCCCCTTTATCACAAAATGGCTGTTTGACGTGGAGATAACTCTACTTCTGGATCGAGCCAATGCGCCTCTTGTTGAATATCCGCTTAAAGCCTGGCTTGACGCTGGCGGCTCCAAAGTATTTTCCCTGAAAGCCATCCGAGAAGTCTTTCTGGACATTTTCCGCCTGCACAGAAAATACAAACAATAGCGGCAGTTTTCTATTTCTTTGAAAACACCCCTATTATCGACAAACCGAATGGCAGAGGAAAGCATTTAATCCACAGTCTCTCAAGAAAAGCTAATTTCAGCAGGATCAAATTGAGGAAAGGAGAGACTTTCGGCAAATCTGCGCTGCGCTTCCGGCAAAAAACTTTTTCCGCAAGCCTTATTGCGATTGCGCATGGAAAGGAAAAGGAATTCCAATAGGAAAGCCATTCAATTTCAAATCCAGCCTCCCTTGCGTGTTCCGCCAAAAGTCTTTTCGAATATCTTCTCTTGTGTCCAAGCATTTCATCCCACGGCCCCATTAGAAAAGAATATGCGGGGACAGTTGCTATCACATGCCCTCCAGCCGACAACCCCTCATAGGCGTTTTTTAACGCCTTCGCAGGATGGTCCAAATGTTCTAGAACATCCAGCAAAACAACAATATCCACGGGTTCGTCAGTCAAAGGCCACAGAGTTTCAATGTCATGAAGCAGAATGTCAATATTTTTCCCAGAGCAATACTCGCAGGATTCCGGCATAGAGTCAAAGCCGGAAACTTTATATCCCATATTTTTAAAATGCCGCAGATTTTCTCCGGTTCCCACTCCGCCTTCAAGCAATTTGGCAGGCGGTGGACAAAAGCGGAGCAAAGTGTCTTTCACAAGAATGCGCTTGGCGATATGCCACCAATACCCGGCTTCAAAAAGCTGCATTTCCTTTAAATGTTCAGGTTCCATTGCTCAACACCACAATTTATAAAAACAGTTAACTTAACTTGGCTCCATCTTTTTTCAACATGCGCATAAAGCTGTTGAAGATTGGCTAATCAAGCTAAAATAAAAAAATATCCACTGTAAGCGCCGTAAAATGCCAAAGATTTTTGCAAAGCGCTCAAATGTATCTATATTATTGTTTTTGATCTTTTTAAATTCAGGAGACATAATAAATGGCAATTGAAATACAAGCGAAAGCCCAAGTGGATTTTGCGTGCCTCGAAAAAGGCTGCGAAGGAATTATAAAATTCAATCTTGTTGACGTAGCAAAAAAGAGCTTTCAGGCATCATGCCCGAATTGCCACAGACTCTTCGAGTTTGACGATGATATACGCAGCAAATTGAACCGCCTTCTCAATCTGATCCTCGCAGTCAGGGAAGCGGAGCCTATACTTGGCGACTGCAATGTGTCCGTTAATGTTGCGGGCGGAGAAGTCAAAGTGCCTTACGCTTTGCTGTTGACCAGACTAAACACAATGATAACCTTGAATATTGGCGACAAACAAGTAGACTTCCATCTTTGGGTGGAGCCGTCATCGCCAGACACTTTTAGATAATAAACAAGAGGCTTTTAGAATGATGACACATGAAGAAATTATCAAAATATTACAAGACGCCGAAGCCCTTTTAGAAGGACACTTCCTTTTGAGAAGCGGACTTCACAGCAACCGTTTTTTCCAAGCGGCTCTTCTGTTGCAATATCCGGACATTGCCGAAAAACTTTGCGCGCAACTGGCTCTTGAATTTAAAGACAAAAATGTGCAAACAGTTATTTCCCCTGCCGTTGGCGGCTTGATAGTGGGGCAGGAAATGGCCAGGGCTCTTGGCGCAAAAGCTATTTTTGCCGACAAGGAGAATGACAATCTGCTTCTGAAGCGCGGCTTCAAAATAATTCCAGGCGAAAAAGTTCTCGTGGCCGAAGATGTAATAACCAGAGGCGGACGCGTGCAGCAAACCATCGACCTTGTAAGGGAACATGGAGGAGATGTTGTGGGAATAGCGGTCATTGTGGACAGAAGCAGCGGCAAAGCTTCCTTTGACATTCCTCACAAAAGCCTTGTAAAACTGGAGCTCTCCGTTTACGATCCATCTGATTGCCCGTTGTGCGCGTCCGGCATGCCTTTGGTAAAACCAGGCTCAAAATCTTAATCATCCCCTTTTCAAGGAATAGCTCAATATGTTGTCCTTTTTTCTAAAAAAGATTTTCGGAACCAAATCGGAGCGCGACACAAAAAAGATGGCGCCGCTTATCGTCAGGATCAATGAATTGGAAGAATCCTTCCAAAAGCTTTCCGAGGAAGACTTAAAAAACAAAACAAATGAATTTAAAAAGCGCATTGCCGACGGCGAAACTATTGATGATATAATGTGCGAAGCTTTTGCGGTTGTTAAAAATGCCTGCCGAAAGCTTATGGGCCGGACCATCGATGTTTGCGACCATGAACTCCAGTGGGATATGATTCCCTACGATGTTCAGTTAATGGGCGCAATAGCATTGCACAAAGGCAATATAGCTGAAATGCAGACAGGTGAAGGCAAAACTCTGGTGGCTACATTACCCTTGTATCTGAACGCCCTCTCCGGGAAAAACTGCCAACTGGTGACCGTCAATGATTACCTTGCAAAGCGCGACTCCGAATGGATGGGAGCCGTATACAAATATCTGGGTTTGACCGTGGGCTGCCTCCTGAACGACATGGACTCGGAGGATCGCAAAAAACAGTACCAATGCGACATAACATATGGCACCAACAGCGAATTCGGATTCGACTATCTCCGCGACATGGGAATGGCAACCGAAGAAGAGCGGTTAGTCCAGCGCGATCACTTTTACGCGATAATTGACGAAGTTGACAGCATTCTTATTGACGAAGCAAGAACGCCGCTCATAATTTCCGGCCCGGTGGCGGTTTCTACGCATCAGTTTGACACACTCAAGCCAGCAATAGCTTCGCTTGTTGTAAAACAAAGCCATCTCTGTTCGCGACTGGTGCAGGAAGCAAAAGAAACTCTGAGCAATCCTGACTCCGCCAAGGAAGACCAGGATGACGCAATAGTAAAGCTGGTGCAAACAAGAATGGGATTCCCAACTCACAAGCAACTTATGCGCCTGCTTGAAGACGGAGCCATCTTGAAAAGACTCGAACGCGCCGAATCAAATATAAGAAGCGACAACAACCGCGGAATGCTTCAGGATGTTCAGGAAGACTTGTTTTTTGCAATGGATGAAAAGAGCCACGAAGCCGACCTAACAGAAAAAGGCCGCAGTGAAATATCTCCCGACGACCCGGATGCCTTTGTCTTGCCAGACTTGATCAACGGTCTTCAGGACATCGAAAATTCAACTGACCTGGACAGCAAAAATAAACTTGAGATGAAACAGAAATTTCAGGAAGAGTTCTCCCAGAAAAGCGAAATGCTTCAGAACCTTTCGCAATTGCTCAAAGCATACTGTCTTTTTGAAAAAGATGTCCATTACGTTGTTCAGGAAAACAAAGTTCTCATTGTTGACGAGCACACGGGCCGCCTGATGCCGGGACGGCGCTTCAGCGATGGCTTGCATCAGGCTCTCGAAGCTAAAGAAGGTGTAAAAATAGAGCGCGAAACACAAACCCTTGCCACGATAACCATTCAGAACTATTTCAGGCTCTATGGGAAACTCGCAGGAATGACAGGGACAGCCGAAACTGAGGCGACAGAGCTTCACCAGATCTATAAGCTCGATGTTATGGCAATCCCGACAAATAGGCCATGCAAACGCGTCGATTTTAATGACTGCATATACAAAACAAAGCGCGAGAAGTACAACGCGGTGGTGGATGAAGTCGAAGAATGCCATAAAACAGGACAGCCTGTCCTGCTCGGCACAATATCTGTGGAAGACTCTGAAATACTCAGCCGCATGCTGAAAAGAAAACATATTCCCCACAACGTTTTGAACGCCAAAAATCACGAAAGCGAAGCTGAAATCATTGCGCGCGCAGGTCAGCAAGGCGCGGTGACAGTGGCAACAAACATGGCCGGACGCGGCACCGATATAAAGCTGGGAGAAGGCATTGCCGACTTGGGCGGTTTGCATGTTATTGCCAGCGCAAGGCACGATTCCCGAAGAATAGACCGTCAGCTTCGCGGACGCTGCGCCAGACAAGGCGACCCGGGCTCGTCACGCTTCTACATTTCGCTTGAAGACAACTTGATGCGCCTTTTCGGCTCCGACAGAATAGTCGGCATAATGGAAAGATTTGGCCTTGAGGAAGGCGAAGACCTTCAGCACCCATGGCTGAACCGCTCCATAGAGACAGCTCAAAAACGGGTGGAGCAACACCATTTTTCGATGAGAAAGCGCACTCTTGAGTACGATGATGTAATGAACAAGCAGAGAGAAGTTCTTTACGGATTCAGAAAAGAAGGGTTGATGACCGATGAGCCCAAGGAGCTGCTGTTCTCGATCATAGAGCTTGAACTGGAAGAAAAAATACAGGAAGCCTTAGTGGCTCCGTCTGACGACTCTTCCGAAAACTTTAACAAAACCTATTTGTTAAACTGGCTTGTTTTAACATTCCCCATTGGCTTTTCCGAAAAGGACATCCCATCTGTCGACGCGAACAAACCGGACATAGACAGCCTGATCAATTCTATTATAAAGAAAATAGAAAAAGCCTACAATGAAAAAGAGGCTCTTGAAGAACCCGATTCATTGCGCTGGCTTGAGCGAAACATTATACTCGAGGCAATAGACCGCCTATGGCAGGACCACCTTCACTCAATGGACCACTTGCGCTCCAGCATCGGATTGAGAGCCTATGCCCAAAAAGACCCATTGGTGGAATACAAGCAGGAAGCATTCAAGATGTTCGACGCGCTGATGAAAGAAATCAATCAGGAAATACTTCAAAACATGTTCAAGTCAGCGACCAGCCTCGCGGCCTTTGAAAACATACTGGCGAACCTGCCTCAGCAATTGATACACGAAAATATTGACCAGTTCGGAGAGCCCGGCGGCAGAGCTCCGGGGGAAAGAGTTTTGGACGAAGACACGGAAATACAAATAACTTTCCGCCGTGAATTGCCCAAGGTGGGCAGAAACGACCTCTGCCCTTGCGGAAGCGGAAAAAAATACAAAAAATGTTGCGGGTCATAAATTATTAAATGTTAAAGGCAATATGCAATTGCCTCTATAAACTTGAATTTCGAGAACTCCGTGAAAATCGGAGGCGGTGGCGCCACTGTAAATTCTTCATTGACAGAAGAACAAGCCAGACCTCGAAGCAAGCGACAGAAGATTCAGGAACCTCCGATTCAGAGGAACTGAAAACAAACGCGGCGGCGATAGTTTTCAGCAATGCGTCGGAGATTTCTTTGAATTCCGTTGCTATGCAAAAAAGAAAACACAAAGGGAAAACGCATGAAAATGAGCAAGCTTTTTTTATTCCTGTTTGCCGCTTCGATTTTAACTTTCGGGGCTGTCGCCTCTGACAAAAAAATTCGAGTCGTGTCTCTGGCTCCCAGCCTAACTGAAACAGTCTGCGCCCTCGGACGCGCTGATGCCCTTGTAGGCAGGACTTCTGTGGACAATTATCCGCCGGAAGTCAAAAAAATACCGATAGTCGGCAATTTTGGAATACCCTCACTCGAGAAGCTTATAACAGTGAAGCCTACACTTGTGATAGCCGCTGACTTCAAAGATCCAGCAATCATTCAAACGCTGGAGGGCATGAACATAAAAGTTATGACTCTTCCAACCGACAGCATATCCGACTATTTAAATGCTGTAGCCAAACTGGGAAAGCTCCTCGACTGTCAAAAAGAAGCTGACAAAGAAATAGCAAGAATAAAAAAGGGCCTGAAAGATTTCAAGCGACAAGCGGACAGAACGCCAAAGAACAAGAGACCCAGAGTCTTTATGGAAATATGGAACGACCCGATAATGACAGTGGGAAACAACTCTTTCCTTAATGATTTCATTGCCTATGCGGGCGGGGAAAACATTGCCCAGAATCAGGACAAAGCGTATTTTAACTGCTCGGAAGAATGGATAATAACCTCAGCGCCACAGGTAATCATATGCCCGTCAATGGGGCAAGGCCTTATTGCTGAACTGGAGAAAAAAACAGGCTGGAGCAATATCCCGGCTGTAAAAGAAAAACGCATATATGCAAACTTAAATCAGGATATAATTTTCAGACTGGGACCACGGCTGCTTGAAGGCATAGAATCAATAAAAGACTGCATTTATCCGCCCAACAAGAAACAATAAAAAATGAAATTATTCCGAAAATACTCAATTTTATGGGCGATACTGTTGGCGCCAGCGCTTTTTACGCTCTGCCTCTGCTTCGGAGACCGCTTCATCAACCCGGTTATGATTTTTGAAACTGAAACGCTGGAGCGCGTCTTGCTTATGCTCAGAACGCGCTGCTTGCTTACAGCCTTCACCGTTGGCGGAGCGTTGGCGGTATCCGGAGCTGCATATCAGGCTGTTCTTCGCAATCCACTCGCGGAGCCATACATACTCGGAGTAAGCGGCGGAGCCAGCCTTGGAGCCGCAACGGCAATAGCGACCGGACTGGCTGGCATGAGTTGTTTTTTTATTCCTCTGTTTTCTTTTGTCGGCGCAATCGTAATTTTGGCTCTGGTTCTGTTTATGGCCAGCGGCGCAGGCATGGAATACACCAACAATGTTCTGCTCAG
>CAZYVR010000190.1:0-11079 GCA_964651145.1 uncultured Victivallales bacterium | reverse complement strand
TTACTTGTTCAAGGGAGCAGTCTTCGCAAATTACCCCGCGCCGGTTGGCTGAAAACAAGTCGATGTCCTGTCGGGGCGCATATCTGGGGCTGTAAAGCACGCTGGGGCGTTTGTTTCCATGCGGGATGTGTATGTCCAGTCCGCTTACTATGGGGACTTTTTTCCCTTTGCGTGTTTGCTCCAAATACCATTGATAGAGACGGTTATTTCTGTTTTCGTTGCCAAAGCCGTTGACCAGTTCCACGGCGTCAAGCAATTCTTTTTCAAGCAATCCCTCAAGCTTGTCTATCATGAAATCGTAGGGGTGCGCCAGAATTGTCCAGCAAGAATTATTTTGATGCCAGGCCAGAACTTTTTCGTAGTCTGGGTCGTCCGACGAAGGCAAAGAGTCCATATTAAGCTCCGCCGTGGCAAGATGCCCCCATTCGTACATGCATTCGCGTCCTTTGAAAGCCGTTATGGGAATGTTATTTTTTCCAATAATGTTTTCCAGGTCATTTTGACGGGCTGGCGTTTGGAACGCTGTGAAATCGTAGCCGTGCCAGCTAAGGCCAGCCGTCAAAAGAGCGAGTTCTTCCGGCGAACTGTTCCATTGTCCATGGAAGTCGCCGAAGTAAATACGATATTTCCCTATCTCCAACATCTCGTGGACTTTCATTTATTGCGATATAAATATGATATATCGATATACTATAAGGGTTGCTTGAAGAATGCGCAACCCTGTAATCATAGCTTTTTTGCGTTATTTCTTGTTTCGGTCAACTTTTTTAAGCTTGAGGGATGTCACTCCGCATGAATCAAACATTTTTCGCTCTTTTTTCGGCGGCAGTTCCGCAATGATATCGAGGCGCCCGTCTTTTACTTTCACGCGCTCCTTTATTGTAAGATGGCGCGGGACAAACGAGCGGAAGGCCATTTGTTTAAATTTGGGAAGCGTTACGTGACGTTTCCTGCCTTCTATTGTGACGTACACATTGCTTTCCGCCGCGCCCCATCGGGAGCCCATAAGAACCAGTTCTATGTCGTATTCTCCGTCTGGAAGATCGGCGAGAAATTCAACTCGCGCCACGCCCCATTTGTCAACGTAAGCAGTGTCCCAATTCAACAGCCTTTCGTTTTCGGGAGCTTTTATCTCCTTGCCTCTGTACATGGTTGCTTCCATGTCCCTGAGAACCGCGCGTTGACCGCGCAGGCGCCAGCCGTAAACAAGAGGCTTTTTGTTGTTGGCGTCTTTTTTTACTGCTGGCATCCATGATGTTTTGTCGAGACGCGAGGCCTGAACTGACTCCAGAGTTATTTCGCCAATGACTGACCTGGTTTTGTGATGCACTTCGCCGGGAAGCAGCTCTATTTCCAAAATGCCATCGGTTATTTCAACGGGAACCTCATAGGTGGTTCGTGCAACAGGAACGGCGTGATTTACAACCAGTTTGTTTTGGATGTAAATATCCAAAGTGGAGCCGGGAGGCTCTTTCATGGCGCAGGTTATTCCTATTGTGTAGAGGCCATTTGGCAAGTCTTTTTTGTAAACAATTTTGTCTTGGCTTTTTTTGTTGACTGTTTCGTCAAATACTATGTCGCGCTTTGCGGGATTGGACAATTCGGCAGTGACTCCGAATACGCAAAGTTGAGCTTTTTTGCCTGTATCCTTTATTGCAATGGACTCGACCTCTTTGTTTTTAGTGTCAAAGCTGACCATGCTTACATTGTAGTCAGCTATTCTGCCCGCGTAGTATTTTCGCGAAAAATACAGCCTGTTGAAACTTTTTAATTGATAATGAACCATGTTGACAAGGTCAAACTTTTCAATTATTCCGTCCTTGTATTTTATTTCCACAACCGCGCCGGCCCCTTCATGAAAAGGATCTTTTGCAAAAGACACGCCCGACAAAAGGCATATTTTTTTAGCCTTTCTGCCTATGGGGATTGAGCATGTTTGGCCGTCTTCAAGGCATATCATGTTTTTGCCATTGTTCGCTGAATAAGGCAGGAGTCCAAAGAGCACATCCTTGAATTGCGCATAAGCTCCGAACGGCAAAGCAGAGAAGCCTTTTTTTACATGGCAGGTGGCGGGGTAGTAAGTTTGCCCTGTCACAGAAAGGGCGCCTGGCGCGACTTTGCCGGATGGCCCGAAGTCGAATATCACCGGGCCTTTGTCCAAGTCGGCGTTGGCCTGTTTCTTGTTTTTTTCCACTTTTCCAGAAACAGTTCCTGCCGCTCGATTGCATGCGCTCCTTATGTCGATCGGCTCATAGACTATTGAATCTGATGGCTTTTTGCTGTCAGGCCCTGGCTGAGCCAACGGGTAGTACACCAGTTCGCGCGCGTCAAATTTTTCCGGACTGAGCTCCAGATCGGCTTTGACTACGGCTTCAAGCAGTCCTGGGTAGGTTGACCATATTCCGCCCATTGTGTGCGGAATGAGCTTCATGTTTTTGGACGGTTTTGTTTTCTCTGTATAGTTCATGTAATTGTTTGTTGTCACAGCCTGTGTGCCAGCGAACTTGGCGTAGTTTTTGTTTCCGGTCATAAGGTAGAGCAGGTGGTAACTGAGAGCTCCGCCGCTTTCGGCGGAAGCTGTGTAGCGCTTGGGCCAGGCGTATTTGCATGCTTCCACCAATTCAGGGCAATCTTTTACAGTCAACAGGTAATTCATTGTCGGAACATGGTACAGAATATAGTAGAATGTCAACACTTCCAGCTTGTTGCATTTGCGGCGTGGCTGGCCGAGTTCATCAACATATGTTGAGTTAAGCCCCTCGGTTTCAGTCGCCAGATAAAAGTCCAGCATTTCCTGCCAGCGTTTGTCTAGAGGGTCGTTTTCATATGCGTTTGCGGCCAGCCTTGCGGGCATGTCGCCTTCTCTTCCATGATAATGAAGATCTGTTCCATTGGCCTTTTTATAGTTAAAGGCTTTCTCGCGGTTGTAGTAATTAAGAGCATAGCTCATAACATTGTCTTTTGCGTGATCGTTGCCGCTTGTGAGCCAATTCATTTGCACGCTGTGGCAAAACAAGTGCTCAGGGTCGTAGCCGGCGGAGGAGCCCCAGTGATTTTTGTCATAACGCGATGTGCCGCCTCCTTTCCAGCCTTTGGGCATCAGTCTTTCATCCTCCCAGGCCCTTGGGTGACTGGATGCAATATCCATCAGATGCAAGGAGGTTATTTCAGCAAGGTCAAAATATTTGCGTTTGCCGCTGCGCAAGTACCACAGATAAATGGAATATGGGATTTCCATTCCGCCATTTCGCCAGCTGTATTTTGTGTTGTAGTATCCCCATCGGTCTTCGTTTGGCTTGTGATTTGTCTGGAAATCACCCCAGTTCCACATCCCGTACCAGTTTGCCCATTCAGTCTGGTGCTTCATCAGGGCGTCCCAATAAAGCTCCCAGCCTTTTTCTATTTTTGGAAAATTTTCTTTGTCTTCCGGGTGAAAAGCTCCCAATGCGTTTGTGAAGCGGTTCCATGCCGGAGTGACAAAAGGCAGAAGCGGCCTGTCGGCGGCTTTCGCAAGATTTGCGGCCGGGATTTTTGGGGATGAAAAATCCAGCCATATTTCGTGGGATTTTGACTTGTTGAATGCTGAGGTGAAGATTTCGCGCTCTTTATACATGCTTCTATGATAAACTTTCATGTTGTAGTCATAGCCGCGAATGGTTTTGCTTTCGCCTGTCTTGAAAGGCTGATAGTCATCGGGAAAACGTTGGTCTATTCTCCGCAAGTCCATGGGGGATGGTTTTATTTTTGGCCAATATTCTATTTTTAGATTGCCGTCCGAGCTCATATTAAAGCCTTTGGGGAATTCCTGCCACATGCGTCTGAGCGTTACAGTTGCAGCTTTGCCGTTGTCTTCCGCGCGAATCCAGCCGTCTGTTTTTTTGCCCTCATAAATAATTTCTTCTTTTCTGGAATTGCCTTTGTAGATTTTGCAGAAAGGCGCAAACTGATTGCATTTTGGGTAAGTTGGAATTTCGCTTGAATCCTGCCACATGGAAAATGGCGGGGCAGGGAGGGGGATAGATTTTTTGTCCACTCCCATTGATATTTTTTTGTCAATGGCAAGCGGAATGTCGATCCCCAATGTGGGGAACAGAGTTATTGCCGGATTTTCGCTTATGTAGAATGTGTGAAAGATTTTTATTCTAGGCTGGCCCCTGAAAAAAGTGACTCGCGTGTCGGTCGGAAAGGTCTGCTTGCCGTCAGCTTTTTTATGATAGGCCTTTATCAGAAACGTTATGCTTTCGGAGCCTTTTCGCTCAATTTTTATTTCAGGTTTTTTATCCGCAAGGGAGCTGTAAAATCCGCTTCTGTCACCTTCTATGTCGCGTAGTTCTATAAATGACGACACGGGTTTTTTCAATGCTTCCCAATTGTTGTTGTTGTCTTTTACCAGAACGCTTTCAAGGATGCTTCCGCGTTCCTTGCTGATTGTGGCTTTCAATTTTTCAGTGTCTATTATAAAGGCGTTCTCTGTTTCTTTTAGATTTATGGCCTTTTGTTTTTTCGGGACAATTTGCGGCCCGAATTCGAGGTAGTATGTTGGGTCGGCTTCGTCTTTTTTTATTTGGAATTCAACTTCCAGCCATTTTACGCTTTTCTTTTCTTGCCACCAGGCCAATGGGCGCGCCTGAAAAGAAATTGCTTTCAGGCTTGAGTCAAGAATTCTGACCTTTTTGGGGTTGGCAAGGTCGCCTTTCGGAAAAGGAATGCCGCCTTTGACTGCCCATGCGTCGGGGTAAGCTTTTCCTCCGGTGTCAACGTTTAGCGGTATCCTTGTGAGTTCTTTTTTGCGTATGAATTCTTTGGTAAAAACAGGCATGGGCTTGTAGTTGGCCGCTAAGATTCCCAGCGATAAAAATACAAAAAATAAGTTGAGCGCGATTCGCATTATTTGTCTCCTTTGTCAGTGTTTTTTGCCTGGGTGATTTTTTCTATTTTTATGTCGTCAATCCATGCTTTTGTTATGCTATGGTAGTTTTTTGCCTGCAGTCTGGCCCATCGGATTTTTTCGCGGTATTCTTTTTTCTCAGGAACTTTTATTTCGGCCTCAAATTTCTTCCAGTCAAAAGTCTCGAACTTTTTATCGCCAACGCAGTGCGCCACCAGGTCGCCCCCGAAAGAGCAGGTTTCTTCGGGCGCAAAATACCACCTGATCCAGACGCCTATTGCGGAGTAGCCTTTTTTGAATTTGTCAACTTTGGCCCAGAAACTTATGCGATATGTCGTTCCTGGCTCAACGCTGAAGATAGGAGAAAGATACTCCCTCGTGTAAAGATCGTCTGTTTCTATTTTTAAGCTGTGCTTGCCGCTGTGCTTCGTCTCGTCGTCTATGAAACAGCTATCGTAAACGCCAATCCAGCCTTTGTCTTTTTGCTCAAAATCAAGATTGAACGGCTCAAGTCTTTTGTCCGCTATTTTGGGGTACACTTCGCGTCCTGATAGACTTATTGACAAATCGTCCAAGGCTCCGTCTGGTGGAGTTTTGACAATCAGGTTTCCAGTGACATCCTGAAGCGGAGAGTAGCTTGGAAGTTCTGCCGCAATGTATCCGTCAATATAGATTCTGTATCCTTTTGTGCCGCCTGTCCCGGGCACTCCTCCGTATGTTAAAGTCACTTTGCTCCATTTATTTTCGCTTAGGCCTCGGTTGGCAATAAGCTCGCTTTGGGTTCCGTTTGGATGCCATGCCGTCCATTTTAATTTGCCTTTTTCTTTTGCTGAAAGGAGTTCCAGCTTCCAGCCGCGATTCTTTTTCTCGCCTTTTGTTTCGAGCAAAACAATGTCCTTTTTTTCTTTGCCTGGCTTTAGCCATAATTCTATAATGATTGCCCGTGTCACTCTTGTCTTTTGGGGTATTGAAACACTTGTTTTTTCAGGCGTTTGAACTGCTTTTCCAAATATGCCGTCAACCGATTTCACATCTCCTTTTATAACAGCAGGGCATTTCTTGTTTTTCAGGTTTTCAAATTTATGTCCAAGCGCTTGGTCGAAGGATATATACAGTTGGGTTGCCGCGTTTGCTTTGTGAGGCTCTTTTTGTAATTCAACGTCCTTGCCTGGCTCAAGCGCAAGGGACGCAAAGCTGCCCAAAAATGTTGCGCACAATAGTGTTAAGTGTCTTTTGCTCATGCTTTTCCTTCCTAATTGTATTTTATTTGTTGTTTTGCAAAAAATAGAGGGCTCCTGATTGAACCAAGCCGTAGGGCACGCGACAATTGATTTTCTCAAGGATGTTCATTATTTCAAAATAGCCAACTTGCCCGCATTCATTTTTTGTTGTTCCGCGCACTGTTCTTTTTGGGAGCGTTGTGAAGCTTTCTCCTTCGCCTTCTATGTAATCCTGAACCACTACATAAGAAATGGCTTCCGAGATTTCCTTGATGAAATTTTCATCAGCCGGGTCGCGGTTTGCCCATAAATGGGACGGGTCGAAAAGAAGCTTGAAGTTTGTCGAGCCAACTTGCTTGAGAAAATTTATTGTCCCTTTTTTTGTCTCAAGTTGTGAGCCTATATGATTGTTGGCTCCGATGATTATATCCCTTTCTGAGGCTTCGTCCGCGGCTCGTCTTAAAAGCTTGAAATCATTGCCGCTTATTTTTATCTGATGACAATTTAATGAAACGGCAAGCTCAAGATAGCGTTTGAATAATTTATAATCCTCTTCTGCAGTCAGCTTGCCCTTGCGCATTGTGATCATCTCAACGGGTATTTCGTGTTTGCCTGACAAGTCGTTTATTTTTTGGATCTCATCTTCGGTGCTCCAGGGATTTATTTGGGCATGTCGCAGCTCAACGCATTCGCAGTTGTTGTTGCTGGCAAATTTAAAAAATTTTTCAATATCAAGCGTCATTTCATTGCCGCTTTCAAATATGCGCCCGGATAAACAGTATGTTCTTTGTATGCTCATTTTGTCAATATTTCTTCTAATGTGACAGTTCGCTTTTCTTTAGATGAGAGCATTGCCGCTCTTATAACTGCCACATCTTTCATCCCTTCTTCGCCGCTGTAGGGTGAGGCTTTTTCGGCTATAAGAGCTTCGCTCAGTTCTTTGTAAAAATTAATGTATTGTGTTTTAGAGAGCGTTTCGTCTTGCTTTATAATTTCTTCATTTCCATCCGAATCTGAAAAAACGACCTCATTGTTTGTTATGCGTATAAATCCTTTGTTTGTGGCTGTCTGAGCCAGATTGGGGTTCGCGCCGCCGCATTGATGATATCCGCACATCAGCAATGTTCCGCTAGTCCCGTTTTCGTATTGTATTTGGATGGAGCAATCGCCGGAAACCGGAATTTGCGGCGGCATCGTCCCCACTTGCGCGGTGACGGCTTTTTCATTGCTGTTTGCCAGAATTCGCATTGCCGCGACTTTGTGCACTCCGACATTCAAAATCATGCCGCCTTCTCCGTCAATGGGGTCGCTTATCCATTTAGAGCGTTCCGGAGCAAAATAGCGACGATAATTTGTGTTTACCTGATGAAGCGCTTGCCCAAACTTTTCGCGGTTTTTCTGGCATGCTCTCAATGCTCTGTCAAAGCCGTTTGACTCCGAGACTGAAAGATTGACTTGATATGCTTTGGCTATGCCAAGCATTTCGCGACAAGCTTTTATGTTTATGCCCATCGGCTTTTCCACCACAAGATGCGCGCCTAGTTTAGCGGCCTTTTCCAAGCCCATTGCATGATGGCGGGGCGGCAAGGCGTTTATTGCAATGTCGGGTTTTTCTTCTTGAAGCATTCTGTCTAAATCGCTGTAATATTTTGCATTGTGGGTTTCTTCAAATATCCTTCCCATTTTTTCATCTTCGATTCTGTTCCAGCATGCGGTCAGTTCTATGTTTGATGATTCTTTTATTGCCAGCGCATGCGTGTTGCTGATGCAACCTGTTCCTATTATGACTGCCCGCAGTTCTTTCATTTGTATTTCTTTCTTTTTTCTGTTGCAATGCCTGTTTTTTTTGAATCGCTAGTTTGTTGCCGCTTTAGGGTTGATTTCCCAAGTTTGAACTTGTGGGAGTTTCTTTTTGTTGACATGTCCGTCCATATATAAAATGTTCAAGCCTCCTTCGTGGATATTGCCAAGTCTTTCGGCAATGGAGGCTAGGCTTGCGACCGGCTGATATCCGTTTCTGCCTGTGTCGCCTGCCCATAGCGTGCTTGATAGCCTGGGGTAGTTGGCTGGGGTTAACTTTTCGGGAACGGTTATGTCGGCATAGGCGCCTGATGTATTATAGTATGATTGATAATATGTCATTGAGTAGTGTGTTTGCGTGTTGTTGTCTGAGCCGTCATTGTTTTTGCAGGTGGGGCGCTCTCTTATTGGGCAGGCCAGGACTCCTGAGTACTTTGCGCCCAGCTTGTCGCTGGACATTCTGAGATATTCTTCTTTGATCATGGTAAGGTCTCCGCCGTTGAATGAAAGGTTGGGGCGGGCTTCTCCGTCTGTTAGTCTTGGCGAGTGGGCTGGAGGCAGATAAGAGTTCCAATCTCCGATATACTGGACAAATGCCAATCCTATTTGTTTTAAGTTGCTGGCGCACTGAATGCCTTTTGCTGTATTGCGCGCTTGGCGAAGCGCGGGCAGCAACATGCTGGCCAGGATTGCTATTATGGCTATAACAACGAGCAATTCAATAAGTGTGAAAAAGCGGATTGTTTTTGTTTTTCGCCTTTTCCTCTTTTTGTTCTTTCTCATAAATTTCTCCATATTGTTTAAAAAACGAGTTCTGGCTGCAGGCTTATGTTTTCTGTTCTGAAATCATCGATATTTCTGTTTTTTAATTGTTTCAAAAGCAGTTCAGCCGCCGCTTTTCCCAGTTTGGCTCTATCGCGTATTGTGCTCGGGTAGCTTTGCCCGAAGGTGTTTATTCCGGGCATTCTGTCGAAGCCTGTTATCTGAACGCGTCTGTTGTCTGTTTTTATTTTTTTGACTGATTCTTCAACTGCCGAGGCTGCGCCTTCGCCTGCGCAAATAAAGGCTATGTCTCCAGAGCTTCGATCCATTGTATGCTTGATTATCACGTCAGTGTATTCATCATAATGCTTGGGGTGGGTGGAGAGAAACTTCATTTCAAAATTGTAGCCGTGTTTATTGGCTGCCTGTTTGAATCCTTCCGCTCGTTCCGCGTTTCGCATGTTCAGGCTTATTATTTCCGCGTAAACAAAGTAGATGTCTCTGAATCCTTCGCTCCATGCCCAGTCAAACATTTTTGACATGGCCGAAGTGTCGTCGAATCCCACGCTGGATATTCCCTCTGCTTCCAGGCGCCTGTCAATGAAAATGGCTGGAACATCTTTGTTTATTTTTTTGTATATTTCGATTTCCTTGATAAGCGCAGTCGGGTGTATTGAGGGAGAGCGGATTACTCCGATAAGGTCTGTTATGCTTGCAAGGGGAATTGAATCTTTTTCGGCTGCGCTTGCGGATTTCCACCATGACATGCTTTCCAGTCGAAGCTTGATTCCGTGCGGCGTCAAAGTTTCGCCTATTGCGTCTGCCATCGCTCCGTATTGTCCATCTATATGAGGCAGCAACAGGGCCACTGTGCCGCTCATGGCCTTCTTTAGCGAAAAGTCATCATTCAGAAAAGTGCCTTTTCCGTGTATTATTCGCAATATTCCTTTTTCTTCCAGAGACAACAGAGCTTTGCGCAATGTCAAATGTGAGATGCCGACTGATTTTGCAAGTTCTGAGTTGCTGGGAAGGGCGCTGTCTTTTTCCAGTCCCGCTTCTTTAAATGATTTTATCAGGCCGCAAATCAAATTATCCTGAAGATCTTTGCGACCGCTGCCGCTTATTGCTATCTTCAGGTTTTCGCATATTTGTGTTTTTTGTTTTGTTGTCATTTTTTAAGTATATGTCTTTGTTTATGACTTATGTTTCTATATATACATGCTCTCTTTGTGCTTGTCAAGCTTTTTGGGAGGCTTGCTGTTTGATTTTTTGTGAATTTAGACATATGTGCATGTATATGACATAGTTTTGCTTGATAGGCTTGACAAAGCTTTATTCTTGGTGTATTATATGTTAATAACAAATGCAACATGCAAACATGCGGCTAAATATGAATGAAAAGATAAAAGAAATGCACGATCATGTATTGGAGCGCATATTGGATGGCAGTTTTGCTGACGGCGCGGTTCCGAGAGAGACAGAGCTTGCGCGGCTGCTTGGCTCCAATCGGATGAATGCGCATTTTGCTATGAAGGAGTTGGAGAATAAAGGGGTTGTTTATCGCGTAAAGGGCAGGGGCACTTTTGTGGTGGACGGCCTTGATTTAGGCTCCTTAAAAAAGATGCTCTATTCAGCCGGCAAATATGTGCATGTTTTTTGCGCGCTTGAGCGGAAGTCCGGTATTCACTGGGACGAGACAACTCTTCAGGCCCTTGAAAAAGTTTTGTCCAATGACGGCTATGGCGTAATATACAAGGACATTCCTGAGGACTTGACAGCCGATGACATTAGCAGGCTTCTTGCGGAAAGCGACGCGGAAGGAGGCCGAGCGGTTCTTGTTTTTCCAAACAGGAACAATTTTGAGACTTTTCTCGAAAATAAATCGCTTTTAATAGGGCACAATGCCCCGGTGTTTTTTGTGAATCGCGGAATGGAAAGCGACAAAATTCCTTTCCCATCCGTGTCCATCGATTTCTTTAACGAAGGCCTTGTTGTTGGAGAAAGATTGCGGGAATGCTCTTGCTGCGATGTGAGATTTCTTACAGTTGGAAAAGGCGCGCCATGGAGCAGGCTGCGCTATGATGGATTGACTACCGGGTTTGCTTCGGAGCTGCCCGTCGCGCATTTTGAAAAATTAGACAGCGATTATTTCAGAAGCTTGAACTCTTTAAAGGAAAAGCCTGTTTTTGTGTCGCACAATGACCGACTTGGCGCGAGCTTTATCGATATGGCGAAGAGTGAAGGAATTCTTTGTCCCGAGCATTTTCAATTGATAGGCTTTGATAATAATCCTGCCTTTCGTTCTCGAAATATGAGCACTATGGCTCCGCCTTTGGAGCTAATAGGAGAGCTTTTGGGCAAGTTTGTCACTGACGATTTTAATGCTACAAAGAAGGGGATAAGCAATTT
>CAZYVR010000189.1:0-11108 GCA_964651145.1 uncultured Victivallales bacterium | reverse complement strand
ACTCCAGTAGGAATAATTAAACTCAAAGAAATTTTGCAATCCTGGAGTTACTACCCGTGGGGCCTGAAAATTGAATTTTGAATAATGCGCCGGGGCTTCGCTGACCTTTGATCTCAAGCCAGGCGCTGGCGAACAACCGGGGAATGCGAAATCTTTTCTGATTTTTTAATAACACAGCCTGGCTCTTGACTATTTCTTACGCTCAACATATAATATACGTTTACTTTCGCAAATCTAACTTAAAAGAAAAGGGGACAAATGTCTGGATATTTTTACAGAACATTATTTTCAACCGCCGCCGCGGTGGCCGCGCTCTTCATGAGCTCCGAAGTCGAAGCAAAAGTCACAATGCCAAGCGTATTCGGAGACAACATGATTTTGCAACGCGACATTCCTGTCTCAGTATGGGGCTGGGCTGACAAAGGCGAAACCGTGACCGTCAAATTCAACGGCCAGGAAAAAACAGCGATGCCTGATGAAAACGGGAAATGGACAGTAAAACTTCTTTCCATGAAGGCAAGCAAAAAGCCTCTGGAAATGACTGTCTCAGGCCAAAACACGCTAAAATTCAAAAAAACGCTTATCGGTGAAGTGTGGGTCTGCTCCGGTCAGTCAAACATGTCTATGACTGTCAACCGTTGCCTTGATTTTGCAAAAGAACAATCAGAAGCCAATTTCCCGGAAATACGCCAAATAAATGTCTCAAGAGTTCACGCCGCTAAGCCGGCAAAAAATATTCGTGCACACTGGACTATCTGCTCCCCTAAAACAGTGGGAGGCTTCACAGCCGCAGGATACTTCTTCGCTAAAGATCTCTTTAAAGAACTCAATGTGCCTATCGGACTTATAAGCACAAACTGGGGCGGAACACGCATCGAGCCCTGGACTGCGCCCGAAGGCTTCCGCATGGTTCCCGAATTAAAAAAACTATCCACTCAAGTAGACGAGTGGGATTCAACGACCAAAGCCGGTTCAAAAACACACAAAGAATTCGTCACAAAGTTGAAAACTTGGATTCCGGAAGCGGAAAAAGCTCTGTCAGCCGGAGAAGAAGTCCCGGAGATGCCTGCCGCCCCAACTTCTCAAGCCAATAACAAAGCTCCAACAAGGCTGTATAACGCAATGATAGCTCCAATAATTCCATACGGAATCCGAGGAGCTATCTGGTATCAGGGAGAATCCAATGGCAGAGAAGGAATTTCCTATTTTCACAAAAAACAGGCGCTTATAAAAGGATGGCGCAAGTTGTGGAACCAGGGCGACTTCCCGTTCTATTTCGTTCAATTGGCAAACTACCAAAAATCCTCAAAAGACAAACCACAAATGGGCGATGGATGGGCGCGTGTTCGCGATGCGCAGACAAAATGCCTGGAAATTCCCAACACAGGAATGGCGGTAATCATTGACATTGGAGAAGCCAACGACATACATCCCAAAAACAAACAGGATGTGGGCAAACGCCTTGCTCGCTGGGCTCTCGCCAAAGATTACGGAAAAAATATAGTGTTCAGCGGCCCGCTATATAAAAGCAGCAAAATCGAAGGAAACAAAATCAGCGTATCCTTTGACAACATCGGCTCCGGCTTGATGATTGGCGAAAAGACAGGCCTTGAGCCAACCAAAGAAGTCAAAAATGGCAAGCTGAAATGGTTCTCGATTTGCGGCAAAGACAAAAAATGGCATTGGGCCGACGCAAAAATAGACGGCAACTCCGTTGTTGTTTCCAGCCCCGAAGTCAAAGCTCCAACTGCTGTTCGCTATGCCTACACATATAATCCCGAAGGCTGCAATCTTTACAACAAAGAAGGCCTCCCGGCCTCTCCATTCCAGACAGAAGAGGTCAAATAAGCTGATTTCAGAAATTCTGCAAAAGCGCGGCATTTACGCCGCGCTTTTTTTTTGCGAAAACTCCACGAATCTCCGTCACAAACGTTTGACAAAGGCTATTGAAATTTCCCGACAACGATGACAATATTACAGTATGTTAAACAAATCATTGACAGAAGGCAGAAAATCTGGAGCCGCATTGCGTCTTTCGTTTTCCCATCAGAAACTGCGGGGCGGCATGGGCGGCAAGCTGGGCTCGGGCATCGGCAACTCTCTGGAGTTTCAGGATTACCGGGAGTATCACCCCGGCGACGACCTCAGGCGACTTGATTGGGCAGCCTATGCCCGAAGCGACAAACTAACCTTGCGCATGTACCGCGAAGAGATCCAGCCGCGAGTGGATATAATAAGCGACACCTCGACATCTATGAACGCGCCCGACAGCGCAAAATCTCGCGCCTCTGTATTCCTGGCCGGGCTTTTTGCCGAGGCGGCTTTTCGCTCTGAAGCGTCCGCAGCGTGGTGGGGATTCGGCAATGGCTGGAAAAGTTTCTTCCGGGCATCCAATTCCTTCCCGGAAAATGCGGAACTTCCGATCTGGGAAGGCGGCTTTACCCTTGATGAAGAGTTCGCCCGAAAAATCCCGCGCCTCTCAACAAAAGGCATAAGAATATGCATCAGCGATTTCCTATGGGAAACACCGCCCGAAATTCCATTAAAAAGGCTTGCGGACGGAGCTGCGGAAGTTATTCTGGCGGCAACACTTTCAACCGAAGAGCTCAATCCCCCCCTTTATGGCCCGTCAACCCTGTGCGATGCGGAAACGGCGGGAAAGCTTGACATGATGATTGGCCCGGCTGAAAAAGAAGCCTATCTGAAACGCCTTGACACACACATAGACTTATGGAAAGACACAGCCGCCTCTATGGGGATAAAATTCTGCCTCATAGAAGCAAAACCCAATGAGCCGCCGGACATATCTCCATTGCTCAAAGCCAATGCTCTGGAGTGGAACTAAAAAAAGGACTGAGCAAACAACAAGATGAACAACAAAGATATTGAAACAATCAACAAAGCCATTCAGCTTCACCGCGAAAACAAACTGGATGATGCGGAGCAGATTTACAGAAAACTTCTGGCGTCAAACGATAAAAACCCAGACCTTCTCAATCTGCTTGGTCTTCTCTCAATGCAAAAAGGCCGCCCCGGAAAAGCTGTTTCTTTCATAAAAAAAGCTATTGAGCTCAAACCAAAAAACCCGGACTATCACTCAAACATAGCCAAAGCATACGTTGCTGATGGCAAACGGAATGAAGCTATTCAGGCATACAAAAAGAGCCTGGCATTAAAGCCTGACGCCGAAACAAGCAATTCTCTAGGAGCGCTCCTTCTTGATTCCGGCAATCCCGCGAAAGCTATGGAGCATTTGAAAAATGCCTTAAAAATGGATCATTCTTCCGCGAAAGCCTGGTACAATATGGGAAACGCCTTATCCAGCGAGCGCAAGCTTCAAGAAGCAGTGGAAGCCTATGAAAAGGCTATTTCCATAAATAATGACTACTATCAAGCCATGAACAATCTGGGCAATGCGCTCAAAGAGATGGGGCAGTGTGAAAAAGCCCTCAAATGCTTTAGCCAGACATTGCGCGCCAATCCAGACTTTTACGAGGCATATCTGAATATAGGCAGCGTCTACGATGAAATGGGCTGTCCGGAAAAAGCAATAGAAAACTATGAGCTTCT
This sequence comes from uncultured Victivallales bacterium, assembly GCA_964651145.1. GTDB lineage: Bacteria > Verrucomicrobiota > Lentisphaeria > Victivallales > GWF2-45-14 > CAZYVR01. The sequence goes on along the minus strand of CAZYVR010000189.1, from coordinate 7,538 downwards.
TGAAAGACACGCGCCAAACACACCCGATGTTTATATCAACAAAGGAGGAGCTTTCCGCAATGCCGGAGAATGGGAAAAATCTTTAAAGGCGTTTAAAAAAGCCCTCGAAATCGATCCAGACAATGCGGTCGGACATTTTAATTTGGGAGCCACCCTGCTTTTGCATGAGAAATTTGCCGAAGGCTGGAAGGAGTACGAATGGCGCCTGAAAATGCCCGCTCTTAAACATATTAATATCCCTTTTCAGAAATACGACGGAACTTGCGCGCCTGACAAAACATTGCTGGTTCTTGCGGAACAGGGCCTTGGCGACAGCATTCAATTCTCCAGATACCTGTCCATGGCAAGAAAACGTTGCGGCAAAGTTATATTCATGTGCCAGCCATCCCTCATTCCGTTGCTTAAAAACACCCAGGGAATAGATGAGATCATTCCCGAAAAAACTCCTCCAGACAAAATTAATTTTGATTTTTGCTCCTCCATAGCAAGCCTGCCAGGGATTTTTAAAACAGACTTGAGCAATATCCCGGCCCAAGTTCCTTATATCTTTCCGGACAAAGAAAAAGCTAAAAGCTGGAAGGCAAAAATAGGCAATAATTCAAGGTTGAAAGTCGGTATCTGCTGGGCCGGAAGCCCAACAAACACAAACGACAGAAACCGTTCGCTTGATTTTAAATTCATAGAAAAACTTCTGGATATTGAAGGGGTGGATTTTTACAGCCTTCAAAAAGGCCCGGCCGCAGCGCAAGCCGCAAACTGCAATGGAAAACTCAATGATTTAACCGAAGACTTGCAGGACTTCTCCGACACGGCAGCGCTTATTGAAAATCTCGATCTTGTTATGAGCGTCGACACAGCCGTGGCGCATCTCGCGGGCGCTATGAATAAAAAAGTCTGGCTGATGATTCCTTTTTACCCTGAATGGCGCTGGCTGAAAGACAGGCAGGACTCCCCATGGTATCCCTCAATGCAAATATTCCGGCAAACTTCTTTTGCCGACTGGGAAAGCCTGACACGCAGAATTGCAACAGAACTGAAAAATACCGTGAATAACAACAACAAAGCAAATTGTTAGAGGGAACATATGATTATTTTATCGAGAGTCAAAAATTATCTGCCGGAAAAGGGTCGCGGAATCAGGCTGGGAATTTACCAGGGCGAATGCGAAGTCGGAAGCCCGGAAGCAGTCAAAAGCAATCTGGCCAGACTGGAGAAAATTGTCAGCGAAGCCAAAGAACATCAGGTTCAACTGATAAGTTTTCCGGAACTTTATTTGACCGGCTACGCTCTCGGCCCGCAGCTGACAAAAGAGCTTGCGGAACCTGTCAACGGCCCTTCCATGACCAGAGTAGCCGAAATAGCAAAAGATAACAACATGGGAATAATATGCCCTTACCCGGAATTGGACAATGCTTCTGGAAAAAACGCTTACTATGATTCCATCGCTGTTTTCAGCCCGGATGGCGAGCTCCTCCATAATTACCGCAAAGTTCATCTTTTTGGTGAAGCTGAAAAACTAAATTTTTCATCGGGCGGCGACTGTGGCGATGCTGATAAAATCTTTAAAGTGATCAATGTGTTCGGCTTCCCTGTGGGAATTCTCAACTGCTACGAAGCGGAGTTCCCGGAATTATCAAGAATCCTGGCATTGAGAGGAGCAAAGCTGATAGTTATTCCAACTGCGGCCGACTATTACTACACTCTCCCGAATGGCAAAAAAACCGAAATACCATATCCCGACATATCAAAAAAATTGCTGCCCGCGCATTCCTTTGAAAATCATATTCACATAGCCTACTCCAACCGTTGCGGCCACGAAACAGTAGGAGAGCAAAGCTGGGAATATAGGGGCAATTCAATCATTTGCGCGCCAAATGGAAACGTCCTGCTTGCGCCTGAGCCGGAAGAAACTCTTATTATAGGAGATATCGTTCCGGAAGACTTTGGACGCACTCATCCTGAAGGCAATTATCTAAAGGATCGCGAGCCGGCTCTTTATCATGATCTGATCAAAGTCTGATAAGCGCCGCGTCAATCAACTGAACCGCAATAAAAATGGCTCAATATAAAAAAATTAAGGACCGAATTTTCATCGGTCCTTTAAAAGCCCCCTTGAGCATGCATGCGCCTGCTTCAGGAAGCGCGTCAATATAACGGCTCTCTTATACTAATTATCTTATTCGCTTCATTCGCTCATAGAGGGACTGGATTTTTTTGTTTCGCACTGAGTTTTCCTGTTGGAGCTCTGAATCATAAAGGTAGCCTTTGTTCAGCTCTGAAAATCTTGCGTCAAGCTTTGGCGCGCGGTTCAGAAGCTTTTTCAGCTCTGCGGCAGCCGCCGGGGCTTTTTTGAGGCTGAACTTGTCGGACTCAATGAATGATTCGATGTCTTTTGCGCATAAATAATATTCCCTGATGTCAAACATCAGCTTGAAATGTTCAAATTCTTCTTTGTTTTGCCTTGGGCTGATTGCCGCCAGCAGTTTTTGCGCTTTCTGCGCATTTGTCAGTATGCTCTTTACGCTTTTCCCGTCAATGGCCTTGCTCTTATAAGCTTGGCGCGTGTCGCTTTTCAAGGCTTTCCAGAAATCTTCCGCGGACTTGGCATCCAGGCCGAATCTTTCCTTTGCATAGTTTTTTGCGAATGTTGCAGGATTAATTGGCTTGTCTGAGTTGATTGCGTCCACATAAGCTTCCAGAAGTATTTTAAAGCCTGACAATGGGTACACATGACGAATCGGGAACACTTCCACCACTTCGTAGTGAGAGTCCCATTCGTAGCCATATCCGCCGGAGGTTGACCAGGAAGTCATAATGATTCCAGTATAAGCGGATTGCTTTGCGAACGGCACAAAATCCTTCAGGTTATTGAAATGATATTCCCATTGCGTGAGAAAGTAATTGTCCGGACTGGAGCGGAGAGATGGGGCTCCCCAGAATTCGCATCCCTGCGCCTGAAGCTTTCCGATATCTCCGAAATGATTGACTTCCCAGCCATAGTTCCAGTCTATAAAAATTGTCTTCTTGGGAAGCTGGGACACTGCTTCAGGATTTTTAAGGATGATGTCCGCCCATAGCACAGGGCGCTTGCCGAGGCCTATTACAATGTCGCAGATCATTTTTATATAGTCGACATAAAGTTTGGATTTGTTGTGTTTCTTTGCTGTTTCGGCGCAATCTTCGCAGGTGCCGAGAAGCCAGGTTTCGTCGCCGCCTATATGTATATATTCAGAGTTGTGCAAGGAGGCGATGTCCTCAAAAATTTCCTGGAATACTTTTTGGGCTTTGTCCTTTTTCAGCGGGCATATCTGGCTGATGTCTTTTTCATTCTCGCTCAAATAACTGTAGCGGTCATGGCGCAGTATGTACTCTGTATGCCCGAAGCATTGCTGAAGCGGAATTACGTCTATGCCGAGTTTTTCGCAATACTCCACAAATTTTGCAATTTCTTCGCGAGTGTAAGCGAAGCGATTGGAAATAGTGGCGTGTTTGTCATAAGGAAAAGTCGCTTCCCATTCCAGAACAAGCGTGTTCAAGCCCAGTTTTGCAATGTCTTTTGCAAATTGTTTAAGTGCCTTCATTGTCATTATCTGAATTCTGAGGTCAAGATGAAAGCCCCTCACTGAAAAATCTTTTGTCGCTGTCATTTATATGCCCTTGGTTTGTTGCATTGCTTTACAAAGTGAGTTTAAAATACAGCCCCATACTCATTTTGCAATTTTTTTGCTAAAGCTATTGACATTTCAAGCGTGAAATTTATAATATAACTAAAGTGCTTTAGTTGACTATGAAAGAGGAGTAAAGAGTGAGCATCGAAAAATTTGCGAAGAAATACAAAGATGAGCTTTTCAATTCAGTTATTCCATTCTGGGAAAAGAACTGCATAGACAATGAGCGCGGCGGTTATTTTACATTTCTGGATCGCGACGGGAGCGTCTATAACGACGAGAAGTTTATGTGGATGCAATGGCGCATTGTTTATATGTTTGCCTCTTTGCATATGGACTGCCCCGGCAATGAGAAGTGGCTGAAAATAGCAAAGAATGGCTACGACTTTTTGTCGGCAAACGGAAAAGACGAAGAAGGCTTTTATTATTTTGCCCTGAATCGCAATGGGATTCCCTCTGTGGCTCCGTACAGCATTTATTCCGATTGCTTTGCGGCTATGGGCGCCGCCGCTCTTTTTAAAGCGACTGGCGAAAACAAATACAAGGCAGAGGCAGAGCATGCAATGAGAAACTACATCTCGCGCATGGACAACCCAAAAGGACGCTGGGAAAAAGGAATGAGCGGACGGCCCGCGCGGCTGAATTTGGGACATTATATGATTCTTGCCAATCTGGGCAATGTGATGAAAGACAATCTGGGCGTTCGCGATTATGACGCCGACACAGAGAATGCGGTCCAAACCGTAATGGATAAGTTCTGGGATAAACAACGCAGGATAATTTTCGAGAACGTCAATTGTGACGGAGGTTTTGATTTGGACTCATGCGATGGACGGCACGTCATTCCGGGACACGGCCTTGAGTCAATGTGGTTTGTCCTGAATTACGCTGAAAAAAATGGCGATAAAGCGCTGATAAATCGCGCCTGTGAAGCGATTCTTGGCTTGCTCGACTTTGGCTGGGACAAGAAGAATGGCGGGATTTTTTATTTTATGGACGCTTTGGGCAAGCCTCACTTTGAACTTCAGGCGGACATGAAATTGTGGTGGGTTCACAATGAAGCCCTTATTGCTGCCCTTTATGCCTATCGGCTTTCCGGCAAAAGCATTTTTATGGAATGGTTTGAGAAGATCGACGAATGGACCTGGGCGCATTTTCCCGACGCCGAATATGGCGAATGGTTTGGTTATTTGGACAAACAGGGCAACGTTGCCAATTTTCTTAAAGGGGGGAAATGGAAAACGTTCTTCCATCTTCCACGCTTTTTGAATGTTTGCCTTGAACAATTTGACTTAATTAAAGAAAAAAGAAACGGCGGCCTGATTTGAGCAAAAAGCTAACATTAAAAGACATTGCCGACATGGCCGGAGTCTCTCTGACCACTGCCTCAATGTATATCAACGGCAAGGCTGAAAAATATAAAATAGCCAAGTCCACATGCGAGCGGATTGAGAAAATCATAAAAGAAAACAATTTCAACCCAAATTTCCATGCGCGCGCAATTGCCGGAAAAAAAACATACTTGATCGGCGTTGTCATTGTGGGCGACATCAACAAGTCTTTCTGGTTTGACATCATCAGCGGGATAGAGGAAACTCTTGCCCCTCATAAATACCATATGATTCTTTCCGTCTCTCACTTTGATTCGGAAAAGGAGCTTGAAAACTTTGAGTTCATGAAAACAAAGGCGGTTGATGGTCTTATTATAGGACCTGTTATATCTGAAAAGGAAAATAATCACTCATTTTTCCGCAAAATACAAAAAGAGACTCCCTTGGTTGCTGTGTCTGCCAAAATTGACGGGCTTCCATCTGTTTACAATGATGAAGAAACGGGCGGGCGCATAGCCGCTGATTATCTCTATGAAAAAGGGCACAGAAAAATTGCCTATATAGGGAGTAATTGCAAGTTTCAAAATAGAGGGAAATGTTTTGTTGAATGCCTCAAGGATAAAAATGTTGAAGTGACATCTTTTGCCAATCCGCGTGAATTTATATCCGAGAAGGATAAATTTTCAGCAGTCTTTTGCTTCTCTGACCCTGTCGCCCTTGATTTGTACAACGAAGCCGCCAAGGCTGGAGTTCTTATTCCTGATGATTTGTCGATTATGGGCTATGACAATATGGACTTCGGCAAATTTCTTTCTCCGCGACTGAGCACAGTTCATCAGCACAAAAAAGAGCTTGGAGTCGCGGCGGCAAACACTATTTTGGAGCTTATTAATGACAAAAACTCAAAAACAACAGGAAAAGTCTTCACTCCGTATCTTGTCGAAAACCAAAGCGTAAAAGGATGTTAACATGAAAAAAATGCCGCTTCTCTTATTTTGCTTTTTGATGCTTCTTGGATCTGTTTCAACATTTGCCGAAGAAGGGAATGTTATTGTTGTAAACAAAGGCTGCCCTGGAAACAACACAGCGCAAGGCTTAAGGCGCTTTCAAAAAGATGTGGCAGATTTGAAGCCGGATTGGCTAATTGTTTTTTTCGGAATGAACGACGCAATTAATTCGCACAAGTTGATTCCCGTTGACAAGTACAAGGCAAATTTGCAAAAAATGATTGACAAAGCAAAAGGAAATGGAATTGGAAAAATCATATTGGTCACAATAAATCCGGTAATAAGCGAGTTTGTTCTGGCTCGTCATAAAAAGCATCCTGTAAAAGACCTGAATGCGCGAATAGGCAAATTTAATGCGGCGATCAAAGATCTTGCCGCCCAAAATAAAATTCCACTCGTTGATCTGCATAAATTTATAATGTCAAAAGGCGGCGCAAGCAAAGAGAAACATTGTCTGATGCTGAACAATGCGAACAGCAAAAAAAATGATGGAGTTCATTTGACGAAGGATGGGTATCAGAGCTTTGCCGAACTTCTTCTGCCATTTTTCAAGGGCAAGATTAAAAAGGGGAACAAAGTTGTCTGCTTTGGGGACAGCATAACTTATGGCGCATACATGAAAGGCGCTGGAACAGCAAAGGGAGACACATATCCTGCGCGCTTGTCAATTTATTTAAATGAAATGGTTAAGAGCGCAAAGGAGAAGTCGCAATGAGGAGTCGTGTACATTTTACGCTCATAGAATTGCTCGTTGTGATAGCAATTATAGCGATTCTCGCAAGCATGCTGTTGCCTGCCTTAAACAAAGCAAAAGGGAAAGGGCGACAGATTTTATGCGCCAGCAACATGAAGCAGCTTGGAGTTGTCAGCATGTTTTATTCAGGAGACAGCGATGACTTTGTCGCTCCTCCTTCAACTTGGGGGCCTCCGCTTGACCTTTTCAAGAGTCAATATCACTGGGATTACCGTTTTGGTGTCGATTATCTTAATTATAAAGTGACCTCTTGGGGATGGCCTGCCTCGCATGAAGGCTGGCGACTGTTTAGGTGTCCGGAAGATAATGTAAGCCGACATGCCGCCTGGCCCAATCGTTCATATGCAGTTCCGACCCGACTGGTCTGGAACAATAAGCATGCTTCGGGATATTTGGGCAGCGGAATAGGGTGCAAGAGGTCTCAAATAAAAAAAACATCATCAACTTATCTGTTGGTTGAAGTCAATTGGGAAGAAACCGTTTACAGCCTAAATGCTTGTGCTTTGGCTGGAACTAACTCGTATATAGACATGCGCGGAGGAGACAAGATTCGGCCGAACCATCAAGGGGGAACAAATATTCTTTACAACGATGGGCATGTTCAAGGACAACGCAATTGGAATCTTGGAAGTTATTATGACTTCCAAGGCTTTACCGAATAAAACAACATAAATAATATATTAACGAAGGAGAAAAAAGTGGGGAAAATCAACAAACTGCATGGTCGTGTATTTTTAGGCATATCAATCTTACTCTCATCAATTGCGCTAAACGCCTT
>CAZYVR010000188.1:0-11111 GCA_964651145.1 uncultured Victivallales bacterium | reverse complement strand
CCATTTATGCCGGATTTTATCCCATAGACGCGGAATTGTTAAGGAATATGGCTGCAGACGCCGGAGCGCATATATACAGCGACAATAAAAACGATGTTGTTTATGCCAACAAGTCATTTCTTGCGATTCACTCTATTTCCAAAGGGAAAAGGATTATAAGCTTGCCATATAAAGCAAATGTCTATGACCTTTTTGATAATAAATGCGTTGCAGAAAATGCTAAAAGCTTCGAGCTTTATTTTAAGAAGCCAGACACGAAACTATTCAATATAGAGGAGAAAAAATGAATAAGCGACTTCAGCGCTTTACACTCATTGAATTGCTGGTCGTAATTGCTATTATAGCAATTCTTGCGAGCATGCTGCTGCCTGCTCTTACAAAAGCCAGGGCTAGCGCAAAAAGAATATCTTGCGCAAGCAACATGAAGCAACTTCATTCAGCGAACATGATGTACTCGCAGGACTATGAAGGCTGGCTTTGCGGAAACCGGAAAAGCGCTTACTGGAGAATATTGGTCTATCCTTATCTTGGCGGCAAAAAAGATTACAGCATTGTATATGACTGGAATGATCTTATAAGCGCAATTGCTGAAAAAGATATATATCACTGCCCCTCATGCGCCGTTCCAAAGACAAACGCGACATCAACTGGAATAGGCTATAACTACCAATACATGGGATATCTTGAGACAGATCCTTTGGTTAAAATAAGCTCAGTATCCAAGCCTTCTTCAAGCATTCTTTTGGGCGACACTAATGACGACCTTACAGCCAATGATTGGAACCACAACAACTTGTATACGCCTGCCATTATAAATTCTTTAGGTTATACAATGGTTCCAAGGCATTTTAGAGGGCTTAATATGACCTTTGTGGACGGACATGTGGAATTTCATCCTTTGGATTACTACAAAAATAATTCTGATTTATATAAAAAGGACAAGTGAATAATAACATAAAGGAATCAAAAATGGACAAAACAAGAGGGATCAGTCTAATGATGGCGTGTCTGCTGGGAATCTTAACAACATGCGTTTCTTCAGGACAAGACAAAAAGAACAATATTGAGTCGTGGATTCATTTTCATCCGAGTGGATTAAAGTCCCGCTTAAAAGAATACAAAGAATTTGGACGGCGCGCCAAAGAAGCTGGCTACAGCACAATCATGATCAGATTCACAAATCCTCGAGGCTATGACAAGGAGTCAGCCAGAGAATTGATAAAGCATTACAAAAATGATTTAGGATTGAAAGTCATTCCCGAGTTTAAACTCCTTGGCAAAAGCCAGAGAACTTTTGGGTCGGAATTTGTAAAAGAGCATCCGAAATTGTTCGTGGGCGGCGTGCTTGATCCTTACGCTAAATACAAGGGGAAACCAGCTTTTGATTCGTTGATTATTCCTATGCTAGACAAGCACATTGAAATATTTGAAAATCCCGAATATTTCACGCTTGGCTGGGACGAGTACAATACTGACAACATCAAAAAAGTTGCAGAGAGGAACGGGAAAAGCATCAGTGAGGTGTGGGCTGGGACGCTTAACCGCGTGAACGATTATCTGCTTTCTAAAAAGATAACTCCCATAATTTTCGGCGACCAGCTTATTTCTAAACAGTTGGCAAAAGAAGGTAATCCGGCCGGTTACCCAGCAGACAAACGCTTTGAAAATTATTCAGCCATGCATGGAATCTTTCCGCCCCAGAGCAAAACCGACATGATCGAATTTGTTAAAGACATTAAAAAACGCGACAAGATAATCCTGGCTGACTGGCATTATGAAAATGAAAAGGAATATCCTTCCGTGGATTACTTTAAGTGGCTGGGATTCAAAGAAATAATTCCAGTCACTTGGGGCAAGGATGCCAACATGAAATATTTCAGCAAATATGCTCAGGATAGAGGGTCTAAGAGAATGATGGCTTCCGTTTGGCATTATTCATTTCATCCGACAGTGCGGCATTTGCTGTGGCCGACTGTAGACAACAGCATTGTGTATTTTAATAATCCTGATATGGCAATTCCCGGGAAGCCCAAAATAAGTGTTTTGAAAGATGGCAAATCTATAGTGTCCGCCAAACCAGGAGAAACTATAACATTAAGCATATTGCCATCTGGAAAAACTGTTGAATTTGAAGTATATCCAGCGGACAAAATGCTGAGAAAAAATGTCATTTTAATAAAGGGAAATAAATGGAGGATTCCCGAAAACGCAAAAGAAGGTCTTTGGACGATACAGGGGTATTCCAAGCGCAAAGACGGGTATCTTTTGCATGGAATGCTCGAAGCAGGACTGTACATCGGCAAGGAACAGCTTTCAAAAAAACGCAAAAAAGGCTCTTTTGTCAGTGTTAATTTTTCAAAATGCGCAAGATTTGGAGATAAAAAACAATATGTTCTATTGGACGGAGACAGCGACACAAACTTTGGAATAATCGAGGGAGACGCTGGCATTGAAGACAGAGCTTTGAAATGCAAAAAAGGCGGTTTGCTTGCAGGACGCTCTAATTTTGACGTTGAAGCCATGAGCAAAAACAAAACCGTGATGATTGAATTTTCTATTGATGAATTCCCCGGAGAAAAACAAGACTGGGCTGGTTTGCTTACATGGGGGCATTTCGGCAGCGGATTCAGAATAATTTTATGGCATGAAAAACTTTATGCGCAAATATTCGGTGAAAACCAAAAAATAGAACTCATAAGCAAAGGCAGCCTTGAGCTTGGAAAAAAATATTTGGCAGTATTCAATATAAATGACAAAGAGACCGCCTTGTATCTGAATGGCGTGGAGCAGGCTAAAGAGACGGCGCTTTTGAGCAATAAAACACCTGTCACCGATCCACTTTCCGTGGGTTGCTCTTACAAGGGCGGGCTCTGGAAATGTTTTGACGGAACGATTTACCGCTTCGCGGTTTGGAACAAACACGTGGACGAGAAAAGAGCAGGCAAATAACAAAGGAGTGTTCCGCTATGGACAAGATTGAAGATTTTGTAGGGGTGTCCACCAACACTATGACGGGAGTGGACATCTGGGAGGCCGCACGTTTGACGAAGGAGTATGGACTGACTTGTTTCGAAATTCATCTGGGGGATTTCGAGGCGGCGGTCGGAAATCCATGGATGATCCCTCATGCCGGAGTATGGCCCCGGACCTGTGATCAGAGACAGCGTGAAAGATTGCGAAAAGAGTTGTCGCATATAAAGAACCTTGTTATACACGGCACGCCTGTTGATTTGAACATTGCCGCATTGAATCCTGGGATAAGAGAAGAGTCTCAAAAGCAATACAGGGAAGGTTTGGAGCTGGCTGTTGACCTCGGCGCAAAATGGATGACTTACCATCCGGGAAGGCCAACAAATTCCGTTGTGCCGCCTCAATATGTTGAGGACAGAAATGTGGAATTTATTCAAAGCGTTCTTGAGCGCGCAAAAGAAACAGGCGTTATGTTGGCTTATGAGAACTTCAACGCGAACCTTGTGGAGCGCGTTCCCGACAAGCAATTTGGCCTGTTGATTGACATTGGCCACTCGGTCATGATGAGAAACAAGTTTGCGCCTGAAGGCCGCGGCGACACTCAGACCGTGATCGACTGGATCGATCTTCTTGGCGACAGGTTGATTGAAATGCACCTGCACGATGTTGTTAACTGGAGCGAGAACCCACATTTGGGCACTGCTCATCGCTCATTCGGATATGGCCTTTGCCTGGATCTGGAAAAAATAACCCGCAAGCTGAAAGAGAAAAATTTAATTGTTCCTCTTGTGTCGGAAATCTACGAACCTACGGCGGAAAAAGCAGCGCAGACAGCAGCGGCAACCAAAGAAATAATTGTAAAAGCCTGGAATCAGGATTGAAGAAAAGAAAAAAGCGAAGCTGTAAAAATCAGCTCCGCTTTTTTTATTTTTTTTTGCTTGCTTACTCTGTAATGATATCCTTGTATGTCTTGCCAGAAGGAATCATAGGAAGGACGTGCTCTTCATATTTTGTGTGGATATCAAGCAGAAACGCTTCGTCGCTCGCAAGCATCTCTTTAAGGGCGTCTTCCACTTCCGATTTCTTGTAAACTTCGCGGCCCTTTATTTGGTATCCCTTTGCAATCGTGACAAAATCAGGATACGGGCGATCAACTCTTGAATTTTTCAGAACAGTGTTGCCGCGAACGCTGCCGTAGAAGCGGTCTTCCCACTGAGCAACCATTCCAAGGTGCTGATTGTTCAGGATAATCATTTTTAGATCAATGTTCTCGTTGTGAATGGTTCCGAGCTCCTGAATATTCATCTGGAAACTGCCGTCGCCGTCGATGTTGACAACAGTTTTGTCCGGACATGCGACTTTGGCTCCCATGGCGGACGGCAGGCCGAAGCCCATTGTGCCGAGACCGCCGGATGTAAGATGCTGGCGCGGATGCTTATGAGTATAAAATTGCGCCGCCCACATTTGATGCTGCCCCACGCCCGGGACGATTATCGCATCGCCGTCAGTGAGCTTTGAGAGCGTTTCAACAACATATTGCGGTTGGACGGTGTCTTCGCGCTTATTATATTTGAGAGGAAATTTTTCTTTCCATTCATTTATTTGAGCGTGCCATGCCTTGTATTCCTTGCGAGCCGGCTTTTCGTTGAGCGCGTCAAGCAAATCCTTGATGTCTGCGAGAACGCCAATGTCGGCGCGCTTGTTTTTGTTAAGCTCAGACAAGTCAATGTCAACGTGGACAATTTTTGCGCCAGCCGCAAATTGGTCAACCAGACCGCTAGTTACGCGGTCATCAAATCTGGCTCCGAAAGCAAGGAGCAGGTCGCTTTCATTTGCGGCATTGTTGGCGTAGACAGTTCCGTGCATCCCCAGCCATTTCAAACTGAGCGGATGGTCTTCTGGAATAGCTCCAACGCCCATCAGCGTTGTAACAACCGGGATGTTGTATGATTCCGCAAATTTAACAAGGGCTTCGGAGGCGCCAGCGGTGATAATGCCGCCGCCTGCGTAAATGCATGGACGCTCTGATTTGGCAATGGCATCTTTTACTGCCTGAACATCGTCGTTTTTAAGTTCGTGAATCGGCCTGTATGCTCTGATTGTTGTTTTTTCTGGAAAATCAGGGACACATGTCGCTTGTTGAATGTCTTTAGGAATGTCGATGACAATCGGGCCGGGCCTTCCGCTGTTTGCCAGATAAAAGGCTTCGGCAAATATGGCTGGAAGATCCTCGATGTTAAGGACAAGGTAACTGTGCTTTACAATCGGACGGGTCATTCCGATTATGTCCGTTTCCTGAAATGCGTTTGTGCCTATAAGCTTGGTCGGAACCTGGCCCGTGATGACCACTAGGGGAATGGAATCCATATATGCGTCTGCGATGCCAGTGACAAGGTTTGTCGCGCCTGGGCCGCTTGTTGCCATGCATACGCCGGTTTTGCCTGTGGCTCTTGCATATCCTGCCGCCGCGAACGCTCCGCCCTGCTCGTGTCTTGGCAGGATAACGCGTATGCTTGAGTTTTGGAGAGCCTGATGCAACTCCATGGATGTGCCGCCGGGATAAGCGAATATAGTGTCAATATTCGCGTGTTCCAGGCATTTTATGGCAATTTCGCAACCTTTTATTGCGTTGTTATTTTTTTTGCTCATTGTTTAATCCCCTACTGAAATGATTAATTAAAGTCTAACTGTTGATGAAGTAAATACGGATATAAAGATCAGACCCCGACAGACGCATCTGCCGGGCAAAGCACAATAACCCATTTGGTTTCGAAGTTTTCCATTTCTATCAGCTTTTCGTATCTGTTTTATTTTTGTTAGCCTGTAAATATACGCGCTTTAGTGGAAAATGCAATGCCGCTTTATTGTTTGTGTGTCTTTTAAGCACGCTTTCGGGGCGTTTTTTTTTGATTTTGTGATTTTGGAAATTGGCGCTATAATATGCCTAAGAAAGATGCAAGCAAGTATAGGCAAAAGTAGAATTATGGTTTCACCTAAAGAAAATAACAATAGTCCCAAAGCGATTCTTATGGGAATTGGCCTGGACAACAAAGACGGGCATAAGCGCATCACCAAGGGCGATAATTTTTATTTGGCGGGCGGTTCGGAAGAAACTCATGATAAAATGACTGAAACAGCCATAAAAGTCAATGAAAAACTAGATGCCAAAGGCAAGCGCCTTGAAGACGTGTCAAAAGAAGAGTTTATCGACATCATATCTGAAGCCCGCGACAACGGCTGAAAAATAAAAAACGGCTAAGGCCGGAATAAAAACGAACTATTGGCGGAGCCGTCCAATGACAGCGCACGGGATTTCTGGCAATTCCATCTCTGCCATGCTTCCATTATTTTTAAAGTTTTATTTCAAGCGGTTTTTTGTAATTGACACGGCATTGATATATAATACATGTTCAATCAAACCTTATAATATAATTGGGAGACGAAAATGAAGAAGTTCTTGTCGTTGTTGATCCTCGGGTCAGCGTTTGTCTTTTCCTCAACTCTTTTGGCTGAGGATGCTCTTTTGAAATTTGTGCCGGAGAATGCCGATTTTCTTCTCTGCGCTAAAATAAACAATATTTTAAAACTTCCTTTTTGGAAGGAACTGAAAGAAAACAACGAAAAGCTTGCGAAAGCCCATGGCAAATTTGAGGAAAAACTCAAAGCGCAAGGCCTTAAATCGGAAGATATTATACAGGATTCTGTTATATTTTCGCTCGACAAAGACAACGCCGGAGCAATATTTAAAACTGGCGTAAGCGAAGCGAAATTGAAAGAGCTTCTAAAAAGCAATGTCATTGACAAAGAAGGAGTTCAATTCAAAGAGGAAACCATTCAAGGAAGAAAAGTTATAATCTTTGAAAACCCGGATGTAGCCAACACTCCCGGCATGCCTATGGCTATCGATAAACAGTCAGTCCTGACATATCTTCAGAAAGACATTGTGTTCCTCACTGAAAAAGACTGTTTCGCCAAAATGCTTGACGCAATGAAAAAGAGCAACGTAACAGCAAACAAAAAACTTATGGACTATAAAAAAGACGTTCCTTCCGACTCTGTGCTATGGGCCGTTTTTAACGCTCCTGAAAAAACAAAAGCCGCGCCGAAGGCTCAAGCTCAAATGATGGGCGATCCAATGGAAAGCATCCTTGGCGGAGTTGTTTCATTCGCTTTTGTCGGCAAGGACAAAAGAGACATCACCCTTGACCTTGTGCTTGACTGCAAGAACAAGCAAAGCGCAGGAATGATGGCAATGCAGGCTCAGGGAATGATAATGATGGGCAGCGGAGCGATGTTCCAAGGCAATCCTCAGCTGGGCATGGAAGTTGGCCAATCCGTCAAAATTAGCGCGAAAGACAAAAAGCTTGTAGGCAAAATATCTGTGTCCAAAGCTCTCCAGGACAAACTCAAGAAGTATGCGGAAGAAAAATCAAAGACAGCCGCAATCACTGACGCCAAATCGCCAGGCAGCGACTCCGGCGCTCCCGCTCTTGGAATTGGAGCTCCGTTAGCTCCTCTTTCTGAAAACAAAAAAGCTAAATAAACATAGCGCAACAAATGAAGATAAAAAAAGCTGGTTTGATTCCGGCTTTTTTTTAAAAGCAGGACTCCGTCGATTGCAATGTCTTTTGCGCGGAGCTTGTATAATGTTAAAATAAACAAACAGAAAAATGCCTGAATATTTAATTGCTTTGCTCTAAGAGTTAGCGTTATTCTAGTATTTTTGAAGGGAAAAGACAGATGAGCAAAACAATAGAAAGCGAACTCGAAAAAACAAGTTATGCCTTGGGCATGAACGTTGGTCAGTCATTTGCCCAACTCCCCGTGGAATTGGATGCCGAAGCCGTGGCTCAAGGCCTCAACGACGCCCTCACAAAAGCCAAGCCGAGCATTACACAAGATGAATATGTGTCATTAATGCAAGCTTTCCAGGCAAAGGTTCAGGCGGCGGAAAAGGAAGCAAGCAAAGGCGCTTCCGATGTCAACTCGAAGGAACAGGCTGATTTCCTGGCCAAAAACAAAGATGCTGAAGGCGTAGTCACCACAGACAGCGGCCTGCAGTATATTGCGCTTAACGAAGGCGAAGGCGATAAGCCGGCGGCGACCGACACTGTCAGAGTTCATTACGCAGGAACTCTTTTGAATGGAACTGAATTTGACAGCTCCATAAAGCGCGGAGAGCCCGCTGAATTTGGAGTAGGCCAAGTCATAAAGGGCTGGACTGAAGCTCTGCAACTGATGAATACAGGCAGCAAATACAAACTGTTTATTCCTTCAGAACTGGCTTATGGCGATCGCGGAGCCGGACAACTGATCGGCCCCGGAGCTATGCTTATATTTGAAGTCGAACTGCTTGCAGTTTTATAGCTAAGGCGGCCAAAGCCGCAATGAAAAAAAAAGGCGCTTGCGCAAGCAAACAGCTTGCGCTTGTCCGCCGCCAGCAGATCGAGTGTTTCGGACAAGGTTAAAGTTATAAACATGGACAAAGTCAAAATCATAAGAATTTTAAGTGTATTCTTTTTCCTGTCTGGAATTATATTTTCCACTTGGTCAGCCATAAGCTTGAATCAATACTTTAAGACAAACAGCGGCAACCGCCTGCCTCCGGCAGGCTCATTTATTGATGGCTCCGATAAATTCACGTTTGCCGTCATGGCGGATTCAGGGCTTAGAGATGAGCCCATCAATGCTGTCATTAAAGATATGAAGAGCAAAAAAGTAAAATTCATTATCCATCTGGGAGACCAGGCAAGACGCTTGTCGGCAAATCATTTTGAACACTTGCTTCAAAGTCTGGATTCACAATTGGGAGACACCCCCTTTTATGCCGTCCCCGGAAATCATGATGCAACACATGGCAAGAAATCTACGCTCCGCTATTACAAACGAGCATTCGGTCAGCCCAATTACTGGTTTTCTTATGGAAACACCTTGTTTGTCGCAATAAACACAGCGTTCGGCAATTTCGACAAAGAACAGCAGGCGTGGCTGAAAAATGTGTTGAAAAATCTGCGGCCGATGTTTACAAATTGCATATTGCTGACACATATGCCCCCAGAAGACCCGCGTCCCGGCAAAAGCTATGCCATGTACGGAGACATAGACGAGTTGAAGTCGATTATATCAAAATTTAAAATAAATGCCATTATTGCCGGGCATATCCATGAATACAACGCAAGTCAACTTGATGGGATTCCGCTTTATACAGCCCCTCCATCGGGACAAAAAATGCGCGGAGCCACCACAATGTTCGGCTACCTGTTATGCGCGATTGACAAGAGCTCAAAATTGAATGTAAAAAAAGTGGACATCACAGACAAAAAGGGGCGGGACTACCTGCAATATTTTTTATCCACTGAGTTGGACGGCATTACAACTTCAATCATATCATTCTCACTCTTATCTGCGGCTTTTATGCTTTTGTTTTTAAGTTCAGGCACACGCCGCCGCTAAACGCGTTTCTTTTAAAAAGTTCCGGTTTGCTTGACGGAGGATTGCAACTCAAGCGCATGTGACATGTCATTCATGCATATCATGCGGAAGACACAATGTCCGTCCTTTTCGTCGGTCACAAGAGTGGTCACGCTGCTCGGATCGACCATGAACTGTGAATAGACTATCGGCACGGCAATATGCAACAGATGAGCCAAGAGAGTCAAAATCACCCCTGCATGACAGAAGAACGCTATTGTTTTGTCGTTGGAGCCCTTCATCTTGTAGATATTCTCTTCCAGAACAAATCCCTGTTTTGCCATAAATTGCGAAAAGCTGAAATAAAATGCGTCCGCCGCTTTCTGGACATGAGGGCCAAATTCCACATGCTCCGCCCAGTTCACTGATGTAAGCTTGTCCGCGTCCTGCAATATGTCGCATCCATGGTCATTCCATGCCCAGAGCTGGTCTTTGTAATTGCCGTTGAGCTCATGAAGCCATGGGAGAATTTCTGTTTTGGCGTCGGGCTTTGCCATCATTGTGTATTCGGCTGTCAGCTTGGCGCGCCCCATGGGAGAGACATATATTTCATCAATGGCGACATCCCGCAAGCTGTCCGAAAGGAGTTGAGCCTGCCTTACGCCTTTTGGAGTCAAGGAGTCCTGCTCGTAGTTGGGGTCGCCGTGTCTTATCAGCATCAATTTCATTTTTCTTCCTTTATCTTTGAATACCGCTATGCAAAGCTCTTTTATTTTTTAAGACTTTTGATTGTTGAAATTCCATTGCGTTTCAATTTGCCTTTCGCTAATATAACCTTATATTTTGATTTTAAATACCGTATGTAATAATTAGTTTCAGGGAAATAATGCCAAAAACTGGAGAAATACTAAAAAACGAAGTTCTTAAAGACAGTTATTTTAAAGTGGAGTTTCATGCTCCCGAAATTTGTAAACAAACTTGCCCTGGGCAATTTGTTCATGTAAAAATAGCCAGACTAAGAGACCGCTTGCTGCGCCGTCCCTTCAGCATATGCGATATAAGCGCAGACGGAAAACTGACAATCGTGTACAAGGTTGTGGGCGAAGGCACTGAAGCCCTTTCAAACCTTGAGCCGGGAATTGTTTGCGATTTAATGGGCCCGAGGGGCAATCCATTCTCAAAGCCGTCGAAAAACGAATTGCCTGTTATTGTTGCCGGAGGCTACGGTTCAGCCGCAACTTATCTTATCGCCAAAAATTCGCCAGAGTCAGGAATTCTGCTTCTTGGAGCAAGATCTGAAAAAGATCTTATACTCACTGAAAAATTTGAAAAATGCTCATTTGATGTCAGAACCAGCACGGAAGACGGCTCTTGCGGACACAAGGGGCTCGTCACTGATTTGCTTGACGATGTTATATCGGAAAACAGCGACAAAAAAATCCGTTTTTATGCCTGCGGCCCTCAGGGCATGCTTATGGCTTTGGGAAAAAAGCTGCTTGAACGCGGCCTGGACGGAGAGCTCAGCCTGGATCATCTTATGTGTTGCGGCGTTGGAGCGTGTTTTGCGTGCGTGGTAAAGGTCAAGGCTGACAACGCCGATGGCTGGCGTTACGCCCGCACCTGCAACGAAGGGCCTGTGTTTAAAGCAAGCGAAGTATATTACCCCGAATCTTAAGGAGCTCCAGTTAATGCCAGACCTTACAGCCGATCTTGGAAAACTTAAACTTAAA
>CAZYVR010000187.1:0-11122 GCA_964651145.1 uncultured Victivallales bacterium | reverse complement strand
CCGCGCGTCCTTGCGCCCTGATGTTCTGACTCAAGAACTCGGTACTCTCAAGTAAAAAAGAATATGACTCCGCTTCAAAAGAAATATCTTGAGGACTTGCGCAAAGAAGTAGATACTTTTCCTGTAACCCCGAGCATAAAGAAATTAAAGGGAGCCTGGAGTTCGCACAATGATTGGGGTGGCAAAGCATCCAATGCCGCCCTGGTTTTTATTTTCACAGGAGAAGAAAAATATAAAGAAAAAGCTCTTGGCCTTTTGAGGTTTAGCTTAAACTGGTACCATAAACGATATTCAGAAAAAAAGGCGATAAACTGGTACGCTTATACCAGGATCGCTGCCCTTTGCACATATGACTGGCTATACAATCATCTTTCGGTAAAAGAACGGATGGAGATAGGAAAATCACTGTTCAAGCATATTAAAATGACTCAAGACAGAAGCTTCACAAGGCAAATACCAGAAGAAGGAAGCAGTGGGCCCAATTGGGGATATTATGGAGTGCCTAATCTTGCATGGTATGCCGGACTCGCATTTTTCAATGACGGAATTAACGATAAAAAAGCTGGAGAATTTCTAAAAAAAGGCTATGATGGAAACATGTTCATGTTTCGCAAACGCGCAAAAAATGCGAGCGCCAATGGCGGGTCTAATACAGCCACAGCGGCCTATGCGGCTGGAGCCTACTATATACAGGAATATAATTTCTTTTATACATGGCAATCAGCAATTGGCGGCAACTTTGCTGAAAAATTCCCCAAGCTGTCCCTTTTTCCTAACTGGCTTTTATGGACAATGATACAGGGGCCTGATGGCAAAACATTAGAATATGGAACTGGCGACGCTTGGCACACAGACAATAAACTGCGAATGCCTTCGCTATACTTAATTCAATACAAGCATTTCTACAAAAAAACAAACCCTGAAATGTGCAAAGTTGTCGATTTTTTATTGAGCAAAATAACATCTCATAAAGACGAGTATTCATTTTACAAAAGTTTTCTTTATTCCTCGTCTAGCATGAGCTCTATCCCTCTTCTTTTTGACATTCCTGATATTGACAAAAAGAGTTCTGATAAAATTATTAAAAACATGCCAAAAGCTGAAAATTTCCCTATTTTAGGGCAAACATTCATGAACACCGGCTGGGACGAAGACTCTACCTACTGCCTATTTACCGCAGGAGCAAAAACTAAGACTCACAAGCAGTATGACGAAAACAATTTTGTCATATACAAAAAAGGCTTCCTTGCGCTTGACTCTGGCACCAGAGGATCAACGGGTATGAAGGATTACAAGAACTACGATGAAGAGCATATGAGAAATTATTATAGAATAAGCATAGCCCATAACTGCATTCTTATAAAAATGAAAGATGAAAAACTGCCAAAAACTGGCTGGCCCGTCCGCAAGGTTCCATGCGCTAATGATGGCGGAATGAGCAAATTAATTGGAGCTGACTTATTGGCGTTTCAAACCAATGAAAAATTCACATATGTAGCAAGCGACTCGACAAAGACATATCACGAGGACAAAGCGTCAAAAGTTGTGAGGCAATTCGTTTTTGTCTATCCTGACTTTTTCGTTGTCTATGACAGAATTGTGTCAAAGGGGCCAAATCAAAACAAAACCTGGCTGCTCCACACTCAGAACGAGCCTGTGATAAAAAATAGCATAACAGAGACTACGCACTGGGGCGGGAAATTGTTTTGCAAGACTCTTTTGCCTAAAAATGCTGTAATCAAAAAAATAGGCGGACCCGGAAAAGAGTTTTGGAGTGACGGCAAAAATTGGCCAATAAGCCCATACCGCGAAAAAGATCGTGTAGAAAAGAAAAGACTTTTGGGCAACTGGCGCATAGAAGCAAGCCCTGAGAAAGATAAAAAAGAGATAAACTTCCTTAATCTAATTCAAGTAGGCGATGGAAAAATACTGAAAAAAATGACTTCCGCAAAACTTATAAAAGATGGCGCCATGGAGGGAGTCAAGTTTAAAAACGGAAATGAAGCCGTGAAAGTCTTATTCAACGCCTCCGGCAAAGTTGGAGGAAAAATAAAAATAGAAAAGGATTCTGAATATATGCTTGGCAGATTCCTGGGCCTGACTTTTGATGTTATGGAAAAACAATTATCCAACAAAATCCAAAGTCAAAAAGCTGTAAATAATTGTCAGAGCACAAGTGGCTCAATATCTATTCTGAAAAAATAATGAGGAAATAAAAAATGATCAAGAAACTTATAGCATCGGTTCTTATTGCTTTAACAGGCGCTCTTTTCGCTATGGATAAAAATGTGGAAAAGCATGATTATTCTTTTATAAAAAAAATAAGGCCAGAGCATCCAAGGCTATTTCTCTCAAAAGAAATAATTGCCAATTTAAAAAAGAACATGACTCCGCTTCAAAAGAAATATCTAGAAGACATGCGCAAAGAAGTTGACTCTTTTCCCCTTATGCCAAATCTGATAAAACCAACAATAAGAGACTGCAATGGATCATACAATGATTGGGCAAGCAAAGCGTCCAGCTCCGCCCTTGTTTTCATTTTTACTGGAAAGCAAGAGTATAAAGAAAAGGCTATTGGCCTTTTGAGGTTTACCTTGAGCTGGTACCATAAACGATATTCAGAGAAAAAGGCGATAAACTGGTTTGCTTATACTAGAATAGCGGCCCTTTGCGCATATGACTGGCTCTACAATCATCTTTCAAAAAAAGAACGAATGGAGATAGGAAAATCACTGTTCAAGCATATTGAAATGACTCAAGACGGAAGCTTCACAAGGCAAATACCAAAAGAAGGGCCCAGCGGCCCTTCCGCCGGATATTATGGAGTGCCTAATCTTGCATGGTATGGCGGACTAGCATTTTTCGATGACGGAATTAATGATAAAAAAGCTGGAGAATTTCTTAAAAAAGGCTATCAAGAGTATATGTTCATGTTCCGCAAGCGCTCAAAAAACGCGAGCGCCAATGGCGGATCCAATACTGCAACAACTGGCTACGCAGCCGGAGCCTACTATATACAAGAATATAACTTCTTTTATACATGGAAATCAGCGATTGGCGGCAACTTTGCGGAAAAATTCCCCAAGCTTTCCCTTTTTCCTAACTGGCTTTTATGGACAATGATACAGGGACCCGATGGAAAAATATTGGAATATGGAACCGGCGACGCATGGCACACGGACAATAAGCTAAAACTGCCTTCGCTATACTTAATTCAATACAAGCATTTCTACAAAAAAATAAACCCTAAAATGTGCAAAGTAGTCGATTTTTTATTGAGCAAAATAAAGTCCCATAAAAACAAGTTTTCATTTTACAAAAGTTTTCTTGATTCCTCGAGACATCAGGAAAGACACATGAGCGCCACTCCATTTCTTTTTGCTGTCTCTGATATTGACAGAAAAAGCGCTGAGCAAATCATTAAAAAAATGCCCAGGTCAGAAAATTTCCCCATTTTGGGGCAGACATTTATGAATACTGGCTGGGGCGAAGATTCCACTTATTGTCTGTTTACCGCAGGTGCAGGCAATAATCCTCATAAACATTATGACGAGAACAATTTTGTCATATACAAGAAAGGCTTTCTTGCAATTGATTCTGGAACCCGGTGCTACTATAAAAATCTTGATGTGAATTACGAGATGGAGCACATGAGAAATTATTATCCCCGAACAATCGCACATAATTGTATCCTCATAAAAATGAAAAATGAAAAATTCCCTAAATATGGCTGGCCTGTCAAGAACATTCCAGAGGCCAATGATGGCGGAATGAGAAAACGGACTGGAGCTGGCTTGTTGGCGTTTCAAACCAATGAAAAATTCACATATGTCGCAAGCGACTCGACAAAAACATATCACGAAGACAAAGCGTCAAAAGTTGTGAGGCAATTCGTTTTTGTCTATCCTAATTTCTTCGTTGTTTTTGACCGAATTGTTTCAAAGGCTCCAAATCAAAACAAAACCTGGCTGCTTCACACTCAGAACGAGCCTGTGATAAAAAATAGCATAACAGAGACTACGCACTGGGGCGGGAAATTGTTTTGCAAGACTCTTTTGCCTAAAAATGCTGTAATCAAAAAAATAGGCGGACCCGGAAAAGAGTTTTGGAGTGACGGCAAAAATTGGCCAATTGGACTGACAAAAGCCGGAATAGAAAAGAAAAGTCTTTTCGGGAACTGGCGCATAGAAGCAAGCCCTGAGAAAGATAAAAAAGAGATAAACTTTCTTAATCTAATTCAAGTAGGCGATGGAAAAATACTGAAAAAAATGACTTCCGCAGAACTTATAAAAGATGGCGCAATGGAGGGAGTCAAGTTTAAAAACGGAAATGAAGCTGTGAAAGTCTTATTCAACGCCTCCGGCAAAGTTGGAGGAAAAATAAAAATAGAAAAGGATTCTGAATATATGCTTGGCAGATTCCTGGGCCTGACTTTTGATGTTATGGAAAAACAATTATCCAACAAAATCCAAAGTCAAAAAGCTGGAGATGATTCTTCGAGAACAAGCCTTCCGTAGGGGGGCAATTTCTGGCGCAATAGAGCAACGGTTACAATACATTATATTCAGGAAAAGTTTAATGCAGGAAAATACAGAAAATATTAATCTTTGGCAATATTATTTAAACAAAGCATCATCCATCTCAGATAATGCTTTGAAAAAAATCACATCTTTTGAAGAGTGGAAAAAGCAACACGATAATATATATGAAAATTTTTTGCTCTCTGCTGGCGTTGAATCCTTGCCTGAAAAATGTGATCTAAAAATTACGACAAAAGGAGAGATAAACGGAAAAGGATATAAAGCCTTAAAACTAGCTTATCAAATCTATCCTGGATGCTGGGGGAGCGGGATTATTTATTTCCCAAAATCAGTCCTGGAGGGTAAAGCCCCTGCTGTATTATATGCTTGCGGACATAAAAACATTGGCGTTCATGGTTATCAAGCACATGCGGCAATGTGGGCGCGCAGGGGATATGTATGTTTTATTTTTGACACAATAGAGCAACATGACAACTTGGGCGAACATCATGGCTTGCACAGTAAAAACAGATTGGATTGGATATCTTTAGGCTATAGCGGCTTAACGGGTGAATTACTGAATTCAATTAGAGCGCTTGATGTTTTAGAAAGCTTTGAAGAAGTTGACTCTGAAAGAATCGGAGTTACTGGTAATTCTGGCGGTGGCGCAATTAGTTTTTACTTGACAATAATTGATCAAAGAATAAAGTGCTCTGCTCCGAGCTGCGGCGTTCCTTCCATAAAGCAAACTATTTCCGAAAGGCATTTTTTGCATCATTGTGACTGCATCTACTATCACAATATTTTTAGTAAAGACACATCGGAATATGGAGCGCTTATAGCGCCGCGCCCGTTGCTGTTTCTTTGCGCCACTGAAGATATGTTTTTTTCTCCCCTTGAATTTAGAAGCCTTGTCAAACGAATAAGAACAATTTATGACATGCATGGAGAGACGGAGAAATGCGCCCTATTTGAATATAGAGGCCCGCATGGCTATCATCCCCTTTCAGTTAAAAAAATAAATGAGTGGTTTGATGAGCACTTGGCAAAAGAAAAACATCCAAATGGCGAGTTAGAACAAGACGATTTATCGGAGAGAGAAACAAGTGTTTTTAATGGCATTCAGCCAATTCCCAACCACTTAGCCTTGCTGCCAGAACTGCTTTGCCCTTCCAAAGGCTTTAAGATTCCTGATAATATTAATGAATTAAATGTTTTTCGTGACTCAATAAAAAAGAATCTAATGAAAAGTGTTTTTATCTCTTCTGATGCAATGAAAGATAAATCCCATCTTGAATTGCTTGGTAAGTGGTTGCGAAAGAAAGGCGCACGGGATGTCATATACAAAAAATATCGCGGAAGCATTGGAAATATGGAAATATGGCTTGAGTCATTTTTTCCAAAAAATGACGTTGAATATGTTCTGATAGGAGTGGAAATTCCCTTAAATAGCTCTGAAAATATATTTGACTCCTTATGGCCATTTTTCAATGAAAATATTGGAATAATCACTTTGGAGCCAAGAGCTACATCTTTAAATTCATATAGCGGCAAGGTTAATTTAGAATTGCTAAGAGCTGGAGCATTAACTGGAGCAACCTTGAATAAATTACATTTTCAGGATCTGGAAATTGTGCTAAAATATTTATCCAGCATTCCTGAAGTCAAAAATAAAAAAATAATACTGATTGGAGATAAAGACGCTGGGGTTATGGCTATGTATCATTCACTCTTCAATAAAAACATCCACGCAGTTATTGCGAGCAATACTCCTTCTAGTCATAAAAATGGGACTCCCCTTCTTAATGTACTCAAAGTCGTTGATATCCCATATCTCATAGGTCTTCAAGCTCCTAGAGTAATTGGACTAATCAACCCAGAGCATGGCATGGTCTCATGGGCTAAAAGAGTTTATTCTCGCTTGAAACTTAGTCATAAATTTATTTGCAAAACATCTTTAAGTTCTGTTATAAGTGAAATCACCCAAAAATAATAAGGATAAAAATAATACCTCACAAAGTGATTTATATATTAGCATTTATGTTGCAGTGTACAAAAAATAGAATTCGAGAAATGACGGATTATGCTGCCTGGAGAGGTCCAGCAATTTGTCGACAGGGGAAAATAGCTAAAGAGTAGCTAATCTGGCGTGTTATTTGATAACCGAAGCAGTAAAATACCAGAAGAATACGTTTTTGGAAAGGGCAAATTTTCATTTTTTTTGAGAGCTGGTGCATTGCCTTCATCAGGCACAAAAGGCAAAATGTCCAAAAGCTTCCCCCTTGACTTTGAGATTGTAGTGATATATAATAGCTTTAAGCGCAAAATATAAAATACATAAGTGATATATAACAGATGAAATCAAAAATAAAAGATAAAATAATGAATATCAAGTTGGATAGCGGTCTAAAGACGCCGCTTTATCTTCAATTTAAAGATGAGTTAAAAGGCATATTAAGCAACGCTGGATATCCTCAAGACATTCCCCTTCCTTCATTAAGGGAAATGGAAAAAAGCCTTTCGATCTCATTTCTTACAATATCCAAGGCTGTAAATGGATTAGTAGAGGAAGGCATACTTCGCACTGAAATAGGAAAAGGTATTTTTTCTACAGGGAAAAACAATATCGTAAAATTGAATGCCGGATTAATTGTTTCGAATGTAAAGCTGAAAATGTTTGAACAGACAATAAATGGGGTTTCAACGGTTTTGGCAGAAGAAGGCCTTGGCGTTGTGATCCATCATAGCCCAGACTCTAAAGCCTTTATAAGAAAAATGATAAATGAAAATAAAGTTTGTGGCTTCATTATATTTGGAGACCACTTGTTTAATGATGATGAATTTATAGATGAAATAATACAAAAAATCCCCTTGGTGGCTCTTAATGTTGCAAGCGAAGTTAAAGCGGACGCGTTTGTGCATTCGGATGACCGGGAAGGAATGCAAGCTATAGTTGATGCGCTGGCGGAGAAGGGGCATAAAAAGGTGACAATGCTTGCGTCTGAAGAACATATATCCACTGGCGTTCTAAGGACTGAATCATTTAAAGAGCTGGCCTCTAAAAAAGGAATAGATTTTACTATCATTGAAAATGTGAGGCATTACGAGGACGATGGATACTTAAATGCCATGCGTGTTTTTAACGAATATAAGGACTCTACTGCAATTGTTTGCTGGAATGATAATGTGGCCGCCGGAGCTATTGATTTTTTGCGCAAACAGGGTGTTGAAATTCCAAGTAAAATGGCTGTGACAGGTTATGGGAATCTAGAATTTGCAAATAAATTGCATCCCAGGCTCACGACTGTGGAGCAACATTTTGATGAAATGGGAGAGACTGCAGCAAGGCTTCTGCTGGAGGCAAATCAGAAGAGAACTTATAAGAATCCGATAAAGGCGCAAATTCCGACTAAACTGATTTTAAGAGAAACTTTATAGAAAAAAAGAAACTATTTTCGCTATTCGGAGCAACTGAACTTAAGCATATTGAGCAATATTGCCTTATTTATAATTTTTAGCGAATAGAAGGAGGAAAAATGATTGCATATTTCATGAGCGCATTAAAGGCTAAAACAAAAGCAGTTAAGCTTAAGCTATTTACACTTATTGAGCTGCTTGTTGTGATTGCTATTATAGCGATTTTGGCAAGCATGCTGTTGCCAGCGTTGAGAAAAGCCAAAGGCATGGCGCACAGGACTTTTTGCGCTGGAAGCATGAAGCAGATAGGCATTGGGGCTAGAAATTATGTCACCGACTACAATGAATGGTGGCCTTACAGGTATAATGTCAATTCCTCTTTGTACCTATGGCCACTTCAACTGACTGACGGAGATTATTTAAAAGAAGGGAAAAGCGCGGAAGACTTTTCAGTTTATTGCCCGGCCCGCAAAAGAATCAGCAGTATTGAATTCTGGAACAAAAAAACTGACTATGTTATGAATTCTGTCCCTACAGACCACGGATGGGGAGATCTAGGCGGAGGATTGTGGGAAGGAACTCTTGGAATGCGCGGCTGCAAAAACTCAGTCATAAAGACTCCGTCAACATTCGGCATTTTAGGAGAAAAAGATGATGTTTATGTGAGCGGCAACAGTCATATTAGAGATTATATTTTCTTATGCACTGATCAAATACCGCCAGCCGCGATAGGCGCTTCGATGAGTCTTGACACTCATGGAAACGCTTCAAATTACCTTTTTGCAGACAATCATGTAGACTGTGTAATTTGGAAGGACTTTAAATGGGGCCTTTTTACTATAAGAAAAACCATTAATTATAAAGATCGCAATATCTTTGATTAACAATAAAATAATTTATAGGAAATCACATGAATAATTTGGTCAGATCATTTTTAGCGCTTTCAAGCATTGCCTTATTAAATTCCTGCATGAAGGAACGTCCTCTTGACGATAAGTTGCGCAACCCGGATGCAACGCTAAAACTCACATCCCCGCCCGCTCCTTTTGCTCCAAAGAAGGTGAAAGATAAAATTGAAGCTTTTAAGCCGGAAATAAAGGGCAATAGAATAATATTTGGAAACAAAGAATTTAAAATAAACGACAACGGAACTTTGGAGATTTACGTAAACGGCATCAAGCTGGCAAAATTGTTCTATTATTACAATACAAACCATTCTGAGTGGATGCCTGTTGGAGGCGAAAATGGCTTCAAAAAAGTATCGTTTAAAAGTGATCCAGCTAAAGGCTTCTATCAATACAAAGGAGAGTTTCCGCTTGAAAAAAACGACGCGCCCAATATGCCTATGGGGAAATACAGTCAAACAGTCAGTTTATTGAAAGACGGGCGCATAAAAGTAGACATTCTTTGGGGCGTTCCAGAAGGTTTGGATAAAAGCGTCAAGAGCAGTTGTTGTTTTATGACTTTTCCGCCCCTTGAATTCAAGGGAGAACAAATTGCGGTTGATGGCAAAAAACATTTAATCCCAGAACAGAACAAATATGGCTTTTTTCGTGTCAAAAAGCCACGCAAAATAACAATGTTTTCAGGCAACAAGGAAAAGTTTTTTACAATAGAAACAGTTGTTTGTGATAATGTTCTTGGTGAGACTCAGAAGAAGATTGGGAATGTCAGGTTTATGCCTGACAAAAAGCAAAAGCGTTTGACTTTTATTCTTAATCTGGCCAAGGGAGTCAAAAAGCAGCCTTCCAAAGACACATACGTCGGCATTGATTTTCAAGAAATAGAAGCCCTTGAAATGCCTGATTTAAAATCCTCAAAAAACCTGATGCGCAATCCTTCATTTGAGCAGGCATTGAAAGATTACTACATCTCTTACCCTGGATATGAGATAGATGAAAAAAAATGGAAAACCCCTTATATACTGGATGAGAAAAACGCTGAATTTGGATTTGCCAGCCTAAAAATAAATACTTATTCTAAAAATAGCCCCGGCTACAGCGCAAGTATTAGACCTGGCAATATTACAAGTCTGCCAGTCCTTTTGGAGCCGGGCAAATACACTTTTAGTTTCTATGCAATGGGCAACCGCGCACCGAATCAAGTAATCCAAGCGTGGTTCCCTAACTACATCACTTTTGGCAATATTCACAGATGGATAGCGACTGAACAATTTAAAATAACTGACAAATGGTCGCGGCATATCATGACTTTTGACGTTCCCAAGGTTATGCCGTTTCGTGTCTGTCTCAGCGCCATTTCAAAAACTTGCGATGGATGTGTTTGGGTAGACGGTCTGCAGCTTGAAAAAGGCAAAGCAGCGACCGCTTTCGAGACACGGCCAGTTGAAGGCCGATTTGTAACTTCGGCTCCTGGCAATTTTCTAAGCTCCAAAGACAAAATAAATGCGAAACTTGAAATCTCTGCCAAAGCAAATGCTTCAGGAGAAGCTAGAGTCACTATTAAGAATTTCTTCAGCGAAAAGCTTTTTGACAGTAAATTCAAATTCAAAACAGGCGAAGCTGGAAAGGCTGAAATAGACTTGCCGCTAGATGGCAAATTTGCAAACGGCATTTATGTGGTCAAGGCTGAATACGCTTTGGCTAACGGCAAAAAAACATATGACTTATTCCGTTTTTCCATAATGGATTTTCTGGAAAACAAGCATCGCTTGAAAAACATTTTTGCCGACATGTACGGATGCAACGCGATGAACCCGAATTTTCTAAAAATTTTGGATCGCTGGCGAAAAATAGGAATTGGCTCAAAAAATCATATGTATGTTTGGGATAAAAAAATAGCCGATATATACAAAAAGTACGGAGTAGAGCTGACAAACAGCTTTATGATGAGTCGAACAAAAGAAAAAATAGGGAAAGGCTACCGGGGGTATAAGATCAACGCTCATGGCTGGGATAAGGAGAAAAAATTCACCAACAAGGAGATAGTGTTAATCCGGGATTTCCGCTTGGAAAACAAAGATGGCAAACTAACTGAAGACTACCTTAAGCGTTTTAAAAAGGTTGTTGAGACTGTCGCAAAAAAACATCCATGGATTAAAATGTGGGCATTCGGCGGAGAGTTCGGCGCAAGATGGCCCAAATTTTCAGGAAATTCCGCCAGTGACGAAGAATTTTCAAAATTTGTCCGTCTTCAAATAGCGTTTTATAAAGCAGTAAAAAAGG
>CAZYVR010000186.1:0-11141 GCA_964651145.1 uncultured Victivallales bacterium | reverse complement strand
CGGTTATTTCTTGTGTCAGCCTCACTGCGGAACAAAGCGCAGAAGAACCATAAATATGCTCATTTCCAGATTCCGCGTCATCATTTCTATATTCGGAGCCGCGCTTATATTCCTGTCTGCCGACGCGTTTTCCGACAGGCGGAAAGTAGTGATACTGCAAACAACAGACATTCATGGGCGCATTCGCGAAAAACAATATGGCAAAAAAACCGGCTGGCTCCAACTTGCCACACTTATAAAACAGGAGCGAGACGCTGCTGGCGGAGCTGAAAACTGTCTTCTCATTGACTGTGGCGACACTTTTCAAAGCACGCTTGCGGGAAGCTTTTTCAAAGGCCGGGCTGCCGTAAAAATGTTGAACATCCTCAAATACGACGCCTGGATCATTGGCAATCATGAGTTAGACTTCGGCCTGCCAAACCTGAAAAAGCTTGTAAAAATGGCAAAGGCAGATTGCTTTGGCGCAAATCTGTCATGGAAGAATGACTCTGACAATGTTTTTTTGGACTGGAAGCTCTATCGCAAAAACGGAGTTAAAATAGCTTTGATCGGGATGAATCTTTCATATCTGGAAGACACCGATTGGCGCAAAAGTCAGGAAATGGCGCCCCAGCCAGCCATTGACTCCACGCTTGACCGGCTGATGCCCGCCATTCTTGCCGCCAATCCTGATATCATACTTCTTGCAATCCATCAAGGACTGGGCGGGCCGCGGTTAAAGGGGAACATACTCTGGGAAACAGCCCGAAAATATCCGCAAATAAACCTGATTCTGGGCGGACACACTCATCAGAGCGAGCCCGGCAAAATAATAGGCTGGAGCACATGGTTCGCTCAAGGCGGGGCGCATTCGGAGAAACTGTTAAAAGTGGAAGCCATGGTTGACACTGACACTCACTCTGTCAGCTTTGACTCATGCCTGATTCCTGCGAATTCAAGCGTGCCTGAAAATGAGGAATGCGCAACGTTAATGGAAAAAGACCTCAAAGCCGTTGCCAGGTTTTCAGGAAAGCCAATAGGAAAAACCTGCTCAAAGCTTGCTCCATTGAGTAAATTTGAATATCATTGCCCCTTGAGCGAACTGTATGGACGCGCCCTCGCCAAGGCGTCCGGCTCCAAAATAGTGTTTCACGGAGCAGCCGTAAGGCATTTTCCAATATCCGGAACCATACGCGAAAAAGACATTTTCCGCCTCATGCCATATGAAAACACTATCGGCGTTCTTGAGCTGAGCGGCAAAGACGCAAGAGAAATTATTCAGGAGCAAGTGAAAAACATAAAAAGAAAAAATTTCCAGTCCCCATGGGGCCTTTGCGTTGCAATCAACAAAAAAGGCAAGGTTATCGGGGAAATGCGGTTCGCCGACGGCAGCGTGTGGGAGGATGAATCTAAAAGAGTGAAAGCGGCGTTCAGCAGCTATAGCCTGGCAGGCGCCGGAAGGCGCTTTCCTCTGCTGAAGCGCATGGCAAACTCCCCGGAAAACTCGCCTCGCGATACAAAAATACTGGCAAGAGACGCTTTGAGGAGCTACATTTCTGAAAATTCGCCGTTAAATCTGGAACCCGCAACTCAGTGGCTAAAAAACAAAAAATGATGGACAAAAGCAATCTGAACATAGCCATGCTTCTTCCGGAGCAGGCGAAAAAATATCCTGATCGCATAGCAGTGGTCAATCCTGAAGGAAGATCGAAGTCAGGCAGGGCAAAATACACAAACCTGACTTATTCGCAACTGGATGTTCTTTCCAATGTCTATGCAAATGAATTTATAAGAGCCGGAATTGTGCGCGGCACAAAAACCATAATGCTTTTGCGTCCGGGACTTGATTTTATAGCGGCAGCTTTTGCGGTGTTCAAAACAGGAGCAGTGCCAGTCCTCATCGACCCTGGCATGGGCAGAAAAAACCTTTTGGGCTGCATTAAAGCCACCGCGCCTAAAGCCATGATAGCCATATCGCCGGCGCATTGGATAAAATTGCTTTTCCCTGGCGCATTCAAGAGCGTTGAAATTTTAGTTTCAGCTGGCGCCATGCCGCCGTCAAGCGCTCTGAGGCTTGAAGATTTTCAAAAAAAGGTGAATTTTGCTCATCCTGTCAAGTTTGAGCCGGAAGCCATGAGCGAAGACGACGAAGCAGCCATACTTTTCACGACCGGCAGCACCGGCCCGCCCAAAGGCGTCGTTTACACCCATGGGATGTTCAATGCTCAAGTTGAAATAATATCGGAAGCATACGGAGCCGGGCCGGGCGAGATTGACATGTCCGCCTTCGCGCTCTTCGCGCTTTTCGCCGCATCAATGGGCATGCCGTCGATTATACCGGACATGGATTTTACGCGCCCCGCAAAAGTCGACCCTAAAAAAATTGTGGAATCTGTTTACAATCAGGGAGTGACTTTTTCCTTTGGCTCTCCTGCGCTCTGGCGAAAAGTGGCCGAACACTGCATTGAACACAACATCAAGTTGCCATCGCTGAAAAAAGTTCTGATGGCCGGCGCGCCCGTCCCGGCAGACCTTCATAAAATGGTGAAGAAAATAATTGCCGAAGACGGTGAAACACTGGTGCCCTACGGAGCCACCGAATCGCTGCCCGTCTCCAGTTTTACTGGAAGCGAGATGCTGGCGGAAACCGCGGACAAAACAGCGGATGGCAAAGGCTACTGTGTGGGATATCCGCTGAAAAAAATAAGCATAAAGATCATCAAAGCCATTGGCGAGGCGATAGAAAACTGGGACGACCATCTGGTTATGCCAACAGGCGAAATGGGCGAAATCGTTATAAAAGGGCCAGTGGTGTCGCCGGAATATCACAACAATCCGGAAGCAACGCGCCTTTCCAAAATAAAAGACTCAGACGGCAAACTCTGGCACAGAATGGGCGACTCCGGCTACTTTGATGAAAAGGGACGCCTCTGGTTTTGCGGACGCAAAGCTCATCGAGTGATAACGGACAAAAGAATTTTCTATCCCGTCTGTTGTGAGGCTATATTCAACAAGCATCCCGATGTGTTCAGGTCCGCGCTTGTTTCCATTGGCGAAGGACCAACAAGAAGGCCCGCCCTGATAGTGGAGCCTTTGCCGGGCAAAATGCCAAAATTAGAAAGCGTCAAAGAAAAATTCATCTCAGAGCTTGAAGAGCTTGGGAAAACAAAAGACTTCACCGCCGAAATCCAGGATTTCTTTTTTCACAAATCGTTCCCGGTGGACATTCGGCACAACGCGAAGATATTTCGCGAAAAACTGTCAATATGGGCCGACAAGCAATAATCGAGGCTTAGAAGGCTCTCAATGAATCTTGAATTTGCAAAGACTTAGAAAGTTGTCGCGGCTATATAATTCACCTTGCTTATGCCAGCAGGTCGGCTTCTCCGGAGGAGGCGATGAGGAATGTTGGGGGCATGTTTTCCAGTTGGCTGTCGATGGCGGTGAAAGCTTCTTCGGCGCGGTCGTCATTCGGGGGCGCAAAGCCCATGAATATGACCTTGGCGTCAGATGATTCCTTGTGGAGAATTTCCTTGAATGGTTTTTCTGATACAATTATTTTGGCTTCCGCTTTGATTCTTCCCGCATGAATTAGTTTGTCCAGCTCCGCCAAATCATTTTTTTCGTTCTCTTTGGAATTGGTCATTCTTAGGATTCTGAGCGTTGTTCCATGCCAGCCCGGATTTGCCTGCAAAAGATAAGCCAGAATTGCCATAAGGGAGCCGTTGGATTGTCCGCGCCACCAGATGTCAATTCTGCCCTGCGTGATTTCGGGGCATTTTTGATTTTGTTTGTCCACAAACACAATATTGCTCATTCCCAGCTCAATCACGGCGCGGAGGTTTGAGAAGAAGGGTTTTACACGCGTCATTTCTCTGGGCCATCCGAACATGGCTATGTTCGGCTTTACCGGGCCGATTGAATGCGTTTGCAGAAACGCCTTCAGGCCTATGTCAAAATTGTCTGTTATAAGGACTTCCGGAAAGACGCAGTAGTTGTTTTCTTTTATATAATTTTCGAGTTTTTTAAGTTCATCGCGTCTTTGTCTGCCTATATTTTCAAGGTTGTCGGAAGTCATGATCCTGACCAGTGTCAGAATTCCGCGTCCGCATTCAAGGAGGCGGGCGTACTCAAGCAGTTTGGAGCGCGTATTGGGATTTCCTGTCATTACCGCTATAGTTGGGCGCCAGTTTTTCGGGTCGGAGGGTTGTTGCGTGAGCAGAAGAAGGGATTTTCTTATTCTGGAATAAAAAAATCCGCGGCGGGCATCTCCGAATTTTATTTTCATTTCTTTTCGGGCGGTAAGCATAAACAGCGCGCCTATTATCAGGAGCGCGGCAAAGGCAGCCCAGGCATTGATGAGAAAAGTGACAGCTATGCATGAAACTGCTCCAAAAAGCGCGGTTGACCAATGATAATAGCGGAAACGCGGCCTGAAAGAGGGATTGTTCCCGTATGATTCCACAAATGCGGCCAGGTTAACCATCCCGTAGGTGTAAAGGAAAAACATAGTGACAATTTCAGCTATCATATTGAGGGGGTTAAAACTATTGCCGTCGCCCGGGCCCATAATGCCTCCCCACAGCAGAACGCCGAGAGTCACTATTCCCGAAAGTGCGAGGGCGCGCAAAGGCTCGTTGTGTTTGCCGGAGCCTTTTTCAAATGGAGCAAGGACAGTAATGATCCTGTCTTTTGCCAGCGCCTGCAAGACCCTTGGCGCGCCCATATATGAGCCAAGCGCGCTGGAAAGCGTGGCGCAGATTACGCCCGCAATAACAATAAAACCGGCGCCGAACAGGGCGTTGCTTACAAGGATTTTGTATGGCTCCGACAAAAGCTCGCTTCTTGAGAAGGCGCCGCCTGAGATTATTATCTGCGCGGCATAGACCACTCCTCCAACTAAAATGGCAAGCATAGTGCCCATCGGCAAAGACTTGGCGGGGTCTTTCAGGTCGCCGGACATGTTGACTCCTGCCATAATGCCCGTTACGGCGGGGAAAAATATGGCGAAAATTGTAAACAGACGCGCGGATTCCAATGGAGCCGCGTTTGCCTTAAGAACCTCAAGGCTGAAAGGCTTGAATAGAGCCCCGCCAAGAAAAGCAAGAATGCTCAAAGCCAATATGCCCAATATTACAAATTGAAACTTGACGGCCCAGTTGGCGCCAATCCATGATATCGCAAAAAGAACTATTCCAGGAATAACAGCCACCCATAGGAAATACGGACACAAGCTAGGGAAGTTGCTGACAAGAGCCTCCGCAAAGCCAAGTATGTAAAACGGAACCGAAAGAGTTTGAGCGGAAAAAAGCGCAATCCCGATTGAACTGCCAAAGCCTGGCCCGAGCGAGCGCGAAATCAAAAAATACGCCCCCCCGCCCTTCACTGGCGTATTGGTGGATATGGCTGATATGGACAAGCCTGTGGCCAGTGTGATGGTTTGCGCAATGAGAAGGATAAGCAACGCAAGCGCCACGCCCACGCTTCCCACCACATAGCTTGTGCGCATAAACATGATAAGCCCGAAAATTGTCAGTATTGACGGAGTGAACACCCCCGCGAAGGTTCCGAAATTATGTCCATTCGGAGCATCTGAATGTGTATTTTCTGAATTCAAAAAAAGTCCGTTTTTTTAGTTTGTTTTGAGAGGGATAATATAAATGTTTGAAATGAAATCTCAAGCGTGTAATTTTAATGCCGAATTACATAAAAGGCGCAGAAATGAAATATATTGACATTCACACACATAGATTTGACTTAAGCGAAGACTCTATGAGCGTAGTGAATCTTTTCCCGGAAGAAAAACCTTCGGGAGAAGCGGGAAATGTGTTTTATTCCGTGGGGCTCCATCCCTGGCATGTCCGGGAAGGCGCGCTTGGAGCCGCGCTTGAAAAAATAGAAAAACTGCTGGCGTTTGAGAAAGTCATAGCAATCGGTGAAATCGGCCTCGACAAGGCATGCGGCGTTCCTTTTGAGTTGCAGGAGCGCGCATTCAGGACACAGCTTGACATTGCCGGAACTCTAGAAATGCCGGTTATAATTCACTGCGTCAGGGCTTATCCAGAAATTTTGAGGATAAGAAAAGAAATCAAAAAAGCCACCCCATGGATAATTCACGGATTTCAGGGGAATATCCAGACGGCCAGGCAACTCATGGAAAAAGGAATCCGACTCTCTTTCGGCGCGGTCTTGAAAAAAACCGAACACAAAGCATCTTCTGTTTTTAAAGAAATTCCCGATGACGCTTTTTTTCTGGAAAGCGATGAAAGCGGCAGCGATATCCGGGATATTTACGCATTGGCCGCAGAAATGCGAGAAAACAACATCAATGAGCTAAAATCGCAATTGGCGCAAAATTTCGTCGCTTGCTTTGGAGACAAAATATTATGAGCACGACTGAATGGCTGTCCAGAACAGAGCTTTTGCTGGGAAGGGACACCGTTAAAAAATTGGCGGACGCGCGTGTGTTGGTCGCTGGCCTTGGCGGCGTGGGAGCCTACGCCGCCGAATTGATTTGCCGCGCGGGCGTGGGCAGAATGACAATAGTCGACGGAGACAATGTTGATGCGACAAACCGCAATCGTCAGCTTCTGGCGCTGAGGAGCAACGAGGGACACGCCAAGGCTGAAGTCATGGCGAAAAGACTGAAAGACATCAATCCTGACGCAGAGATAACGGCAATAGATGAGTTTATAAAAGACGAGCGCATGGAAGAAATTTTGTCAGAGCCGTATGATTATGTGCTGGACGGAATTGACACGCTTTCGCCAAAGGTTGCTTTTGCAAAAATCTGTATGAGAAACAAGCTGAAGCTTGTCAGCAGCATGGGCGCGGGCGGCAAACTCGACCCGGGACAAATCCAAGTAGCCGACATTGAAAAATCCTACAACTGCAAGCTTGCGCGCGCTATGAGAAAGCGCTTGCACAGAGCGGGCATAACCACGGGATTCAAGGTTGTCTTTTCCCCGGAGCTGGTTAGAGAAGAAGCCGTGTTGAGGCTGAACGAGGAAGAGGAAATTCAGAAGTCAGTGGTTGGAACAATATCCTACATGCCGCCTATATTCGGGTGTATGTGCGCTTCGGTGGTTATACGGGATTTGGCGGAAGAACCGCAATGAAATAAAAAATATTATTTAAAATTACGTCAACTTCCTTGCAATTATTTGCAAAAAGTGTTAGCGGTATTAATTAAAATAAGCTTGGGGGGAAGTTTTATGCGTTTCAGAATATGCTCGTTATTGTTTGTGTTTGTGTTTTCTTCAGCGGTTTTTTCTTTGAAAGGCGACAAATTTGACACGATCGCTCAAAAAGTCAGGATGGCAAAAGGCAAAAAAGTGATTATTTGCAGCCCGAACGGCAAAAAGGAAGGAAGCATCCCTCCAAGTCAGGCGATGTCACAATTAAAGCGCGGGATGACTATCAAATTTTTGCCGGGAGATTACGGAAGCGAAGAAATCCTGCTGAACGCCAACAGCATTATTGTAGAAGGAGAACCCGGCAAATATTGTGGAGTTGCCTTGAAGCTGACTGGAAAAAAATGCGTTGTAAGGAATCTTTGCAACTATCGGAGTATTTACGCGCCGAATGGCATCACGATTGTTGATTCGATTATCGGGCATATAAAGTCAAGAACAGAAAATGACCGGGCCAAAGTCCGCTCTGTTCTCTATAATTCCGTTATAGGCTGTATTGGCGTGTACTGCTATTTCAGATCAAAGAATGAAATGGCCATAAAAAATTGTGTTTTTGTTGGCGGCGATGGCATCGGATATTATTCCTATGGCCTTATCAGCGCGGACTCCAATACAACTGTTTCTTTTGAAAAATGCATCCTTTCCACATCAGGAAGCGTCTTTTCTGTTTTCAATGGCTACAGTTGCGGCGTTCGAGGCGGCGGGAGGCCAGCTAAA
Organism: uncultured Victivallales bacterium; assembly: GCA_964651145.1. Taxonomy (GTDB): domain Bacteria; phylum Verrucomicrobiota; class Lentisphaeria; order Victivallales; family GWF2-45-14; genus CAZYVR01. The sequence continues at coordinate 3,252 of CAZYVR010000186.1, read as the reverse complement.
TTAATATTGAAGGACTGCTTTATATATGGCGGAAAAGGGCTTGGAACATCTAGAAGTCAGAAATCAACAATAGGTTATGATTCAAAGACCCAGACTAAAATAGCGCATGACTTGCGCTCTCTCAAGAAAATGACCAAGGTCAGCATTTCCGGAAAAACTAAAGTGAAAAAGCCTGAATTCGAGGGAACAATAGATGACATAAAAAAAGTTAGAACGAAAAGAAGCAGAAGCGATTATTCATGCTATACGTTTCCTCCCAAATGTTTCACTCTCAAGGAAGATTCCCCTGGCAAAAAAATGGGATTGGGATTGTGCTCTGTCAATAAAGAAGGCTATCCCGCTCCGCCAGAGGAAGTGGCTAAAAAATAAAGGAAAGGCTATGGCTCCGGCTATGGCAAAAGTCCGATTTTTTCTGCTGCTGCATTGGTAATGCGATGGAACCGTCAAAAGTCCTGAAAAATAAAAAAGTCGATGGAGTTGGAATAAAAACCGGACTTTGTCCGGGCATGGTCCAGCGGAGAATGCCCTGGCCGGCAAAGGCGGTGGCAAAGCCACTTTTAAACTCACTTCGTGGGGGTGGCCGCTCTTTAGATTTTTGGCGGCTCCGTCTGAATACTGAGCTGTTCAAGCTCGAATCAAAAAAGACCTATCTCATTGACTGACATAAAAATGCCCATTAGGAGTCTATTCAAAATAACTTGGACATTTGGCGGGAATTGAAGGTGTTTGGATTCGAGGCGGCCCACGGCTTTTTATACGATTGCATCGAGCTTTTTATTATTATTTCTTTAAACTTAGAAAAAACCTGACGCCTTGCCGGACGCGGGCTGGAGTTGGGAATAAAAAATGCGCAAAACATGAGCGGAAGCATGAATAAGGCAGGGCATGTGTCTTGCCGCTGTGTCAGGAGCGCTTTCCGCCGCGGAGAATAAACAAGGGATGGCACACTCATTGCGTGGATTATCTTTATAATTATGTTAAACTATTGCAAAACGAATGGGAAATATATGAAAATGAAATTGCTGAGATTAGCGACGGGATTGATGGGGTCAGTTCTTTTCCTGCATTGCGGGATGGTTCTGTCAGACGATGCAGTAAACAATATTGAGGCTGTTGTGGCCAATATTAAAAAGCTGGAGGGAGAAGAGACGGACATTGAAAAAAAGGTTGTCTTAAAAATCTACCAAATAAAGGAAACTGTCGACAATTACAGCAGTTCAGAAAAAGATTTGAAGGGCTTCAACGGTCTCGGAAGGATTGAAATCCTCCAGTTGAAGGCTGAAAGATACGCCATTGAAAGGCGCGCGCGCAAGCTTGTTGAAAAAGATGTAATGGAACTTATACAGACTATGAAGCTGTGGGAAAAAGTGAAGGTTCAGATCAAAAAGGATAAAAAACTGCTCTCATTGCAACAGAAGATAGTTGAGCTTGAGACTAATGTAAACACAGAACAGGTTATGTCCCTGAACAAAGAAAACATTGAATATTTCACGGTGAAAAAAGATTTGACGCTGAAGCAGATAAGCGCTCAGCCTGAGGTGTACGGCAATGAGGATAACTGGAAATACCTGTATGAGGCCAACAAAGACAAGATGAAGGGTCCAACGGCGATAATAAAGGCTGGAACTACTTTGATTGTGCCTGACATGAAAGAAGAAGACAAGTTTGGCGATCTCTAAAACGTGGGGAGCAAGAGCGATGAACAGGAATTCAAGCGATATTCTGATAATAGACGATGACCCGCTTGTCCGCATGAATTATTCGGACATTATTGAAGACGCCGGGTTTAATCCCAGCGAAGCCGAGAATCTGGCTCAGGCCTGGAATGTTCTCCAGCATCGGAATTTTGATTTGATAATTTGCGACAATGACCTTACTGACGGCAAAGGGGTGGATTTGCTTGAGCGCCTGATCGACGCTGGAAACAATATTCCGGTCATATATCTGAGCGCCGCCTTGCCGGCTGTTCTTGAAAGGGCAGGGAAGCTGTCGACTGTAAAAAAGACATTGACAAAGCCAGTGAGCAAAGAGGCGTTGCTGGACGCGATAGCTGAGCATTCAGAGCAAGGCGACGGCGAGGAGCATTATCCTAAATTAATAGGCAACGGCGAAAGAAGCCTGTTGCTTGAAAACATTTGAAAACATTAAGCCGCTAGGCAGAGGAGCAGACAGGCTAATATGATAAAAGCCTTTAAAAAGAGACTTAAATTTTTTATCATTATGATGGTAAGCGCTGGCGTCTTGTCAAGCTCAATAATATTGTTCGTGATAAGAATAGAAGGAAAATACCGGGTCTTTCTGGAGCGTCAGGAATTGAAAAGGAACGAAGAGGTTGAAAAGAGGCTTTTGAGATATGAACGGGACGCGGCAGGCAGAAGGGTCGAGTCAACGCTTAAAAAGCTTGAGGCAATGAGCAACCGGTTCCTGAGTCAGGATCAGATGCGCCGTCGATATATAATAATGGGCGACATCAATTTGATATACTTTAACGACCCGGACAAGTGGGAACAGCGCGAATATTATTTTGATTTGGCTATAAAATTTTACAAGCGCGCCATAGAATGTTCGGACAATGAGACTGACAAAAATATGATTATCGGCAGAACTGCCGAATTGTATATGAGCAACAATGAATGGCTGAAAGCCCTGAATTTTTTCCAGTCAGCCAACACTAATCTGATGATGCCCGAAGAACGCTGGCGCATAAAACTGAATATGGCTGCATGTTACAAGCATTTGAAAAAGTACTATGAGGCCCTTCAACTCCTGGATCAAGTGGCGGATGACGGCAAGGACGATCCGGAAGTATGGGGAAAAGCCCTTCGGGAAGAGGCGGATCTTAAGCTCCAGGCAAGCTTGGAGCCTGAAATGCTTAGAGCGCTTATCAGGCAGGAGGCAAAGACAAAGGGAAATCCAGCTACAAAAAGTTTAAAAGCAAAAAGTGGAAAAAAAGAAGGGACGCAGTCTTCAGGCAAAATGGAGGAAGCTCCTGGCGGGAAGAAAGCAGTAGCGGCTGCAAAAAAGCAGTCAGTGGATGTCAGTTCCCTTAATCCGATCGAAAAAATAGAAGCGTCCCGCCGCGCAGAGGAAAAACTTAAAAAAGAGGAAAAACTTCTAAAAAAACATCAGGTCCAACTTCGCCAGGAAGCTCTTGATGATTATAAAGAAATAATAAGGGAATTGCCAAATTTGAATCTGGACGCTTCTTTGGCAAATATCGGGGTGCTGATGATTTATGTGCTCCAGAAAAAC
>CAZYVR010000185.1:0-11210 GCA_964651145.1 uncultured Victivallales bacterium | reverse complement strand
TCCAAACACCTTCAATTCCCGCCAAATGTCCAAGTTATTTTGAATAGACTCCTAAAGGGCAGAAATAAAAAAATCTTCCTCAAGAGAGGTTGATTTTTTTATCAATCCCGTTATACTGTAATATAACATTAATACAGGGGCCGTTTTTTAGCATGAATAAAAGTATGTTGAATCATATTCCGAAGGCAACAAAGGCAAAACACAAATTCTTGGCTAGCAGGAAATTTACTTTAATCGAGCTGCTCATTACTATTGCTATAATAGCAATTTTGGCATCAATGTTGTTGCCAGCTCTAAAAAGAGCCCGAGACATGAGCAAAAGAATTTCTTGCGTATCTTCAGAAAGACAGCTCACCTTGGCAAACACAATGTACATGAACGACAGCGATGGCTGGTATCCAAGCTATGTGGCTCCGGCGACAGGAAACTATAGCGCTGGCTGGTGGTGTCAACAATTTGTCGATATGGATTATGTAAAAAGCGGCAGAACTACTGCAAGCCCGGAGGTCGTTGACACAGCTCTGCATTGTCCGGCAAGAATTCCTGATGGAGTGAATATAGACAGATGGTCAGATTATGTCATTCAATCTGTTTCAGATGGCTATGGCGGCGTGACAAGTAATACGCGTGGCTACAAGGCTAGCGATGTCAAATCCCCGTCTGGCCTTGTGCTTTTCATGGAAAGCTGGAATAAGTATTTGCGAGTATCGCTTGGTAACCTCCATCTATACGGCTACGGCACTTGGCCTATTGCTTGGGCTGGCGCTACAGATGATGTGGTTGTCACGTCTCCCTGGACACACAACAGAGGGAGCAACTATGCAATGTGTGACGGTTCTGTCAAATATATAAAGGCAATTGATTTACGCTGGGATATTTTCAATGTCAATGGAATTCAGCCGGATCGCGGCGTGGATTTAACACGGATGCAGGAATAAAGAAATGGCAAACATTGACTCAATACGGCTGAGAAACCGTCATGAATTAGCGAAAAAATAGAATCCGGAAACATTTTCGCGGATTCAATAAATTTTAAATTAAAGGAGCTACTGTCATGCGAAATGCGTTAAACCCGAAAATTATCGAAATTAAGGCTACAAATTTAAAACAGATAAGGCATAATTATATTTTGCCACGCATTATTCATATAATGTTTCAGATATTGATAGCCTGTTTTGTAATAAATGTCTCCGCATCTGATTTTGATATATCTAATTCCAAAACAAAAATAAACGGCGAAACTGCGACTGTTTCATTTGATTTTAAGCGACCTACCGGAATAAAAGTGGAAAGCGTAAATTTGATTGCAGCATGTAAGGATGATACTTTTGGTATTTCCCGGCTTATGCCGGAAACTGTAAAGAATGCGCTTCTCAATGATGCTTCAGGCAATGTTTCCTTTAACGTGCCGATCAAATATTTCCCACGTGGTCAAAACTGTGAGTTTAAACTAAAAACAAACCTAGTTTCCGGCAAGCCGAACAGGGTGCTACAAATAAAAGACTCGAGAGCGGGCTTAGTTTTGAAAGATATCCAAGGTTCTGATTTGGAAATCAAGTTGCGTTTCCGATATATCGGCGATATGGGCGGCTCAAATGATTTAAAGAGATTTATGATATGCCTTCGCACTGAAACGGGTGTTTGTTGGGGACGCTGGCCGAAATGGAAATTTTGCATGCTTGATTTCCTGAACGGCAAAGATGTTAAACTGGAGCGAATTCATCTTAGAAAATGGCAATGCCTTGGGAAAGCACCTTTTTCCTACTCGGATGGAAAATGGCACAATGCAACATTCCGCATAAAAGGCAAGCAGTATGAAGCCAATATTGATAACCGAATCAAGCTCTCTGGAGTAGAAAGTGAGAACTTTAGCAGCAAAGGTGGTGTTGGGTTGGGAGTTTTTCAGGCAGGATTTTGGGTCGATGATATAACGGTGACGGATCTGAGTTTAAACAAAGTGATTTACGAGGATAATTTTGAGCGAGAGAAAATTATTTGGGGTAAAAGATGGAAAACTAAAGCTTCAGGAAACCCTTCGTTTGGCAATGTTGATGATTCTGATGCTGTAATATTTATTAAAAATGAAACCCGTGTAGTTGAAGCTAAACTTGGTAGTGTTCAGATACCTCCTCTTAATCAAAATGCACCTTCTCTTCCAAATGTTGAAGTAAAGCAATATGGGGCAGGTGTGCTTATGGAGATAAATGGCAAGCCTTTTCTTCCTCTTGCTTTTTCAGCAGGAGACCCTGCATACACTCCCCTTAATGAAGACTCCTACGCGGTGATGGGTAAGATGTATAAGCGCGGATTAAGATTATACATGCCACTTTTCAAGAAACAGATGACTTGGAACGCAAATAATGAGTGTAATTTCAAGTCTTTCGACCAAACTATTCGTCGAATGCTTCTCGCATGTCCGGAAAGCTATATTCTCCCACGCTTTCTAATCCCTCCTCCGCTGAATTTGCCCAAGGGTGATTTTCTGAGATCAGGACTTGGATTAAACGATAAAAATTACACCCAGCTCCACTCGGCATCATTGTCTTCAAAAGATTATCGCAAAGCGTACTGTCACGCCTTAAAAAAGTTCATCGAACATATCAAGTTGCAACCATACCGGGATCGTATTATTGGAACTTATTTTATAGGTGGAGGATATGAGTCCAATTGGGGACAGGTATATGGAAAAGGAGGACTATATATTGACGTTTCTCCTGTCATGGCTAAAAGTTTCTCGGCTTATGCCATTAAAAAATACAAAACACCAGAAGCACTTAGGACTGCATGGGGCATGCCTGCTCTTGATGTAAACAATATTCCCGTGCCCGGCTTGGAGCATCGCACTCTTTCTGATATCGCCGGGTTCCGTAATCCATCCAAACCCACCTCCCGTTGGATTACCGATTTTTTTGAATTTTATGGAACAGAAAGTGTCCGCAATATGCTTTTGCCCTCATTAAATAACGTTCAAGATTTTTGGCCAGGTGGTTTTTTTGGCGCATGTGTTTCCAGAAGTCATTATGCTAGTTTCGGCGCCCAGAATATGCAAGATGCTCAAGACACGCTCTGTGACCATCCAGCTTTCAAATTTGCGGTCGGTGTCATGCACTATGCGGAGAGAAAAAATGGCGATGTTTCTTTTTATACCAACTCGATGGAGGAATCTCTGCGTCTAAGAGGAAAACTTAGCATTGGGGAGGTTGATATGCGCACTCATAGAGCGCGACCTTCCGGCCATAGAGAAGCTAGCGCGTATGACACATCTCAGACTATGTGGAGAGAATTTGGTCGATTAGCCTTGGTTCTAGGGCAAGGTCTTTATTATTTTGGATCAAGTAGAAGTGGCAGTTGGTGGGACGATGAAGATATTCTTGATACGCTCCAACATCAAATACGTATAGGTAAAACGGCAATTAAAGCAAAAATAGAGGATGCGAATATTGCCAAGGTTCTAGTGGTAATGGATAATTATTCCTGGAAATACTTCGGCAGTACTCCTGAGAGACTCAAAGGAATCGACGAGAAATCAAAATATATGATAGGAAACAGCTGGATTAAAAGTTCCCTTGTTAGAGATCTTGCGCATATTATGCATAATAAAATCATGCGCATGGGAGCTGCTAAGAACTACATCTTCTATGAGGATTTCTTAGAAAAAGACATGAACCAATACAAGTTATTCATATTTCCCAGCACCTTCTACTGTGATAAAAAGGCACGCAAGCGCATTCACGCTCTGGTTGAAAACGGAGCTACTGTGATGTTTTTCTTTGGGGCTGGCATTGTAAATGGCGCTAACTCCAGCCTACAGAATATGAGTGAACTGTTGGAGATGAATATAGCAGTGGCTCCTCCGGGCAAACTTGAGGCAAAAATAGTAAAAAATAATCATCCCCTTTGCCTCGGAATCAATCCAGGGACTGTTGTGGGTAATAAACGTGCCGAATGGCATCGCTTTTATATTGACGACCCTACAGCAACGGCGCTTGCTTGTTACGATGATGGTAAAGTTGCAGTTGCAGTAAAAAAATTAGGAAAAGGCAATATTATTTACAGCGCGGTGCCAATTCTGCTTCCTGCTATATATAGGGATGCGGCACAAGTCGCGGGTGCACACGTGTACTCTGATCAGGATGAAGCGCTTTACGCCAGCAAGCGCTTCCTGGTGGTAAATACTTCCGACAAAAGTGCAGGCGAACGCAACTTCAAGTTGCCGGAGAAAGTCCCAGCTGTATATGAAGTTATTAGCGGACGGCTGATTGCCAAAGATGTTGACCATTTCAAGGACGAACTCAAAGATAAAGAAACAGTCATCTATTACTTGGGCAAAAATCAGCAGTTTATTGAAGCCATTAAAAGTAATGCAAAAATGAAAGGCAAATAGGGAAATGCACCCACTTGCAATAATAATGAATAGTACAAATCGAGTCAATACGGCTGAGAGGCAGCCATTAATTCATAAAAAATGGAATCTAGAAATATTTCACGGATTCAGGAAGAAGTTTTCATGAAAAAAGTAAGTATCGTACGTTCTATTGTCTGTGCTGCATGTGTTACGCTGGAATTAATAGGTTTTTCAGTTGTTGCTCAGAGTAAACCAAGGAAAATTTCGCTGCGCAAAGCAGTGGAATGCGCGCCCCGTAGCGGCCTGCCTAACTTTTTTGCCAAATGCGAAAAAGGAGGAACAGTAAAAGTCGCCTATTTGGGTGGGAGCATTACAAAACAGGCAGGATGGCGAATCCAGAGCCTCGACCTTTTGCGTAATATGTATCCAAAGGTGAATTTTGAAGAGATTAATGCGGCAATGGGCGGAACTGGCTCCAATATAGGCGTGTTCCGTCTTGAAAGCGATGTTCTTGAAAAAAAACCGGATCTTCTGTTCGTTGAATTTGGAGTTAACGATTCAGCAATCAAAAAAAGTCTTATTCCAAGAAGCATGGAAGGCATTGTCAGGAATACATGGAAAGTCCTGCCGGAATGCGAGATATGTTTTGTTTATACCTTGACGACACAAGGCTTAAAACTCCTTAAGAATGGCAAATTCAATGTGCCTGTAACGCTCCATGAAGAAATTGCGGAGCATTATGGGATTCCCACTATCCACATGGGAATGGAAGTAGCTCGTCTTGAGAAAGAAGAAAAGCTCTTGATGAAAGCTCCCAATGCCAAAGTAAAACAGGTTGCCGGGAAGGAACTGGATAGAATCTCTGGAATACAGATTAATTCTGACGGAAAAATTCCATTCTCCCGGGATGGAGTTCATCCTTACCTGGACACAGGACATAAACTATATACCGACGCCATTGAGAGGTCGTTGCCATTAATCAAAACCGCGTCAACAAAGCCTAGTTCTCATTCAAACCTTGCCCCTCCTCTTAGCGACTATGTTAAAAGCGTGTCTTTTTATCCTGTTGAGAAGGCGCAAATGAAGGGCTCCTGGGAAAAGCTGGAAAATTTGAAAAAAATCTTTAAAAGGAAAAATTTAACAGAGCAACTGTCTTGTCTCTGGAAAGCCGAACCCGGAGCTGAGCTTTCGTTCAAATTTAAAGGGCGCAGCTTCATGCTTTACAGCTTATCAGGACCAGGGACCGGTTTAATCGAAGTGACAATTGATGGGCAGGCATCCGAAAAGCACAATAACTTTGATGATTATTGCAGTTATTGGAGAATAAGCCCGTATTTTCCTGCTACGGACTTATCTCCCAAGAACATTCATAAGGCAATAATTAAAGTATTGCCAGACAAGATTGACAAACGCACTATGTTGATGAGGCTTCGTCCTAAAGCATATGACAAGAACCCCGATGCATTCAAACCAACCAATTTTTTTATTGGTGGCATCTACATTGAGGGTGAAATGCTGAATGGCGCAGGCGTTCCGGTGAAGGATCAGTCTTGTTTTTAATTGGTATACTTGTGCTCTACATTCAGGGGCTGAGCAAATACGCCAATAACAGCAGAAAAGCTGAAAGCAATGAAATAGAAAAGTTTTAAAATGATAAAGAAAATCAGCTTGCAAGGAAACTTGCCGCATAATGCGGCTGAATCAATTTTGAAATGCTTGGCGACAAGTCTTTTGCTACGCCGCTTGCTTTTCTTTTCCCTTTTTGGCTTCTGTCATTAACTTGGCAAGCAAGTGAAAATTATGGGTAAAAACAGCCCAAGCCGCATGACGTTTTTAGAACTCAAACTCACGGCGCGGCATGCGTTTTCCAATTAATCGTTTAACCGCGGCCACTCTTCCTTCCGTTTGGCTTCTTCGTTTTTGAAGAGCCTTGAAGTTTTTATCCCTTTTTTTTTCGACAAGCTCCCTTGGCTATTGCGGGCAAAGGCCATTGTAAAGGCCATTTTTATCCAGCTTTTCGCGGCTCTATGTTCCATCAGAGCCACGATCGAAAACAATGGCCTTAACTGCTGTCACCGCTGATCTCATTTGTCCGGAATTCGCTGATTTAATTTGTCCATGAATTTTCTTTACAAACAGACAACTTCTTCGTTTTCCATGGCTTTGTCCGCGGCAAAGCCGACCAGATGCCCATTTAGGGAATCCTCTATCGACGTGCATGATATTGACGGAGTCTCGCCTAAAAGAGCTTCGACAAAATCTGCGATAAGCCGACTGTCTCCGCCGCCGTGTCCGCCAAAAGCGCCAGTCATGTCGGAATGAATGTTCAGGTCAACTTCTTCAACAGAGCACTCACAATTTGGACGGGGATCAATAAGCTTCACATAAAACTTGCTTTCGTCGATGACTCCGACTATTTCGCCTTTTGTGCCGACAATATGGATGGCTCTTTGTCCTTTTGAAGTCCCGCCCACAAGATTGTGCGTGGCTGTCGAGCCGTCTTCAAACTCAATCATTACTGATTGACGGTCAACCACATTGTTGTCGCATTTCCAGACGCATCTGCTGTAGGGGCAGTCTTTTTCAAGAAGATATTTTTCCTTGTCTTCAATAGTCGGCGCTCCATTTCCTTCAATCTCAGCCCAAACGTAGAACGCCCATCTGTCAGAATGGTCAAGGTGATGCTTTCTTGACGAATAAAGACAGTCTTTTTCGATGGGGCAATCCAGCAGGCAATGCGTTCCGGAATTTCCAGGAGCTTTTTCCTGTCTGAAGTAGCTTCTGCTTCCAAAACTGGAAACTTTTTTGGGCGCAATCCCGCTTTTCATCCACATAAGCAGATCAAGGTCATGGCAACATTTGGACATCAAGGTGGAGGAGCCGCAAACGTCTTTTCTGTTCCATTTTCCTCTTACAAAACATGACGCTATATGATGATAGCTCACATGCTCGTTGGTCTGAATGTTTATCACCTCTCCTATCTCGCCATTGAGCAATCTTTCCTTTATTTTTGCATAAAAAGGCGCATAGCGAAGGACATGGCATATCATTACTTTTCTGCCGTATTTTTTTGCGGCCATGGAAAGCTCATGGACTTCTTCTTCAGTGATGGCAAAGGGTTTCTCAAGCAGAATGTCATATCCAGCCTTCAGCAGGGGAATGCTTGTCGGGACATGATCCGCGTCCATTGTCCCGTTGATTGCAGCGTCCGCTATTTTACCTTTAGCCACAAGCGCGTCCGCATTTTCAAAGCATTGCTCTTCGGAAAGCTTAAAGCGCTCCGCCACTTCCTTGCGCCGATATTCCAGAGGATCGGCCACTCCGACTATTTTTAATTTATCAGGGTTGGTTTCGGCGTATGCCGCATAGCAGAGCGCGCGATGGCCCGCGCCGACAATTACAGCCGTAATGGGAGATTTGTTCATGACACAATTCCTTGTTGATTGCATTTTATTTCAGACACAGACTTTCTGTGTTTTAATACACGCTCAATAAATATTCCTTCCGGCGCTTGTTCTTCCGGATTCTTCATTAATTTGTTGAGTTCGCCAAATGCCACGCTGGCTCTTTTATTTTCGTCGGCTTCCAGGGTTGTGAAAAAACCTTCGCAGTCGTTCTCGTTCTCTTTGAGATGACTCGAGACTATGGACATATCTTGGGGAATGGCAATGTTTTTCCCCTCCAATTTTTTCCTTATCTCATGCGCGAGCGGAAGACTGCCAACAAACAACGCGGTCGGAGGATTGGACAATTGCAAAAGCTTTTCCGTCAATTCTCCGGCGCATATTTCATATGCCTTGTCTCCGTATTTTTCGAGACGTTCTGATATGTTGGAGCTCAAACAAAAATAGTTTTTGTCAAAAATGCCCAGCTCCTCCATGGTTTTTCGGTAATTCTCAAAAATGAGCTGGCGGTGATATTCCACAGCGTTCGGGAAAGAAACATAGGCAATGCGCCGGTGTCCAAGCTTATAGAAATATCTGCACACTTCAGACACTCCCCTGTCATTGCCATAGTCCACCCAGCTTATCCCCTGTTTAGGCGGCATGCGATGCAATGAAACAAAGGGCGTCCCCATCAATCTCAGGTTTCTTGCTATTTCCATATCAAGCGCGCCTTGAATAAAAATATATCCGTCAATATGGATTGCCTGAAGAAACGATATGTCCTTTAAAATATTTATATTGCTGATTCCAAGCGCAATTGTTTTGTATCCCGCCTCTTGAGCCGAGGCGGTTATTTCCCTTATTGTCGCATGCTTGTTATTGTGCAAGCCGGAGCCGCCCGCGACGCAGACAATGTTGTATTTGGGTCTGTCCTGATTCTTGTGCGTGACAAAGGCGCCTTTTCTGTTTATTATTGTGACAAGCCCTTGTGACGCCAGTTCCTTTAATGCCTTGGACACTGTTATATGAGAAGCTTTTAAATCTTTGGCCAGCTTGTGGACGCCAGGAAGCTTTTCCGGGTAAACGCCTTTTTTTATCCTGGCTTCAAGTTCTTTGCAGATATCGTTGTGTTTTGTTTCAAGCATTTTTACTGTTATATCGCTGTTCAAGTATAACAGGAGTATAATAGTTTCCGAAAAAAAGTCAACCCCTTCTTTCATTGTATTGCCATTTCATCGGCAGAGGTGTATATTTGGTGATTATCTATTAAAAACAAAAAATAAGGCTATTGACAATGTATCCGAAGTACACAGATTCTGATGTCGGGGCTGTTTCGCAGTCGGTGTCGTCCATTCAAGCTAACTTCATAACCAAAGTCTACGGTTGGATGTGCTTTGCTTTGGTAATGACAGCGGGGGTTTCGCTTGCTGTGGCGTCCACTCCAGCTCTTATCAAAATGATTATGGGAAACCAAATTCTGTTCTTTGGCTTGATCATCGGCGAATTGGCTATGGTATGGATTTTAGTGGGCGCGATAAACAAGATGTCGGCGCACACAGCAACGGCGATGTTTATAGCGTATTCGGCCCTGAACGGATTGACGCTGTCGGTCATATTTTTGGCTTATACAGCTTCTTCAATAACTTCCACATTTTTTATAACAGCCGGAACCTTCGGGGCAATGAGCCTGTACGGCTATGTGACCAAGCGCGACTTGACTTCTGTGGGGAACTTATGCTTTATGTGCCTCATAGGCGCAATAATAGCAATGGTCGTAAATATTTTTCTTCAAAGCTCCATTCTGTACTGGGTTATCAGTTTTGCTGGCGTGGCTATATTTGTCGGCCTAACCGCTTACGACACCCAGAGAATAAAGGAGATGGCGACCTCTGTTGAAGGCAATTTTGAGTCTGGCAGAAAAGGCGCGGTCCTTGGCGCTCTCGCGCTTTATCTTGACTTCATCAACCTTTTTATATTCCTGCTTAGAATTTTTGGCGGACGCAGATAAAACCGAAATGGATGATTTAAAAGATATTTTTCAGAAGGTCAAATCCGGCGAACTGGACATTGTTTCCGCTTTGGCGCAAGTCGGCTCGGAGCATGATATTTCAGATATTGGCTGCGCAAAGATTGACAATTCACGCCAGGCCAGATGCGGCTTCCCCGAATTTATTTTCGGGGAAGGCAAAAATGTGGAACAGATAATCCAGATTGTCCGCGAGATTTGCAAAAAGGAACAGCCTGTTCTTCTCACCCGCATATCCTCCGAGACTGCCGAAAAAGTCATTGCGGAATTCCCCGAAGCTGAATATGACGCGCTTGCGCGGACGCTGATGATAAAAAAAGGGATGCCAGCCAAAAAGAAAGGGAAAATCCTGATAGTGACAGCCGGGACTTCCGACCTGGGCGTGGCAATGGAGGCAAAGCACACCGCCGAGCTTTGCGGATGCAATGTCGAGCTTCTTGCTGATGCCGGAGTGGCTGGAATACACAGGCTTTTTGCGCAAAGCGCGCGTTTGAAGGAGGCGAATGTGATAATTGCCGTCGCCGGAATGGAGGGAGCCCTGCCAAGTGTTGTAGGTGGCCTGGTTTCCTGTCCTGTCATCGCCGTGCCGACAAGCGTTGGCTATGGCTCGTCACTCAAGGGACTCACCGCGATGTTCGCCATGCTCAACAGCTGCGCAAGCGGCATCACTGTGGTAAATATTGACAACGGCTTCGGAGCCGGATGCGCCGCCGCGCGGATAATAAACACTAAATGGGCTTCTTCCTCTAAATAATTATTTGCAGACCGGCAAGCTTATTTTAAAACGCTGGATGCTAATATAAAGTTTTTATAGTTTCTGGCGTCTTCCATTGTTGTCTGTTTTCAACGATTTATCTTTTTCCACCACTCTTCTCTCAAATTTCATTAAATATTTTACTAATTGCTCATTTAGTTTTATTTGTTCATCGAACATCTCATTCAAATAAGCATAATCGCTTTTTTGTTTTTTGCATATGGAAGCTGAATCTGTTGTGATTTTTTTCATTGAATGATACAAGCTTTTCAGCGACAGAGCTCGTTTTTTCCAGTCATCACACTTTCCCAATCCTCAATAAGCTTCCTGGCCTGTTCATGCTCGTTGTAATCATCGGTTAAATGAAAGTCGTTAAGGTCGTTTATTAGCAAAAACAGAAGTTGATTGTCATCAAGCAGTTTTGAGTATCTTTTTAAATCGCCAGCATACTTCCTTAGATTCACTGAAAGTCATCGACTGAGACTTGTCCCCCTGCACAGCTCGCGGCAATCCCTCAGTGAAGCTGGCGCGGCGACATCAAACAGCTATGGCTTTCGCCCCTGGCGAGTGCTCATTGCCGCGCGGCTAGCCGGTGTTCCGCACCTACTATTTTTCCCTCAGCCTCACTTACTTCTCCTAGCTTCAGGCACAAACAGCCTTTTTCTCTCTCTTCCCAGTCTACAGTTAGTCTACACCTTA
>CAZYVR010000184.1:6745-11247 GCA_964651145.1 uncultured Victivallales bacterium | reverse complement strand
TTGTGGTAGTCAAATCGGCCCTTGAAAAGATGATTGATGTTCAATTCAAGAAAGGGCTTGAGCTATCTCATGTCTGATATTGTATGGTCAGTCATAAACGCCTCTGCTTTAAATGTGCATATTTTTCTCGCGTGAGTGTATTTCCAATACTCCTGCGTGTGTTAATATTAACAAGTGGATGTGGCAAGTCAATTTTAGAAGGACGACCGATGAAGAATTATCTGGATTTTACAGGCAAAGTGGCGGTGATAACCGGGGGACGCCGAGGGCTGGGGCGGGCGATGGCCTTGGCCTTGGCGGAGCGGGGCGCAAAAGTCGCCGTCATCTCGCGCAGTCCGGAAGCCGATACCTTGATGGGGGAAATCGCTGCTTTGGGTGGCGAAGGCTTTTATCTACAGGCGGACTTGGGCAAGCGTGAAGCGCGTTCGGGTCTGATCGCCAGAGTGAAGGACCATTTTGGCAGAGTCGATATTCTCGTCAACAATGCCGGTTTGCAGTTCAGCGAGTCAGTGGAGTCATGCACTCTGGAGCAATGGGATATTTCACGTTCCGTCTTGTTGGATGCGGTTTTTGAGCTGTCACAGCAGGCTGTCCCTTTCATGAAAAAACAGGGCGGCGGCAAGATTATAAACATTTCTTCGATTTGTGCATTTCGCGAAGGCGGGGGGACTTTCAGCTACGGAGTAATGAAGGGCGCGCTAGTCAGCATGACCCGATGCATGGCAAATTCGCTGGCGCAGTATAAAATCAACGTCAATGCAATTGCTCCCGGAGTGATCAGGACCGATCTAACTAAGCCCGGGCTGTCAAACCAAAACAGTTACGACGCAACTATAAGAAAATATCCGGCCAAACGTGTTGGCGATCCTGAAGAGATTGCGGGGGCAATGTTGTTCCTCGCCAGCGAAATGAGCAGTTTCGTAAATGGACAAACTCTGGTCGTTGACGGCGGCTTTACTGGGAACTAAAAAAATGAACCTACAAAAGCTTGAAGATGAATTGAGGGCATATTATGCAGCACATTCTTATGCTCAACTTCCAGAAGGCTATAAACATCCTATATGGATAAAACTGGATGAATATGCGGTAACTCATCCCGGTCTCAGCGCTGTTCAATTAAAAGCGGCTCAATATGAAGTCATTGCTGAAAATTTTCAGCCAGTAGTGTTCAAAAAATCTCCTTTTTATTCGGAAATGGGAGTCAAGCCTTCAGAAAATTGGGGAACGCCAGGAAGCAACGCCGGCGGCTGGCTGTTTACACGGAACGCTCATCTTTTTATAGACTTCAATCCTGAGGATTATGAAGAATATGCCGCAGGAGGCGGGGTAAATGCCATTCATCTTACCTATGGGCCTTATGCGGATCATGACCATCATTGTTTTTCTTCCAGCATTGTAATAAAGCATGGTTTGGAACGCATTTACAATAAAGCCCGGAAAGCAGAGAGTTTATGTCAAAACAAAGAGGAGTCTGAGTTTATAGACGCCGCTAAACGTGGCCTTCTGGCAGTAAAAAAGATCTCTGAAAAATTTGCCATGGCTGCCTCCGAAATGTTGAAAGATGCCAAGAATGACGATGAACGGCGTTTTCTCTCCATGATTGCCGAGACTGCCATGGAAGTTCCATGGCGCAAGCCGAAAACGTTTTATGAAGGGTTGAATACTTTGTGGTTTCTAAGGGAAGTTTCCGGTTCTCTGGAGGGCATTGGCATTGACGTGATCGGACATCCCGATCGGGTGCTCATCGATCTTTATCAGGACGACATAGCATCAGAACGCATCACCAAAGACGAGGCATTTGATCTTGTTTGCCGTTTCCTTCTTCCGACCGATTGCAAATACGATTCTCACCGTCAAGTTGAGATGAAAACTGGACTCGCTCAGGAATTAGCCACCGTGCTTATGCTAGGCGGATGCGACGCAGAAGGAAAAGAAGTCTGCAATGAGCTTACCTTTATGTTTCTCAAAGCGCATCATGAACTTAAATTAATTTTCCCAAAACTGCTTTGTCGCTTCAATAAAAGTTCAAGTCAGGATTATCTGGACGCGATCAACCGCGATTTTCTCAGCGGCCGCAGTGTTATCTCGCTTTTTAACGATGACTGCATCATCCCTGCTCAAGTGCGAGCCGGCAAAAAATTGGAAGATGCACGCACTTATGTGGCTGGAGGCTGCTGGGAAGTTATGCTGGAGGGGCATGAACATTCTGCCGGGGCTAATTGCTATTTTAATTTGCCACGCATCATTGATATGTCTATTCATGATCACCCGGAAATGGCGAACACTAAGATTGTTTGCGAAAGACTCGACGGCGCTGCTGATTTTGAAGAAGTTTATCGTCGGCTTTTCGCCAATGCAATACGGGCCATCCGCAGAATGTGCGAGCTCATTGGGAAAAATGGAAGTGTTTGGCCCGAGGTTTGCCCGTCTCCATTTTTTTCATCGTGCATGGCTGATTGTCTTGAGAACCGCAAAGATTATACTGCGGGAGGCGGACGGTACAATCCGCACGCCTTGCCCTTGGCGGGATTCGCCAACATGGTTGACTCTCTGTTGGTTATCCGCAAGCTTTGTTTTGAAAGAAAACGCTGTTCACTTGACAAACTTCTGGAGGCGGTTCGCGCCAACTGGCAAGGTTTTGAAAATCTGCGGGCCGAAGTATTGACAATGCCTCATTTCGGAGACAACACTCCCGAAGCCAATGCGCTGGCCCAGCGTCTTCATGATGATTTTTTTGAACAGACCCGCGATTTAAAGAACGAACGCGGCGGCCAATTTCAACTCGCTTATTATGTCTATCGCGAAATTGTCGATTGGGGCAAGAAAACTCTGGCGACTCCAGATGGACGCTATTCGGGAGATGTGTTTGCGCACGGAGTAACACCGTCCAGGCTGCATTATATTTCCAATGTCACTTCAACAATCAACTCCGTTTCGGCTCTGGATCTAAGCAAATGCCCAGCTAACGCTTGTCTTGATATCAATATGCCCTTGGGCGAGCTTAATATCCAGTTGCTTGCCCAGTTTGAACGAGCTTTTGCCGCATCTTGCTTGCCGCTGTTGCAATTAAACTGCATCGACAAAGCTCAACTGCTGGAAGCTAGGAAGCATCCTGAAAAATATCAAGATTTGATTGTCCGCATTTGTGGCTATTCGGCGCGTTTTGTCGCGCTTCAACCCGAATGGCAGGAAGAGTTTATTAAGCGCAATTTGTATGAGTAAGCAAAATGAAAGGTTTTATGTTTGACATTAAAATAGCAGTATATAATGGCGTAGAAGGCTGCAGATTCCCAGCGAAGACGCCAGGAACGGTTTGGCAAAACTGGTCTAACAACAACCCGGTCCGTTACCGGCTTTAACTGGTGCGTTCTACGAATAAGTGGTTACTATTTCTGGCGATTTATTAATCTTTCAACAAAGATTTTTTTTTTGCAAATAACAATTTGCCCTATTTACTCATGGTGTCTCCAAGAAAATTTTCCAATCTGATTCAAATGCAAAGCGCGAGCAAATCATCCACATGCGCAGTGACGAGACACTCCACAGTGTCGGCTGCCCCATAGTAAATCTTGACTTCGCCTGAATCCTCAAGAATCATACCGCCAGGAAAAATAACGTTGCCGCGATATCCGTTGATCTCATAATCCTCTTCTGAAACCGTAAGTGTTGAAAAATATATCATTTTCAGAATGACGATGGAGGGGGTATGAAAAAAATATTATTAGTGTTATATATCATTGTTATAGCAGATATATGCCAAGGAGAGGAACGTACTTGGACAAATAACAAGAAACAAAATATAAAAGCAGAATATGTTTCTTGTGATAATGGGATTGTAAAGTTATAAACTAAATCAGGCAAGATATATAAAAGAACTCTTGCCAAACTCTCAGAATCCGATCAAAATTATGTCGTTAAAACAAAAGGCTATGCAGTTATAAAATCCTATAGACAGGAAGGGATAAAGGCTTCTCTCGATGTAAGACTGAAAGAACGCATTTCAAAAGCAAGGTTGATTGAAATAGCAAATGAATTACATGGTTTTAAAAACAATCAACAACCAAGACTTTGGATTGGTTATTTACTTCCTAATATGAAAATTAATTCAGGTGGTTGGGCTACCACACATTTTAACCCAACTCTCAAAGTAAAAATTCTTGGCCTGTCAAAGAAAGAAGCAAAAAAATTATCTCAACCGGAAACAGGGGAAAATGGTGAGATAATCATTGGAAACTGGCTAGATATATCAGTGCAAGGATTAGAAGGTCATATAACAATTTATAAAAAAGAAAAGAAATTGTTTATGCGTAAAGTTTACAAAGATGGTAGTGCAGGGAATGATGAATATTTAAGATATAAGGTTGGCAAGCAAGCAAGAATTAAGAAAAAAAATGACAAACTGGGAGACTATTTTGTCATTGATGCAAAAGGATATCTTTGGAATGGAGATGCAAAAGGATATCTTTGGAATGGAGATGCAAAAGGATATCTTTGGAATGGAG
>CAZYVR010000184.1:0-6645 GCA_964651145.1 uncultured Victivallales bacterium | reverse complement strand
ATGCAAAAGGGTATCTTTGGAATGGAGATGCAGAAGAAGGATTGTGGGAGAAATGCGAAAAACTTACGACCTCCCGCGATTGAATCGTCCAGCAATAGGGGAAATTGAGATATGAGGCAAATTGGCTTAATATAGAAATTTTTTACTCATAATTAATTTATAGCAGAATTTAAAATGGGAGAAATTAAATGCAGGAAGATAAGGCAAAATCAATTGAATATGATGAGGGCAACGACACTTGGTACGTATATCTTGGAGACGATAGAGAAAGATTTAAGTGCCACAATAAAGATGATGCTATTTTTTTTGATAGTAATATTAAAGAGTTATACGATGGCATGATCAATTATGAATTATTCAAAAATGACGAAGACAAAAGGAAAAACTATATTGAACGCTTGGAAAAAGCAGTTGCAATAATAAAAAAGTATTCCCACTGCATTGCTTTTAGCCGTCTGATTAGTTTTGAGGCGGAAATTCCAAAATCTGATAGATACTGGTAGAATGCGTTGAGATTCAATTAAAAAGATCCTTCAAGCCGAACTGGCGAATTGGCATACGCGCTAGCCGAGAAATCCACATAGACACTATTATCCACCCATGAAATGGGTTTTGTTGTCCAGGCTCAGAGCCTCTGAAAGCTAATCTGACGGCTATTATGACTAAATACGCCCTATGTGTGGGATAAACAATACTGTCATACTTGTCTTATTCTTTTTCAGCAAAGCCTATTTTTTCCCGCGATTCATGCTGTTTTGCAGGTTGATCATAGCTTGTTGGTTCACCTTTATCATGCCTTTCTGAGGATGATCTAAATCTATAACGATTGCGATGAGGACTATGAAAGCCAAAACCATAGGAATTACAACAACTAATCTGCGCGATCCGGTAAGTCCAATCTGAGTATAATGCGCCCAAAAATCTGGACAGTTGAATAAGGTGTGAAATTTTCTCAAATAAGACTAAATTGATGTAGCAAAAAAAGGAGATATTTCACAATGAGAAGAACATTTGACAGCAAGTTCAAAGCCCGCGTGGCGCTGGAAGCGATCAAGTAGCAAGCAACTGAATTAAATATACAGTAAATCTGCGTCCAATCAATGCAGATTACTTTTTACACTCAAACATGAGCTGTATTATATTCTGACATCTTGATAATGCGCTTTTCCTTTGCAGAAATTTCGGCGGCAAAACCGGCCTTCATTGTATTGAAAGAATCTGACGCCGGAACCTCTGGCGGAAGTCCTTTTGCAACCAATTCGGCAATGCGCATATTCTGTCCGTGAGTGTTGTGTGTCCATTCCTGGTCATCTGCCTTTTCATATTGAACTGTTTCTACTATTTTGCTGACAAGCTGTTTAGGGCTATCTGAAAATTCCCATCGGCGAATGCGCCGACGGAAAAGGTCAGTTTCAATCGCGCCTTTTGTGCCCATGATATGATACTGCAGGAAATGTCCGTCATCGGATTGTTTCTCGAGCCTTTCCAATAGCGGATCGGCATGGTCAGTCTCACCAAGGTACATAATGAAATTGATATTGGAAATAGCTCCATTTTTGAAGCTCATATTGATCTGATGGTTATCTGGGTGATTGAAATAATCAACAACATTCGGGGCGCACATGGAATAAACATCCTCGACTTCGCTCCCCATGAACCAGCGCTGCAAGTCGATGTAATGTGAAAGTTTTTCTCCAATTAATGTGCCTTTGCTTTTTGAGCGCCATGTATTTTTCAAGTGGAATTCACTGCTGTAATAACGGCAGTGACAATTCACTGGCGTTCCAATTAATCCTTGATCAATCCAGTTTTTAGCGGTCATATACATTTTTGAATAATGAAGTTCAAAACCGATCTGGAGAAAACTTCCTGTTTCTTTTTCGATTTCTATCATTTTTTGGGCTTCTTCAAGAGAAATCCCCATTGGTTTTTCACATAGAACGGCTTTGCCTGCTTTCAATGCTTTTTCTGTCTGTTCCATGTGGACTTCATTTACAGACGCAATATAGACAAGTTTTATTTTAGGGTTACTGAGGATTTCATTAAGATCAGAAGTCGATTCTACTCCGAGTTCTTTTCCGCGCAATGCAGCGCGTTCAGTATCCGGTTCGTAGCCGTAAATTTTGTTTATACAAGGTGAAGCTTTAGCGGCTTCGACATGAGTATTTCCCATGCCGCCAAGACCAATTACAGCCACGTCAATTTTATTTTCCATTTCTAATCCCTTTTTGTAGTCTTATTTTATGAGTGATTCCTTGTGAATATCCCAGGATTCTACTTTTTGAGCGTAATCCTATTTGGCTTGCATATTTATTTGAAGAATAAGCTGGTTGACAAAATTTTAATGCAATTTTCGCAATGCAACAAGGGAGTCTTATTGCTCCTCTATTTTTTGACAAATCTCTATTTCATTTATTAGCATCGCTGATATCCGATAATTCGGATTTTTCTTTTTGGAAAAGATGAACTTAACATATCGGGCATTAACCGCCTCTGGCAAAAGAATGTTTGCCCAGCCATGAATATATTCGCAAATCTCACCGATTTTTTCTGTCTTATTAAGGCTATTTCCTATTTTTACAACAATCCTGCCCGGAGAAGTGTCGGGATTGTCAAATTCATCCAAAAACGTTGGTGAGCTTGCAACCCTAAGCATATCTATTCTTTTCGATTTTTCGAGATCAAACAATAATTCAACGAAAACAGGTTCATTATGAATAACATATCCGTAAATTTTTGAGAGATCAGTCCTAGCTCCTTCGCGTCCTCCTGCGATATATCCATCTGCAGAAAGATAATTTTCGTCAGGATTGAACTCTTCATTAGATTTGAAAAGACCTGCAACCCAATGCCTCGGACAATCAGGCTCCTTTGACTTAGTGTAACGGCAGCCAATGGCAATATTTTTATAAGCGGGAGCCGGATTCTTCAAATAATCCTCATAGCGTTGATACTGTTCAACGGCTTTGCACCCTCCAATTTCTGGCTTAAGCCCAGGCTTGGCAAACATGCCTGTTGCCTCAAAAGTTATAAGCTTTTCTGAGTAAGGACGCAAAGCCTCCATCTGTTGGACAAAGCCCGCATGTCCATCAAAACCGCCATTTCTGAATCTTGGCACAAGTATGCCGTCATCATCAATATCAAACGACTCACAATTTCCCCATAAATGAGTGTTAGTGCTTTCCAAAGCTTCCTTCAAAGCTGAAAAAGAGGAGTAATTTAATTTTAACTGCTCTGGGCGCCCCTTTGTGCAGCCCAAAATGTCCATTGGAGCTATAATATTAGCTTTAAGACGGTCTTGCTTAAGCATATAGAAAATAGCCTCGCTTATTGCCGGAACACCGCAAGCCACTGACAATAAGACAGGCTTGGCAGGACATAGTTCGTCTGCTTTTGCTCTATCCTCTTCAATCAATTTTAAAAAACCTTCAAAAACGTCTGCGCCTAAATTTAAATGTGGCTCAAGTGGCTGATACCATCCGTAGAAAGACTTATATTTCCCATAACGCTCCCAGAGTTCTTCCATTACCTCCAAGCGACGCGCGCATGAGATGTAATTATTTCCAAAAGGCAAAAAGATTTTTTGCCCATTTTTATCAGCGGCCTCCAATATAGCTTTCACAGGATCTTCAGATTTTATATCTGACTTTGGGTATATATCAGAGGGATAATGCGCCTTGAAGTTGTCCTCTGCCCTAACAGAAAAACGCTCGCTATAATGCTCAAGCTGAATAATCGACAGTGGAATAATAGCTTTGAATCCCAGCTCATTAAAGAAATCAATCTGCTCTTTCCACTGATTATCAGTTAACTCTTTCACGTCATAAAAGGAAGAGCATGCCGTTCTGTCAACAGGTGGTCCAAACATAATAAACGCTCCCTCTGCTAGATTAGGGGTATGAGTTCGGACCTCAAAAGGCTTTTCAATAGTTGTCCACTTTGAGCCGTCTTCAGAAAAACGTACGACAATATTATGCATTCCTGATTTACCCATAATATCAGGACAACATTGCGCGAAGGCATATTTGCCTTTCTCCGCAAAAACTTTCCCTTCCCATGCCAAACATGCCTCGTCCACTTTGTCCATATAGATTTCTGCCGCCACGTCTCTGGGGGCTCCGGAATTTTTAATTTGAACTCTGACTTCAAATTTATCCGTCTCCGAAATGGGACTAAAGGGAACAAAAACAATGTCGCAATCAGGTTTGCACGTAAGTTTACAATTTTTCATTTTGAAACTTTCTGTTTTTCCTATACAATGGGCTAAGGGGCAAAAAAATCATTAATTATAAGAAGCTCCGAGAGCATCAAGGCATTTCAAGAGGTCAATTTCATTTGATTTTGAACATTTAAACCAATTAGTCATAAGAAGTCCATCGCCTTTTTCATCGCTCAGGCATTTTTGCCAGGCTTTCACCTTTTTAGGCTCTTTGCCTGGTGCGGCCCAAACATCAAAACCTTCGTTTTTTAACCGAGCAGCGGGAGCGTGGCAGGCATTGTTGTACTCCCACAAAACATGAACAATATCTTTGGGCAATAGTTTTTCTGCATCTTCGCATTTGTCAGCATGATGCTTATTTGGGGAGTCTGAGGCACAATAGCACGAATCATTCCAAATCATAGTCCTTAATCCATGCTTTTTTATCACAGAGTCCAGCTTGATGATGGTCTCAGCATATTGGTTAACCGATCTGTAATGATCCTCATCCATTCCAATATGAAATAAACTCTTTGGCCTAAAAAAATCAGTCAATTCATTTATCAGGTCTTCCGCAACCTTCCAGTAGATCCCCAGATCTATGGCACCCGTCCAGTCTATCAAATCAACATGTGGAGCCATCCACATATCATGCCTATTCCTGCCGCTTTTAGCAAAATTCAGCTTTGGAACAATGTCAATGTCCAACGATTTGGCTTCTCTCACAAATTCAGAGACAAGCTCTTTTGACACCGTGTAATCGCGCTTTAACTCTGGATGGCTTTCGTACTCAATCCCATCGGCGCAATCAACAATTACTGTGTCAAAACAATAGCGCTTCAGCTTTTTTAGAATTTTTTTACCCACTTCAACATCAAAAGGCTCTTCTGTTTCTTTTCTGTTGATCCACGCTGGATCATAATGGGAAATATGCAACAGATATGCTTTCTTCATCGCTTGCTCCATTCTTGTATTATTGATTGACAATTACTGGAAATATTTTTTGAGGATATTTTGAAATAATAAAGTTAGCCAGCTCACCGCCCAGCTTATTTGTGCCAATTGACGCCCCTAAATAGAATTGCTTGCCAAACTGCAACTCATCAGGGAATTTTTTGCTGGTTCCGACAAGAACTCCGTTTATAAAAACTTTTGCATGTCCATCGTTCCAGGTGGCTCCAACATGATGCCAAGATCCTTTCTTCCAACTTGTGGTGTTAACGCACACACTAGCCTGTTTTCCGCTGTAAGCCGTCATAAAATTAAGAGAAGTCGATTTTTTTCTTCTAAAAAAATAAATCATTGTTTTGTTTTTCCACTTTCCTGAGAAAAAAACAAATGACGACGACGCTTTTTTAACCCCGCTGCCGGAAGAATCCCAATTCAGCTTAACCCAAAATTGAATAGAGCCGGAAGCCTTAAAAATATTGCCGTCTGTGTTGTACGAAAGACTGTCCCTTGAGTCATTTTTTTCAATCCTCAAAACCTTTCCGCTTTTGCCTTTAATCACGTTTATGGATTTGTTTTTTACCGCTTTGTCTTCTTTGTGGCATCCTGTTCCATCACCAAGAGAAAAAGAGGCGTTTATTCCGTTCTCATAATCAGTCAAAAAACTTGTGAAGTCTTTTTGAGGAACAACTTTCCCTGGACCGCGTACTATTTTGCCATAAAGACTAATTGCGTCTAAATATAACGTCATGTCTTTTTTCGAGCGGTTGTCAACTTCTATTTTAAAAGTCTCAACTGAAGTTATCGATTTCTCTGAAAGCAAATTGCGCTTGGCCTTTTTTCCTTCTTTGAAGGCGTTAAACGGAACTGCAATCTCATGCCAATACGAATCCTCCAAATTCCAATTGAAACGCCATTTTTTATTTGAGGATTCCAGTGAAAGAACAAGTGTGCATGGAGCAGATGTTCTTGCCCAAAAAAGGATTCCAGCGAATCCTTTTTCATAGACAAGCGTTCCATTAATAGGCGCGTAAATATTGCCTTTGGTTTTGCTTGGCAAAGTAGCCTTAAGCGCTCCATCTTCAATTTTGCTTTCTTCGGAGTTTGCCATGTTCAACAAAATACTAGAAGAAGCCTTCCATTCTGAAGCGCCCGACTCAAAGTCCCAAAGTTGTTTTGTTTGTTCGCAAAATGCGGCAATGCTAATTAGCGACAAAGCGCCTATAATTATCTTTTTCATTTTTTGCCCAGCCACTTTATCATGCTAACAAGGATTCTTTTTTCTTTTGGTGAAAGTTCTTCCGTTTTAGGATTATGCCCCGCAGTTCCATCTGCAATGAATCGTCCTTTTCCTGTTTCGCCAACTATCATAATTGGTTTTTTGTGCAATTTATCTATGACAATAACTTCTCCCTGAGGACCTTTCTGAAGCTGGACATGATCCATACTTGAGAGTACCGAGTTCTTTGGTGTTAAGAACCGATTTCCTTATCTGTTAA
>CAZYVR010000183.1:219-11342 GCA_964651145.1 uncultured Victivallales bacterium | reverse complement strand
TTGTCAAGTCTGTAAAATTGTCAGCCGCATTTATGCCTGTCTGATAATAGAACATTTCCCCAAGTTTTGGGACTAGATACAATTCCACATCATCGTCTGTCCATACCTCTTTGCCCTGTTGTCCTGATTCGGTCTTGAGGCTGCCGTTGAAAGTTCCAGAATCAACTCTGACATAAAGCTTGGCATCATCATAGCACAGACGAATTGTTGACTGCCTTCCAGCCAGCAGCATGTTTTTATTAAGAAAGTCCCCTGAAATCTTCATTGAGTTGTCCCACTCGCCAGGTGAAAGCTTCCCATCCACTCCAGGCGCCACTTTCACTTTGGGAATGACCAAAACCGTATCTGAACCCTTTTGAGAGCTTTGCGAGAAACCTTGCCAAATTTCTCCAGCGTCCAAAGCGCGGCTCAAAATGCGCAATTCATCCATTGCGAATGTTCCGTCGGAAACTCCGGGGTGAGATCCAAGATACATCAGCGTTCCAAAATTTGGAGGATAAAATTTGTCCTGAACCGTCTTGCGGTCGCCAACTTTTTTCCCATTAATATAAACTGAAATGATTTTCTCAAGGTTGCCTTTGCGCTTGACAGTGCGCCATGTTGTCTGAATTTTAGACCACTTTCCTTTCTCCGGACCTTTGCTTCGCACTTCATAAATAGCAGCTTTTTCTTTTTTTTGAGTAGGATATATTTTCAGTCTGAGCTCTGGCTCATTTTTGCCCTTCAATCTTGAGTGAATTATAAATCTTGATTTATATTTATCAAAAGCCGTAGCGAAAAGAGTGCATTCTTTTAAAGGGCGGAATGAGAGCTTGGTATCATAAAGCAAGGGCTTAACCCAAAACTCTAGCGTTCCTTCATCAGAGTTCATATTGCCCTGCAAAGGAAATTCCAGCCAATTTTCAGAAGAAAAAATAGCTCCTTTGCCCTTGACTCCCTCTGTATATTTCAACTCTCCCTTGACCTTAGGCTTTACTGCGCCTTTTTTAGTCAAAGCATTGGCGTTTTTGTCAAAAGAAAGCTTAAACAGCTCGTCCTGCGACATCGGTGACGAAGAAAATAAATTCAGGCCTGCAAACAACACGCCACAAAAAAATATGTTTTTTACATTAACCATAAAACTATCCTTGCTTGTTGTACTCTTTTTCAATTTCTTTGCGAGAAAAAGCTTTGTTAAATATTTTAAGTTCATCAATCAGAAATGTTCCTTCCGCGCGATGCGGCCCTCTGCCTAGGAACAAATATTTTCCAAGATTTTTAGGCCATTTGCCAGAAAACAAAGTTTTGCCTATCAACTCTCCATTGCGATAAAGCAAGCACTCCATTTTTGCGGTTTTGTTCCCATTCTTCTCTTTTTTCTCGCGCCAAATCAAAGCAATATGGCTCCATCTGCCACGCAAAACAGCACTTTGGGCTTTTAGCAAATCAAGTGTTTTCTTTTCTTTTTCAAGACCTGGCATTAACGCAAGCATTGCATCGGCGGGTCCTTCGTAGACTCTCACGGGAAAAGGAATAAGAGCGCGTGAGTAATGCAAATAAAGAGAAAGGAAAGGGTTAAATATATTCTCATTAAGATTCCCATTTGAAAACTTGTAACATTTCTTGAGAAAAGAGCCAGCTGAAAATATTCCAAATTGGGGTTGTCCATTTGTCCATGAAGGAAGAATTGGCTTGATCCACATTAAAATGCTTCCTTCGTGAGCATTAATATTTTTGCTTGCTTCATAGCGAATTTCACAAGGATAATTTATCTTCAAAGCCTTATTAAATATGCTTTTTTCAAGCTTATACTTGCCTTTGATTAAAGCAATGGAAGAGCCAACGCTAAAATCGGCGTCTGCGCCCTTGTCAAATGAAACATAAAAAAGTAAATCCTTATTCGATTGAGCTTCCCCGCCAAGCATTGAGTCAGAGCAAAAAAATGCAACATACACAAAGGCAACAAACACAGCAATGTTCCTTAACATACAATCTCCTTTTGTTTTTATTATAAAATTGTTTGAGCTTAAAATTTAAGGCCTGGGCTTCTGAGAATCATTCCATATCCCAAGATATTTATTGATAAACCTCTCGGGAAAAGCATGATCGTCAGTGGTCAGTATTTTCTGCAAAGTCACAGCTCCAAGGTTAACATGTCCGTCAATGAAAAGAATGTTCAAGCCGCCACAGTGCGGCATCCAATATTTATCAGAATCAACAACAGCAGCGCCCCAAACATCGTAAACCATAGGCCTGTCCGGAGAATTGCGAAAAAGCTTTTCCTGCATCGCGGGTATTTGGCTATATCCGCCCTGAGTCTCATAATAATGAGTAAAGTCATTCCAACGATGCCAGTAGTTAGTTTGTATGCCAATGCTTTTTGCTTCCCAGCCATATCTGCCGGGACGGTCAGTGCTGCCTGAAAATCCTTCATAACTGCACAAACCATCCTTGTCTCCGCCCTTAACTTGATTATTTTTGCTGGGGCAAAAAAAAGTTCCACCGCCTTTAATGTAGCCGGCATTATGCAGCAATCCAGCTTGAAACCATCCCAGATCGCCTCGCCATATTGAATAGCCCAACCATCGAATGGAAGAGCCAAGTTCGTCGCTCCGAGTCGGGAGCCGCCCATAGTCGCTGTCATACATAGAATAACCAGTGTATTGCTGCTTCATATTGCTTTGACAAACAGCCCTCTGAGCTGTTTCCTTGGCTTTGCGTAAGGCAGGCAGAAGCAAACTCGCCAAAATTGCTATGATAGCAATCACAACGAGCAATTCGATGAGTGTAAAACGCAAAGAGCCGCTCAATGCAGCTTTGACGCTGCTTTTTCTTTTCCAAGAAAAACAAACCATAAAAAAACCGCCTATTTAGTTAGAAGTTGAACTTCTTTCAACAATGCTCGATTTAAGCTTTAAATTCAGCCATGCTCCATTGCTTCTGCGCCATTCTTTGTTTAGCATCATTCCGGCAAAAGTCTTGCCAATTTTTTCAATCGGCGGAGCAATAGTTGTCAAGTCATGCTTTCTATACAAAAAAACATTTCCAAATCCCATGAGGCAATAATCATTTGGCATGTCAAAGCCTCTTTTTTTCATTTCGCCGATCAGCTCAACAGCGAATTTGTCGTTTTGCGCAATAACCGCCGGCTTATTTTTTGCATTGCGAAGCTCATCGGCAAGATTGTCAAAAAGCTTGGAGCGCGGCTCGACAATAACAACAGGCTTGGTTTTTCCTTTAGAAGCAATGTCCACCCCGAGACAAACGCCATCTTTTCTCTCTTCCTGCCAAAAACACCCTTCCCTATACAAGGCTCCGGCAAAAATTATATCCCTGAATCCTTTTTCAAAAATATATTTTCCTGCAATTACGCCTTCATCAAACGGATCAAGACTGAGAATATGGCAAGGGGCGCGGTGAAATGTTGCAACACCACGGTTAAGCAAGTAAATATCGCCGTGATACTCATCCAGAACATCAAGATTATCAAGAATAAAATGCGCCTCATTCTGATCCGGCATTATAAAAACCGCTCGGGAGCCTGTTTTCATTATCTCTAAAAAACAATCCCTGAAGCCCGATTTATCAAAAGGCAAATCAATAAGCGTCACAGAATATCTTGCCGCGCCCAGAGTCTGCTCAAGATCCATTATAGTGCTCTCGTTCCAGTGGATATTTTTGGCTTCTGAAAGCGACGCTAGAATATAAACACGATTATTGTAAAGGTTTCTCAAGTCAAGAATAAAATCACGAGAAAGATCAGAATTTATCAGAGAGCCCTGCTTCTTGTTTCTGGTGACAACGCCATCGACCTCAAGCTGTTTGACTGCATAATGAGCATTCATACGGTTTGTCTCAAACTCTTCGGAAAGCCTTGTTTCAGTCGGAAGACGAGAACCGGGAAGTAACTTGCCGGAGGATATATCGCTTAATATTGAGGTATAGATTCGTTCAGCAATCACATTCATGATTCAGTCCCAATATTTTAATATTCTATTTATTCAACATTATAATCATAAGAATGCGTTTTGTCAAGCAAAAAAGTTTTTTGAGATGAGTTTTCTAAGTATATTAAGGTAAGGCGATGGAGCTGTAGCGCCCACGAAGTGGGTTTAAAAGTGGCTTCGCCACTGGCTTTTATTCCGACTCCGTCGGCTTTTTTATTTTTCAGGACTTTTGGCAGAGCCGACTGAGTCAGCCGGCTTTTTGTGGGGCAGTTTATTGCGCCGGGCGTATTTCCGGGATTTCTTCTCCGGCTTCAGCCATGCGGCGCTTTATTGTTTCGCAAAGCTCCGCGCGCACTGACGCATATCCCGGGGCTTTAATCAGATTATTGCGCTCATGATAGTCGTTTTCAAGGTCATACAAAAACGCTTCGTCATACACATCGCTTCCTGGAACGTTGAGCGTTTCCAGGTTGGTGGCCCATATGGCGTACTTCCATTTTTTTGTCCTGATGGCTCGGCCTACTTGCGCTTCGCTTATTTGCAGAAACACTTCATCGGGCCAATCTTTTGCCGAGCCGTTTGCCAGTTGCTGGAGCGGTTTGCCGCGCATTGAACCAGGAATGTCTGACTCTGCCGCGTCAAGGACGGTTGGGGGCAAGTCAATAAGACTTACAAGCTCGTTCACTACTTTTCCGCCTTTGAAACCGGGACCGCAGGCAATCATGGGAATACGTATGCAGCCTTCATGGCAGGAGCGTTTATATTCGGCGTTTCTTGTGCGGAAATGTGTGCCGTGGTCGCTGGTGTAGATTATCAGAGTGTCTTCAGAAAGCCCCATCTCTTCTATTTGTTTGCGTATCCTGCCCAGATTATTGTCAAGACTGTTTACACAGCCGAGATAATCGGGATATTCTCCGCGCCAGTCTCCGCCTGTTCCAATAAGGTCGCCCGGATGCTCATAGTCTTTAAATTTTTCTCTTGATCCATTTGGGCCTTCGTAGTGTTCGCGGTCGTTTTGATGATGCGGCTCAATGAAAGAGAGAAAAAGGAAAAACGGCTTTTCCTGTGTGCGGCTCTGGAGGTAGTCGAGAGTCCAATCCGTCAGGACATCCGCGCGGAATCTGCCTTCAGGGAATTCCCGCTTATTCATGTCTGCGTCAAACATATATCCGCCGTAGCCATGGGAGGTGTGTTCCAGCGCATCGGTTGCGAGCCAGAAATCTTTGTAGCCGCCGCGGCGTTCCGGCGGGACGGGAGTGTCTCTGAAGCTTATATTGTTGGCTCGATCAGCCGCCAGATGCCATTTTCCGATATATCCTACCTCGTAGCCGCTGTCGGACATTTTGTTTGCAAGCGTCACTTCGTTCAGAGGCAGGGGACGGCCATTAGTGAAGCAATCCAACTCTGTCGCGTACTTCCCTGTTTGCAGGCAGGCGCGGGCGGGACCGCAGACTGGCTGGCAGGTGAACGCGTTTTCAAATTTCACGCCTTCGGCGGCCATTTTGTCCAGATTTGGCGTTGTGTCAAGTTTTTGTCCATAGCATCCGCAGGTGTCCCAGCGTTGCTGGTCGCTGAACACAAAAATAATATTCGGCTTTTTTTCTTTGTTCATTTTTTTCTCCAATAGATTAAAGTTTTTCGTTTTTTATTTTTTGAATGACTTTTTCAGGCGCTCCGTTTGCCGCCCAATCGCTTAAATTTAATTTGCGCAAACTGACGACGGACTCGTCTTTTGTCGCTTCGATGACTTCGTCTCCAAAGTCGTTCATTGCGTTTTTTTCTTTTTCGTCTGTTATGTTTTCGGGAAATATCGGAAACTGTCCATTTTTGCGCGCGCTTTGCTGTTTGAGTTTTTCGAGTTTAAGCATTGAGTTGCCAAATGCGTAATTTTTGAGCCCCCATTTGCTTTCATATTTGCAAAGGACATTATGCAGCGCGTCTCTCTCTTTTCTATAACGCTCCGGCTCTGATTCCAGAAGATTAACGCTTTCGCATGGGTCATTTTTCATATCGAACAGCTCTTCGCGCCCGCCTGCGTAGAAATAATTAAACTTGTATTGGACATCGCGCATCGAGCACCATCTGTTCACGGAGCTGCCGTATTCCATGTATTGATGACTGCGGTCTTTGCCGTCCTTAAAAATAGATTCGCCCGGGAGTTCAAGCGGTCCCGGATAATCGATTTCCGCTAGATCAAGGAAGGTTGGCAGAATATCGTTTATGTCTACGAATTCCTCGCGAACGCTTCCAGCTTTGACTTTGCCGGGATAGCGGACTATAAACGGTATTTTTGCGCAACTGTCGTAGGGCAGCATTTTCTGGAAGCAGCCATGGTCGCCGAGCATTTCGCCGTGATCTGAAACAAAAATAATAAAAGTGTTGTCAATCTCTCCTGTTTCCTCCAGTGCGTCAAGGATTTTTCCTATATTTTTGTCAATTAGACTGATTGCGCTGCAATATAGTTGCCGCATTCGGCGGATATTTTCTTCTTCCTTGCCCTCCGGGAAATCTCCATGTCTTTTTGAGCTTTGCGCGGCGGCGCTTATACTGGTTTTGCTTTGTATTGGCTCCGGTATTTCGGCGTCATTGTAAAGGTTTGAAAATGAGCCTGGAACATCAAAAGGCGGATGCGGCGCAATCCAGCTTGACCAGAGGAAAAATGGACGCTTGCCAGCGTTTGCTTTTATGTATTCAACGGAGCGGTCGCCCACCCAAGTTGAGCCATGATGTTCTTCCGGTATCAAGGAACGTTGCGGAAGCATGTAAAGCAGATTGCGCACGCCGTGGATGTTCTGAATATTTCCAAGGCCGACTTCTTTAAGATACATGGCGTATTCGTCATCTTCCCGAAACTCGGGTATTTCCTCCATCAGCTCCATTTTATTGAATCCATTGTGTCGACGAGCCGGTTGAAAGTGCATTTTCCCCACAGCTCTGGCGTCATATCCGTTGTCGGACAAAATGCGCGGCAATGTAGGCAGAAGGTGGTCCACGGGGTGCTGGTTGTTTTGCGAATACCCGTGATGCCTTGCGGTAAGCCCTGTGATAAGATTATGTCGCGCCGGAACGCAGACGGGATTGGGCGTGTAGGCGTTTTTAAAATGACAGCCTTCATTCACCAGTCTGTCCAGATTGGGCGTGATCATATGCTTGTTGCCACAGGCGTTAATAGTGTCGTAGCGTTGTTGATCTGCAAAAAG
The DNA here is from genome assembly GCA_964651145.1 of uncultured Victivallales bacterium. Classification (GTDB taxonomy): domain Bacteria; phylum Verrucomicrobiota; class Lentisphaeria; order Victivallales; family GWF2-45-14; genus CAZYVR01. The sequence continues at coordinate 4,216 of CAZYVR010000183.1, read as the reverse complement.
AATCAAAAAATTGGGACGTTTTTCCTTCATGGCGCATTACCTTGAATTTGTTTATTGTTTTATGGCCGACAACGCCTTTGACGCTTTTATCGCGGCTTTTGTGACCAGGCTCTTATAAATTTCAAACTCTTTTTTTGTGGTTTTTCTGACGATGCAGCTCAGGCCCATTGTTCCGGCAAATTTTCCGTCCTCTCCGTAAAAAACTGGCTTCAGAAACCGGATTCCCAGTCTTTCGTCGCTGAATAAAAATTCTTCTTCCTTTATCATTGCCAGTTTGTCTGAAAATTCTTTGGGGTCAATTGAATCAGGAATATCTTCAAGGCAGGAATTTATCGTTTCTTTGTCCTGAAAGGCGAGATTTGCCATGCCGTAGCCGTTTGTGAATATGGCTGAGCTTTTGCGGTTCAATTCTATATGGTGGTAGGAGTCGGGCTGTTCGCATTTTGCTTTAAAGACAAAGTTTTTGTCCACAAATATTGTGAATGCGGCGGTCTCGGCGGCTGTTTCCGCCAAATCAGTTACGACAGGAGAGATTAAATCCTCCAGTGTTGCCCCGCTGGAAATTCGGCGGCTTACATTTATAAATTGACTTCCTGGAGCATAAGTTCCATCGCTGTTTTTCGCCACCCAGTTTTCATCGTCCATGACCTTAAGCAGGCGAGACAGCGTTGGAGCCGGAAGATTGTCCAGTTCGGACTGCAGGCGGCTAAAACTGAGGCCCTCTTTGTGGCGCGAAAGCAATTCAAGAGCCTCAAACGAGCGCCTTAACCCTATTAATGATGATCCTTTTTCTTTGCTCATGTTCTTTTTCTTTGCTTACATAAACGTTATTTAGTTATATTAACGTAAGTGATGCCGTGCAATTTGTCAAGGGGGAATATAAAAATGCCAACGACAAAGAATCAGAAAAAGATGCAGAAGAGGGATTATCAGGCCAAATCAGCGCTAAGAATTTCTGATTCTTTGTCGCTGGCAAACTCGTCATCTTCGCCTGACCACGCGCTTAAGTTTTAAGACGCGGATCAAGAATGTCCCGGAGAGCGTCCCCTAATATATGAAGGGAAAGAACCAGAAAGAACATAAAACCGGTTGCCGCGCCCACCTCCCACCAGATTCCGCGCCACAGCCTTTCCTGTCCATCGGCGATCATGACGCCCCAACTGGGAGCCAATTCCACGCCCAATCCAAGATAGCTAACAATCACTTCGGTCATGATGGCGTAAGCAAAACGCATAGTGAAGTAAATTATAACCAGATGAAACAAGTTGGGGATTATGTGCCTGGCTATTATCCTCAGAGAACTGAAGCCCATTGATTTTGCCGCTAGAACGTATCCCTGCTCGCGAAGCCGCATAGTCTCGCCCCTGACAACCCGGCATAAGCCGACCCAGCCGGTAATGCCTATCCCCATATAAATAGCCAGCATCTTTGAATCGGTGTTAAAAGCTTTTGCAACTAATTCCAGAAATCTGGCCAATGGCGGAAAGAGAAATCCCTTTGAAACCAGCAAAGCAAATGCAAGAATGAACAACAGAGTGGGAATCGAGGCAAATGTGCTGTAGATCCACACTACAAAATCATCCATTTTCCCGCCGTAATATCCGGCCAGGGCTCCAAGCGACACGCCTATCAGGGCTGACAGCAACGATGCCAGAGTTCCAATTTTGACCGCGGTGCATGTTCCCGCCATTGCGCGCCAGAACACTTCGCGCCCCAGATAGTCAGTTCCCATCCAGTGAGTTGTGGATGGCGGCAGATAGCGGTTGTCAATGTTGCCTTTCGCATATATCGGGGTTGTGTCGGAATATTTGCAGTAGGAACTGTAAGCTTCAAGAGCGACGGAGGAAAGCATGTAAGTCGTCAAGACAACAAGGGCTATCGCTGAAAGCTTGTCGTCAAACAGCCTTGACAAAACGTATTTAAATGTATGTAAGTTGCCAGTGTCCCGCAATTTGTCTCTCTTTCTGTGAAAAATCCAAAGAAATACAATATTGCAGAGTCTGTTAAATTAAAAGGCTGAAAAAATGATTGTTTTATATAAAAACACACGATTAGCAATACTCTACGGCTCCGCCAAAAGTCTTAAAACTAAAAAAAACAGCGCAGACGGAATAAAAACCGGAATTTCTCCGGGCGCTGTCCAGCGCAAACGGAATATTGAAAAGCCTGCAGCCTGTTGCAACGCGAAGCAAAAAGAAGCTGAAAAATAGCCCGATTCTGCTTGCCTCGCATAGTTATTCGAGATATAGATAAGAGGCAATTGCCTCATAAAACAAATAACAGTAAAAAAACTGAAAACATTTTGAACAAAGAAATATATAATAAAATAATAACCCCCGCCAAAATTATTGGCCTTGGTTTGCTGATTTGTCATCTGTCCTATGCGAACATAACTTTCGATCCCCTTTGGACGCTAGTTTATCTTGCCATTGCCGGAGGCATGGCTTTTTCATGGCTGGCAGGCATTTCTCTTTATGGGAAACTGACACGCAATAAAAATGACGACTCAGACCATATGCCCCGCGAAGAAATAGAAGCCGCCGAGACTTTGCTCGAAATAGGGCGCGCGGTAAAGAAAAAACCCTGGATGCTGCTTCTTATTCCGGGCGAAGACGGTCTTTTTTTTCTTCCGCTTTTGTATATAGGAATCAATCCGGTGTCCGCCCTTGTGGCGTCCGCGTTGTTTGCGGCGGCGCATCTGGCTTGCAAGCCGTTATTTGCATGTGTCGGCACTTTTGCCATATCATACTTTATATGCCTGTTTGCGCTTCCGCACGGAATAATGCCGGTTGTGGCCGGGCACTTGATCCTTGATCTTTCTGTTTTTGCAATGATGCCCTTCCTGCAAAAAAAGCTAAACAAAGAAAAAGTCAAACTAGCCCAACATGAAGAAGAGCAATGGGAAAAAGACAACAGTCATCCAGAATTTGAAGATTGGGATAGTTTTGACTGGGAAGATGATGAAAGCCATGATGATGACTGACACAAATTAGCGAAACAGCCTTTCGGCCATTCCGCATTTATATATCAACAAAATGTGATAGACATCAATACTGTCTTTGAAGCGCAATGACAACGCCTTGCACGTCAACCTGACCCAATGGATAAACCTGAGTTTTGTAGTCGGGATTAGCAGGCCTCAACTCGACCTGACTTTCACTGGGGAAATAACTTTTAACAGTTGTCTCTCCTCCAACCAACGCGACAGCCACGCTCCCGGACTTTACATGTTCAGACTGTTTTACAATCACCACATCGCCGTCAAGTATGCCCAAGTCCCTCATGCTTTCGCCATGAACTTTAAGAGCAAAAATCTTTTTAAGATCCTCTCCGCCCAAAACAGCCGGATCACAGTAGACTTCGCCTTCTTTATACTCAAGATTGTCAGCCGGCATCCCGGCGTTTATCCTTCCCAAAAGAGGAATAGGCAACACAAACGACATGTGCTTCGGTTTTCGTCTGGGCTTGGTCAGGGCAATGCTTCTGGCTTTTGAACTCCTGACCAAAAATCCTTTCCTTTGCAGAGCGCGAATATGAGCAAATACTGTGGAGGTTTTTATGTCAAAATGATCAGCTATCTCATAGACCGTGGGAGACATATTCTCTTTTTCCTGAAAACTTTCAATAAAATCAAGCATCTGCCGTTGTTTATCAGTTAAACCTTTCATAATAAAATCCTTCTCTAAAATAAAGTTAAAGCCCCAAATAATAAAATAATAAAATAAACCGCCAAGGCAGCACAAAGCGCGACGCAAAAAGCGCTTAAAACACGATTTATTTCCCCCTAAATCTAAAAGATATGGCAAGCATTAGCCATACTTTACTTCTATACTAGTGAAGTTGATAATTTTGTCAATATCACTTCTAAAAAATATTGAAAAAAATGTTAGGTCTTTTTGTCCATGAATCAAACTGCAATGGATAAATTCAGACACTTAAGCATCTAGTGATAAAGATCTTAAGGGAGCAGCAGGTCATAGGCGAGCAATATTGCGCA
>CAZYVR010000183.1:0-209 GCA_964651145.1 uncultured Victivallales bacterium | reverse complement strand
TTATGCGTTAAACTTTTTTAAGAAGCTGAGTTATCGCGAAAAAACTATCATTTGCCGGAAAGTGATTGAATAAGATTGAGGTACCACATTACAATGCGAGCTCCGTAAAGCATCCATATGTATGTCCCTGCCGCAAGATAAGGACCAAAAGGAATAGTCGTTTTTTTAAGCTTGCGTTTTTTCCATAAAGCGAGAGCAACGCCGCCTAT
>CAZYVR010000182.1:0-11529 GCA_964651145.1 uncultured Victivallales bacterium | reverse complement strand
TGTCGAATCGTTTCTGCCGCAGGCCATATGCATATGCAGGATCGGATTGCCTTCGTCATCGGGAAACAGCGTGCCTGTCCCGGAGACTTCGCGCACATCGTCAAGGACATGGCGCATTGGATTTATTTTTTCCGCCCGCCCATCTTCAGGGCCAACTATCAGCGCGCTGTCTTTGTCGGCTCCGCCAACGACAGTCAGGAAAGCCGCGTTGATTGATTTTTCTTTTGCGAAACGTTCTATTTCTTCGTGAATGATTTCGCCATCCTCAAGGCGAATCACAAAAATTCGTCCTTGTCTAGCTTCGGAATATTTCATTTTTTCGTCCTTGTTTAATTTTATCTAATAGATACTGAGCGACAACAATATCAAATGTTTTAAGGCTTGCGGCATTCAATAATTTCGCCAAACGCCCCTGGCAAGAGCTGTGCATTCCGGGAGTTTTGCCATACGCCAATGGGCATGTAGGCAAATTTGTTTCTAAAAATGATGCAGTGTTTCCGTTGGCTTATGGCAAATGCGATTCGCGACGGTAACTTATAAGACTTAAGAGCTGATCTGTTTTTAAAAAAATAAAAATAAAATGGAGCATTGGCATCACTATGAGCGCCGTGACTGAAAAAGATTTTTATCAAGGTTCGACTGTTAGAATTCAATTCCTGAAAGACAACGTCGCAAGGATTCAGATAGCGCCTCCCGGCGGAAAGTTTAAAGACACTGGCCTGAATCGCTATGGCTTTATTAATGAGCCCGACTCAAGCTCTGTTGATACAGGCTTGGCTGAGAATCACAAAGGCTTTTCCGCCGAAACCACGAAGATTTGCGTCAGGGGCGACAATCATTCAGGCAGTCTTACCGTGACCGACAAGGTGTCCGGCAAAGTCTTGCTTCAGCAGATCGGATTTGAATTTAACGACAGTGGCGCAAAAGCAAAGTTTCAGGCTAAGACAGACGAAGACTGGGTTGGCTTTGGCGACCAGACTCGTGAAAGGCTTTATCACCGCGGGCATATAGCCGATCTTCACGTGAGAAATGTCAAATCATATATACCTGTTCCATTTTTTATGTCCACTGAGGGCGTTGGCGTTATGGTAAACACCACGCATCGAATAATTTTCGACATGTGCAAGTCTGAGCCGGAGCAGTATTCCTGGCTTGACCTGCGCGGCGGCATTGATTACTACGTTATGGCTGGCGAAGGATTCAGGGAGCTGCTTGATTGCTACACCGAGCTTAGCGGGAAGCCAAAACTTCCGCCGGAGTGGGCTTTTGGTCTTTGGTATATTTGCCGAATGCAGGCCAATGATCATGAAGCGGTAAGCGATGCCTTGAATTTTCGCCGCGAGGGACTTCCTTGCGATGTCATTGGACTTGAGCCGGGCTGGATGGAAAAGGATTACGACCTTTCAACAGAAAAGAAATGGAACGACAAGCTATTTCCGATTCCAAGCTATTGCCAGAACGGCCCGCATAATTTTATAAATGTAATCAAGCGCATGGGCTTTAAATTTGAGCTTTGGCTTTGCAATGAGTATGACCTTTCCCTTGAGGAGGAGCGAAGGCTTGGCAGACTGGTAAAAGCCTCAGCCAAAGAGGAATCGACCGGCAATTTTCATGAGGACGCCGAAGTTGACGAGCATTTTTCATGGCCCAGATATTCTGATCAGATCACTAAAAAAGACGAGCCATGGTACGAGCATCTTAAAAAATTTGTGGATCAGGGCGCGGACTTTTTCAAGCAGGACGGAGCTTTTCAGGTATGCGACCACCCTGACCGCGTATGGGGCAACGGAATGCTTGACGCGGAAATGCACAATATCTATCCATTGTTCTATTCGCGGCAGATGCATGAAGGCTTTGCGGAGCATACCGGACGTCGCCCTGTCGTGTTTACCCCTGACGGCTGGATAGGATTCCAGGCATGGTCCGCCACATGGACCGGGGACACTGGCGGACGCCTTGAAACGCTTGGAGCCATGCTTAACACATCTATAGTGGGGCATAGCTGGTCCACAAATGATATGGAAGTAATTCAAAAAGAAGGCATACATTTTGGGTATCTTCTGCCGTGGAGCCAGATCAACAGTTGGAATTATTTCCGCATGCCATGGGTGCAGGGCGATGAGCTGCTCAAAATACACAAATTTTATGGAGAGTTTCGGGCCAGAATCATTCCCTATCTCTATTCCTGGGCATATTACGCCACAAAAACAGGCTGGCCTTTGATGCTCCCGCTGACTTTTGAGTTCCCGGAAGACGGAAAGTGCAGAGACAATCTTCACCAGTACCTGCTTGGACGTGATCTGATGGTTGGCATTTACAAGAATGACATCTACTTTCCCGAAGGGCGCTGGAAAGATTTCTGGACCGGAGAAGTCATTGAAGGCAATCAGGAAAAGAGCGTTTCCTGGCCGGACAACCGGGGCGGCTCAATGCATGTGCGCGCAGGCGGAATCATCCCCTTTGGCCCGCTGATGCAATACAGGGGCGAAAAGCCTCTTGACGAGATTGAGCTGTATATTTTTCCGGATGAAAAAGAATCCTCTTTTGAGTTGTACGAGGATGATGGCGTTTCCTTCAAGGCTCTTGAAGGCGAGTGCGCCAAAACCTTGATAACAGCCAGAAAGAATGGTGGCAAAGTTTCCATCGGCATTGGCGAAACACAGGGGCGCTACGATGGCCAGCCTGTGTCGCGCATATGGAGCGCGGTTGTTGCTGTCGAGTCAAAGCCGTCGGCTGTCATGTGCAATGGGAAAAATGTTTCAGATGACAGGCTTTCATGGAATGACTCACGGAAAGAAGTAAAAATATCTAAAATAAAAGGTCATGCTGAAATAACAGTCAGTTTTTAAGTTATGGGAAATTTTTCGATTGATCAGTTATATCTTTTAGAGCGAGCAGAAATGGAGCCTGAGACGAAAGCCAGGCTCCTTCAATTCAATCGCGATTACCAGATAAGAGTCCTTAAATATTTTGCAAAGTTAAAAATCCTCTCAGAGCGGGAATGCCCTGAAATCGTTTTTCCTGGCCTTTTTGCCGAAGTGGACTCCATTTCGGGAAAAATAAGACCTTTGACGGAGCAGAAAGCCTGGAGCTGGGGAGATTGTCGCGGCTTGGGCATATGGTCGTATTTCCTTTGCAAAGGGGTTGTTCCTGACAAAGAATTTTTTGTTTGTTCGAAATCCATTAATCTGAGAAATTTTTATCTAAGCTATTGCGATTATATTTATGAGAAACTGAAAGAACGCCGCGACAAAAACGGCGGACGCGTTCCTTTTCTTGTGGATGTTCATACAAACATGCCTTCTGACGATCCAAGAAATATTCCAACAAGGGAAGGGGAGCTTGAGCCCGGGCATATTTTTGCGGCGGCCGGCTTTGCCCAATATGGAATATTGCGGGCAGACAAAGACATATTTGACACTGGCATAAAGTTTCTGAACGAGTCTTTCGAATGCGGCATGAGTTTTGCAAACGTTGACCATATAACAAAGGAACGAAGCGAAAATCATGCCCAGGGATTCGTCATGGTTGTGCTCGGCGCAATAGTTGACATTCTCAAGTGCTTGAAATACGGCAGGCTTAACGTTGCCGCAAGCGTGACCGATGATATGATCGGCAAAGGGCGCAGAATTATGGATTATATTCTGTCTTCTCATTTTGATGAGACAAGCGGGCGCTTTTGGGAATACAACACGCCTGATGAGAAGCCTTTTGTCAATAAAAAAGGACATTTGATCTGCGACCCCGGCCATTCGGTTGAGTTTTGCGGCTTTGCCGCTGAATTCTGTGATTTTCTTCTTCCTGCTGAAGCAGAAAATGCAGTCAAAAAATTGATTGATATTTTAGACTTTGTAAACAAGAGCGCCTACAGCCGCGCTGGCGTTATGTATAAGAATATTGATGTCTATTCTGTTCAGGGCGTTGTCGACAAAACGGACGCTGACGGCAAAGAATACAAGACCGCTCCATGGTGGAATGTTCGCGAATGCGCGGCCGCGGCCATAAAGCTTTACAAGTTGTCGGGAGCGCAGTCTTGTCTGGACGCATACAAAAAAGCGCAAAATGCGACTTATCTGAATTATCCCAATGTTAACCTTGACGGGCTAATGACTCAGACTCTGGACGCGGAAACGCTTGAATCATTGCCCTTTAATCCTGCCACCGGCAATCTTGACCCGATGCATTCTCCACGCGCTCGCGAACGTGAAATTGAGGCTCTGGAACTGCTTTAGGCTAGCTCCTGACGTGCTAAGTCATGTGTTTGTATATGAATGCCAGAAGATGTATACTAGTCTCAGGAGGAGGCGGGTTATGTTCATAAAACAAGAGTTTGGAGTCATGGCCAAAGGCATAATGTTATTTTGCATACCTTTGTTGCTGATTTCTGCCGTGCTTGTGCCTCCACTTGCTGATTTAATGCGCCCATGGGACGAAGCTGTTGACAGGTTGAGCAAAGAGCGCCCTGAGTCCATTGTCATTTGTGTGTCTTATGGGGTGACTGGCAAAAGCAAAGGATCCGGTTCCGGCGCGGTCAAAAGGTCGTATATATTTGTGCCTGATTTTTTTGCGAGTCCCAGAATTGTTTCGGTAAGCAAGGCAGACGTTGAATTAGTTTTGGAAGAGAGCCTGGCGCTGGGCGGCATGTACATTTTAGTCTGGTGTTTATGCCTTGTCTTATCGTTCTCATGCTGGATTCGTCTGTGGAAACTGTTCAAGGAAAAGAGTTGATTTATTGGTCACTTTTCGCTCTTTTGAATTCTGAGAGTTTACCGTATTCTTTTTTAAGCTTTGCTTTTTCGGCGTTTGTTCCGCGCTTTAGCTTAAGCTTGAAATATTCGTAAGCTGTTGCGCTTGCTTCTCTTTTCCAATCTTCAGTTGGCGCATTGGATTTGAGTCTGTAGAAAAGGCCGCTGGAAATCATATAGTAATAATACGCTTTGGGCTCGCCTGCTTTTTCGGCGGCTTTTTTGAGCAATTTGATGAAAAATTTTGGAGCAAGACTGCGAACAGGCACGGTCAATGTCTGATTTTTCAGCAGAAGTTTTACTGTTACTTTGCCGTTTTCTATTTTTTTAATTCTCCCTAGAACGCCTCGTTTTATTTCCAGTTGAGAGCCAGCCAAAGCGGAGCCGCTATTGTTAATAAGCTTGTTTATTTTTTTACTGTAGCCTATGCATTCCTGCATTTTCTTGCCCCATTCGGCAAATTTCTCAGCAATTTCCTGTTCTGTTTTGGGGTTGCCGCTTACTTTTTCCGGCTCTTTCAACGCCGGCTCAAACACATTGCTTGCACTTTTGAAATCATTGCGATTGAAATAGTCAATAAAGCGTCTGCGCATTGAGTTTTTAGCTTTTTCAATAGTGTCTTTATATGCCTGAAGTCTTCCTTCCAATTCTTTTTCGCGTTCTTCTTTTTGGCGTGTCAGCTCAGCTTTGCGCTCTTCCTGGCGCTTTTTTATTCCTGCCAAGCGTGCTTCTTCCGCGCGTTTCTTATTGTAAATTTCTTTGCGTCGCTTGATGATTGCAAGGTGTTCGCTTCTCAAGCTCTGGCGAGTTTTGTCCAATTCTGTTTCATCGGCTTTCAAGCATTCCGCATGGAGTTTGTTTAGCGTGGTTTTTTCTGTTTCATTTCCGGGTTTAATGCCGGATTTAAAAAACTTGTCGCACATTGCAAGAAATTCAGCGCTTTTTTCGCTGTTTTTATCCCAAAAATCAAGAATGGCGTCGGCTTCTTTTGCAAAACTGCGTTCCTTCGATTTTTCCTGTTTCCCGGGTTCTGTTTTTGGGGTGTCTGCCACTTTCGGCGTCGGCTTGCTCTGAGCATTTTTCTGTTGTTGTGGAAGATACACATATTGCCACCAAGCAAAAACGCCTCCGCCAAGCAAAAAGATAATAACAAGAAGAAATATAAGCGGCTTTTGGGATGAGGGCTTTTCAAGCGAAAGCGTTCCGGTCATAGAAAGTGGGCCGGTGACTGTCGTTGTTCCTGTTCCTGTTCCTGACAATGTTCCAGTCTTGCTCATGTTCCCAGTGTGAGTCGCTATAAACTGTCCTGTGCTTCTTCCTGACTTGCCTTTAAATGATTTTTTTGCTTTTACCCTGTTGATGCCTTCTGTTGCGGTTTTCGGGGATTTGCCGCGGCGGGCCAATCTTAAGTCATCGACAAGCTCTTGAGCGTCCTGATAGCGTGCTTTTATGTTTTTTGCCATCATCTTCACTATAATCTGTCCAACTTCTTCAGGTATTTCGGGATTCTGATACTGTGGAGGCGTTAATTTTTCCTCAAGATGCTTTCTGGCTATTTCAGTGGCTGTTCGTCCTTCAAAAGGGAATCTGCCAGTCAAAAGATGGTAAAAAGTGGCGCCAAGACTGTATATGTCGCTTCGCACATCCATGGGAGCGCCGGTCAAGTGTTCCGGGCTGATATATTGAGGCGTGCCCATTACTTCGTCTTCTTCAGAGTCGTCGATGTCGCCAGCCACTCTTGAGAGTCCGAGGTCGGCCAGTTTTGCCCTGTTATTTTTGGTGAGCATTATATTGTCGGGCTTTATGTCTCTGTGGATCAATTTCTGTTCTTTCCACGCGTAATCAAGAGCCTCGGCTATTTGTTGAATGATGGTCATTACTTTTTCAACAGGAATCACTTTCTCGCGCTTGAGCACCTGCTTCATTGTCTCGCCGTCGATGTTTTCCATTGCAAAATAGAAAACACCTTCGTCTTCGCCGACCGCGTAAGCCTGGACTATATGGGGATGGTTCAGTTTTGCCGCCGCGCGCGCTTCTTTTATGAAGTTTACGACAAATTCGGCGTTGTTTGCGTATGCGTCCGCAAGAACCTTCAAGGCGGCGGGTCTGTCCAGAGATATCTGGTGTGTCAGATAGACGACTCCCATGCCGCCGCGTCCCAATTCTTCAAGAATAATGAAATCGGCAATCACTGCGCCGGTAGCCACTCGCGAATAGGGAACAGTTACAATTTCTCCACAATGTCCGCATTGGACATCTATTCCCAGATCTGAGTTGTCGACCGCTACTATTCCGCGGCAAAATGGACATTGAAAACGCATAATCTCTTTAATCTAATAATTATTCTGTTGAATTGTACCCCGGCTCCTGAAGAAAGCACAAAGGCTCTTCAGAACGACATAATATAGACTAAAAAGCTACAATGAAAAGCTGATAATGGAGATTTATTTGGAGTTAATTTAAAAATTATGATGCGCGACGAAGTCGCCAAAAGTCCAATGCACGGGAGCGGAGGCAACATTTGCCTGTTTTAGCTTAGCTTTAAAACAGCCAGCAGCTCTGACATCAGGTCATGCGCGCTGTCGCGCAATCTTTTATACGCCAACAGTTTTCGGCTTTGTCGACCAGCGGTTCCGCCGCTGGATGGCGTCCGGACAAAGTCCGGTTTTTATTCCGACTCTGTCGGTTTTTTTATTTTTCAGGACTTTTGGCGGTTCCGTCTATAGCGTCAAGCTCCAATTCAAACAGGAGGTTGTCACGGCAGATGTCTGCATGAATTTTTATATGAGGCAACTTTATGTCATGCTTGCTGCAATAATCATCGAACAGGCCAAACTCTTTGCGGTCTTTAAAATATACAAGGGAACTTGCAACATTTCCCCAATCCATTCCAGCGTCATTCAGGATTGCGGACATTACTTGCATTGTCTTTTCAAGCTGTGCAGGAGTGTCGCCGATAAAAACTGTTTTGCCTGTTTTGTCGATGCTTGCGGTTCCCGAAATATAAAGTCTCTTGCTGTCAGGAGTCGACACTTTTATCCCGCGGCTGAATGAGCTTTTATAGTCAAGAGCCGGGCATTGAAGCGGGGAGTTTGCCTTTTGTATGACAACTTTATTGTTTTTGGGGATTGCGGCTAAAATTTGCGTAGCCATGGCTTTGCCTTGAGGATTTGCCGCCCCAATTCCAGTGCTGGCTGGAACCCGTTGATTGTATATGTCATGTTGCTCAAAAAACTGGTTTCTGGCGCTGTTGAGCTGAGGGTACCATGAGAGAATGTCGCGGGCGTAGAGCCAGGTCCTTATCGTGTCTGAAAAACCTGAGCCAAAACTCTTCAACGCTTGATGGGCTTTTTCAAAAAGATTTTTTGCCTGATTGTATTCGCTGTCCAATTTGTCATCCGGCAAGACATTGAGCATAAAGAAGCTGACATTGGAATCCTCGAATTTTCGTCCAATAAATTCATCTTTCCAGTAGAGATCCTCCAGGCAAGGCCCGGAGAAGGCATGGACCTGTATGCAAATGGAAGGCGAGTCGTCCTGCAATATCAAAAGGGGAGGGCAGAAAATATCTCTGCCTTCCTGCTCAAGAAACAATGACGCTTTGGCAATATCAGCCTCTCTTCCAAACAGTCGTATTGAAACTGCTTTTGCGTCGTGCGCTTTCAGATACTCCAGAACGTTTTGGATAATTCCGATTCCTTCGATGCAGTCATCTGTGGAATTAATCCAGTATTCCCGGCAATTTTCTTTTGCGAGAGAGCGGATTTCAAGAGCGTCTAATGCTGCAGTTTCCATGATAAGACTCCATCGATAATTTATTTTTTTATAGTTTTAATAATCTTAATGGGAATGGCTGGCAAAATCCCCAGCGAATAACGATGTTTTTTCTTCTTTGCCGGCTTGCCCTTTTTAGGCTTGGGCACATATTCTCTAAAGGCCTCGACAATCAGATTCCCGTCAAAGCCGGCTTGCGCGAGATCGTTGGCCTTAAGTTGAAATTCAAGGCCTTCAGGCGCAACAGCCAGATTCTCAAGAGAAACTCCCTTGGGCGGCTCGAAAAGGATCAATTGCACCTCCTTGAGAAAATGAGGTTTTCTTTTGATTTTGATTTTTACTTTAGTTGAGCCGCCAACTGGAATTTGAATCGGGGGCTTTACAGACAATTTGACATTTGGCAAGCGTCTCCGTTGAGATTTTGGAACAATTGCCGCCACCAACTCCCTGGCTGGCGCCAGGTGACGATAAAGAAAGGCTTGCATAACATTATCCGCTGGATCGGCTTTGCGCCTGACTGTTTTTCCGTTGATCTGAGCGCTGCCTTCCAACTGAATAGCAATCAGTCTGTTTTGTTTCTTGCCAGGCGCGGTCAATGTCATGCGCGCGTAATTGCTGCCAGCGGGGATCGAGCCTCCATTTAATTTAAAGTTGTTTCCTGAACCTTTTAATTTTAGATCGATTCTGCCATTGAATCCATCTTTGCGCAAGGCGTAGACGCACACAGGAACGGCGGCTCCCGGCTGCATCGCGAGGCTTGAAGGCGTTACGCGGAGAGCAAAATCCGGTTGAGGAGCGCTTATTCTCAGGCGATAAGCATAAGCTTTGCCCCCGTGATGCTGCGCGTCGGATATTTGCGCGTAATATGTTCCAGTTTTAGGCAGCTCGGCGACAAGATACGAATCCGCATGGTGCGTGATCAAGCCGTTCGCGTTTTTGTGGAGGTGATTCTCCTTGAGCACGTAGTCGTCATTCCATTTCAAGACTTTGCCGGAAGCGTCACTTAAGCGCAGAAGCGAGTCCATCGGAGAATTCAAGCGCCGTCCAAAAGCTTCAAGAACCACTTTGTTTCCCGCTTGTCCCTTAAACTGAAATACATCAATATCGCCGGGGAGGTCAATTCGTCCGTTAATAATTTTTGGAATATTGATTTTTTGAGCGCTCTTTGCGGTGTTGTTGGGTTCTTTTTCGTTGCATCCAGGCAATTTGTTCAAGATTGCCGGGGCGCCCATAAATTTTTTCAGCGTCCGGGGCGCTTGCTTGACAGCTCTGACTTCAACGCGATACACAAAGTCCTGGCGGCCGCGATAAATGGAGTCGCGAATTCCCAGTTCGTATTCGCCGTTTTTGGGGACTCGATAACACAGAACAGGATCAGGATCAAAGTGGCCATCGTCCGCGAACGCCAGTTCGTTGCCTTTTGCGTCGTAAAGAGTCAGCGTTGCCTGAAACCAACCTGGGACGGCATCTGCCAGATAGGGGATAAGGCTTCTGGCATGGGCTCGCATCATAAGCGTTTGCCCTTTTTTTGCCCGAAAACGGAAACGGTCAACGTCCCCCGGCATAATCTGTCCATTTATCAGCGCGGGCAGATCAAAAGGCTTGCCTTTCGGGGTGGTGGGCATGTTGTAAACTTTTGGAAACGCATTCTGGTTATTGGGCTCCAATTCCCTGAGTTCCGGCAGATCCCCCACTTGAAAGATTATAGGGTTTGTCAGGCCGCGAGGAGTCTTGATCCGAAGTTCGCGGTCGCCAGGCTTTGCATTGGAATCAATGGCAATCTCAATCAGCGCCAATTGGGCAATCTGTTGATTTGGCTGTCTTTTCCATCTTGAGTGAAAGAAAAAATCAGTGATGTGCGACAATTCTTTGAAGCTTTTATTGTCAAAATCAAACAGCAGTGGATGATCAGGCAGTTTTACCTCTTCTGGTTTGGATGCTTTTTTTCCTTTAGCGGCAACATTGTTCTTTGTTTTTTTGTCTTCTTTTTTTTCCTTGGCTTTTTGTGGTTTCTTTTTTGCTGGTTTTCTTTTTGGATAGCTTAGAAGTTTGCGCTCTTTTTCTGGCAGCTCTAAAAGGCGTTTTTTCCAGATTTCTTCGAGGCGCGCCCGAAGAAGCTGGCGTTGCTCTTTCGTCAAATCTCTGCGGGGCTTGAAAAGCTGAACGATCTTGCCGCGCACGCCCTTGCCGGACACGCGTATTTCAGAGGCTTCGCGGAGTAATTGTCCGCCTGCTATAATCTTGACAACAGATCCACGTTGTCCGCCTGCCGGATATAAATACCCAATGTGTGGCTCTCTATTTTTCGACTGCCCAAGAGCCGTCGAAAAGCACAAACTCAACGCCACAAGCAATAGGCATCTGATTAACATGCTTTTAAATCTCCTTCTATTTTATGCCGTTAAATAACCAATCTTTAAAATGCGCCCGCGTATTACATGATCTCTTTAAGGATGCCGCCGGTTTTTTCAGTTTCTGGCAACACCTTCACCTTTAGTCCGCGCTGATTAGGCAAAGGCCCGTCGGGGTCAATGCCAAGCAGTTTGTATATGCTCCGAATCAGGTCTTGCGGATAAACCGGACGCTTTGCCACTTCTGTTCCATTTTTATTTGACTCTCCCACGACGCGCCCGCCTTTAAAGCCTCCTCCGGCAACCACGACCGAAAAGCATTTGCCATAGTGCGAGCGTCCGCCATTCCAGGGCGATTCCCATTGTATTTTCGGGCTGCGTCCAAATTCTCCGCCCCACCACACTATGGTGGTGTCAAGCAAGCCGCGGTCTGACAAATCCTGCAACAATGCGGACATGCCGCGATCCAATTCAGCAAGCTTGCGGCGCATAACCTGAAAATGCTGCTTGTGCGTGTCCCAGCCATTGTAGTTGATAGTGACATAGGGGACGCCATTCTCGACTAGCCTGCGCGCCATGAGGCAGGATTGTCCGAAGGTGTTGCGGCCATAGCGGTCTCTTGTTTCGGCTTTTTCCTTTGAAAGATCAAACAGCGCTCT
>CAZYVR010000181.1:0-11539 GCA_964651145.1 uncultured Victivallales bacterium | reverse complement strand
ATCAAAGTTTCCGGCTACGGAATTCCTTACAGGGCTCTTCTGCCAGAATGCGTGGATGGCCTTCTGGTGGTTGGCAAGGCCATAAGCGGCACACATGTGGCGATGAGCGCTTACAGGGTAATGCCAATAGTCGGGCCCATTGGACAAGCGGGCGGAGTAGCCGCCGCTTTGTGCTCGCAAACGGGCGCTGCGCCGCAAAGTCTTGATCCTTGCGAAGTAAGAGAAGTTTTAAGAAAAGACAATCAAAACGTTATGCTGGAATTAAAAAACAAGTAACGTCTTGGGAAGTGTTAAACTGCACAAAAAAGCCCGGCTCATTTTTGAAGGATGGCCGGGCTTTTATTTTGTTTTGCTTGGAAGCTCAGGAGAACTTTATCAGCTTGGGATTTATGCCTGACTCTTTGGCATGTTTCAAGCATTTTGCTTTGTCCCACTCTTCCATTTTCTCATCCCACGGGTTGAGGAGAATCAGCTTTTTAGATTCAAGAGCGCTGTATACATCCGGCAGGTCAAACTGCTTTAACGCGCCTTTGAGCATGTGGGAAAACGGCCATTTGTACGCAGGGATTTGAGTCAACTCATGGTAAGAAAGCAAGGCGTTTTTGAGGAAGACTTCCTTCACGTCTTTTGACAAAGCTCCTGCAAACGCCGCAGTGAGCGCGCCCATTCCGCGACCGATGAGGCGTATATTTTTATACCCTTCATCTTTCAGCAGAGATATAGCCGACAGGACATCCAGAACTTTTCTTCCAAGAAACGGCTCTCCCAACATGCTTCCTAGGCATGCGTAAAGGTAGTCGCTGTCATAGGCGTTGAAAAAACCTTGCATATTGCATGTAATCGGCAAGGATTCGCCTACGCCGCGCGCGTCGAAGGCATAAACGTCCCTGTCTTTTTCCAGAAGCTCGAATTCTTTGTTGCTGATATCTTCGCGACTTGAAAGATGCGGTATGTAAAGAGTCGCGGATTTGCCTGCGTCGATATAGTTTCTGGGGGCAGACTGTTTTAAGCCGAACAGGATTCCCTGAATGCCAGGCTCAGTTTCGATAGCAAAGCGGCTGAAGCACATATTGTTTTCAGGCAAAGCTCCGGCTCTGAGCTTTCGGTAATACGGAGCTTTTTTGGGCAACTTTATAGCGAGGGCGGAAAGCAGAGCTTTGTCCAGTTCTGCTTTAGTTTTTTTCTTCCTCTTGCTTTTGAGAGCCGCGCCTTTTTCCGCTGTAAATTCAAAGACCTTTTTGCAGCCTTTAAGACTGTCAAGAACTTGGCCTTTTTTGGTGCAGAAAAGCTCTTTTTCTTCTGACACTTTCAATTCCGGCTCTTTGGATTTTGCTTTTATCCCGGCATGCTTGTTAAAGAATTTATACATTGCCTCGCGGTTGGCAAGGTGATAGCCGTGATTGTCGGGGCCCACGAAACATTCGACATTTTTTTCTTTGCCGAGAAGCTTGTAGATTCTTTTGACTTCTTCGTAGGTTTCGACAACGCCGCGCGCGTCAAAGAAATCGTCGCGCTGTCCAAGTATTATTGCCGGCCTTGGGGCGCGGGCAATAAAGAAGTCAGCCATGTCCAGGCCGAATTTGAGGAAGTTCGGCGGGATCTGTTCGCTGTCCTGCGGCAATTCGTTTTCGATGTTATGGACATAAGTTGTCACAAAGCAACTAGGAGCCGCCATTGTGAACCTGCCGTCAAGTGCATTCAAGTAAGAGCTTAATGTGCCTCCACCAGAATTGCCTGTCACGCCCATGCGGTTTGGGTCTACTTCCGGGCGCGTCAAAAGGTAATCCAGCGCGCGTATGCCGTCCCAGGCGCGCCACATCCCGAAGAATTCGCCGTTAAGATACATATTGTTGCCAAGCATGTTGTGTTCAGCGCAAAGTCCCGGCGGAACCAACGGATGTTTTTCTTTCAAGTATTGCTTGCGTTCGCCTTGGCTGATTGGATCGTAAATCAGAACAACAAAGCCGTTTTTGGCCAGGTTCAGACTGAAACTATGGTAAGGCCCGGCGGCTTTGCCTTCGCTGGCGTGTCCGCAGGTTCCAATTACTCCCGGGCATTTGCCTTTGATTTCTTTGGGGCGATATAAGTTGGCCGTAACCGGGAAGCCGGGGCGGCTTTCAAATATAAGTTTTTCTATGACAACATCGTCTTTTATTATTTTCCCTGTTATTTGTGGTTTAAGCGCAGTTCTTTTTGGCATCGGGCCGAATGAGCTCAACAGTTTCTGCCTGACCGACGCCACGAATTTTTCGGCTTGCGCCTTGGTTTTTATTTTTGCGCGCTCTTTGTTTCTTTTTTCAGAGAATTCGCGGAGTTTACCAACGTAATATTCCTGGACCATGTGACCGTATGGAATGACTTCTTTCATTGTCCTGTTCCTGAGTTTTATTTTATTTTCTTAAGAATATCAAAATCAGCTTTTTGCAGTTTTTCTATTTTGGGCAGATATTTCATGGCTGCTTCCACTCGGTTTTCTTCAACCAGTCGCATGAAGGTTGTCAGAACTTCGTTGTGTGTTTCACAGGTGAAAATATTGCGAACGACAAGGGCTTTTTTCATGTCCTCTTCTGTTTTTACTGGAAGCTGAGGGAATGTCCTATCCTTTGTCAGGCCCGCTCCCATTTTGGCGCACCATGCTTCCCAATAAGCTTTCGATTCTTTTTCGTCAATAAGTATATCGGACAGTTTTGACAAATATTTAAAAAACTGTTTTTTGCTTTTCTCGTCGAAGAGCCTGACTTTTTGTCCGTCCGGCGCAAATGTGATGGGAATGGCTTCAACAGATAGAGCCGCGCCTTTTGTGAAGGTTAATTTGGCATTATAGCCAGTCCACCAGAAACTTGTCGCATTTTTTTCAGCTCTTTCTGGCGGCCAGTCGAATAGAAAATTGCCCAGGCTGTAAATAATGGGAACGCCGTTCCATACTTCGATGCCTTGTGGACAGTGCGTGTGAATTGATATCACAGCGGTAGCTCCGGCATCGGCAAAGGCGCGGTAGGTTTTTTTCATTCGCGGGCTTGGAATAGGATTTCTTTCGTTGCCGCCATGGATGACAACAATTGTGACATCTGCTTTTTGTGAGGCTGCTTTTATTTCAGCTATATTCTCCATAGGGTCAAGAGGGGATGCGCCTGGTTTGTTTTCAGTGGCTCCGCCGAACTCGTTTTCCGCATAGTTAAGAAATGCAGTTTTAAAGCCTTTTTTTCTCACAAATAACGGTTTTCTGGCATCTTTAAGGTTGCTTCCAGCTCCCACTGTTTTTATTTTATTTTTACTTAGAAGCTCTATTGTCTCCATTACCGGCTTCGTTCCGAAGTCGCCAATGTGGTTATTTGCCAGTAGGGCAATATCAAATTGAGCATTTTTAAGCAGAGAGATGCATTTGGGGTCGACTTTTAGATTTGGTCCCGATTTCAAAATGGGAGTGTCGGCATGAGTCAACGGCGTTTCAAGGTTTGTGACAGTCAAGTCGCAGCCTGACAGAATCGGCATGAGCTCTGACAAAATGTCATCGCCTTTTCCATCTGTCAACAACTTTTCCGTCCGCGCTCTCGGGCACAAATCTCCGGTGAAGAAAATTTCAATTGTCTCTTCGCTTTTTTTTGCGCTACGAATCGAAAGCATTCCGTTCTCAATCGTTTGAGTAATCATTTATTTGTCCGTGTCTTTTGTTCTACAAGAATTTGCGAGTTTATAAATTTTATATGACTTGGGCGTCTTTGTCAACGTATTTTTGCACAATAAACCCGATTAATTCCAATGCGATGAAAAGTGACAGCGCCGCCAAAAGTCCTGAAAAATAAAAAAGCCGGTGGCAAAGCCACTTTTAAACCCACTTTGTGGGGGCGACAGCACGCATGGCGCGTTAAAAGCCTGCAGCTTGTTACAATGCGAAGCAAAAATAAGCTGAATGTTGTTGCAGCGACAACGTTTTCGACTTTTGGAGCGCCATCGCATCTTGATTTTAATTTTTTTTCAAAATAATAAAAACTAAAAGACTTGACAATTTTGCGTCATCCACGTCTAATATTTTAAGCAAGCTGTATTACCAATGACTGGACACAGCTTAAAATCACACATAAGTCGGAGAATATTTTATTTAAAAACCCGAAAGAAACATTTGTTTGAATAATAATAATTTGACAGCAAATTAAATATAAGGATAAATTATGAAAATAGGACTTATAGGAGCTTACGCAGTAGGCGGAGAGCATTATTTCAATCTGATCGAAGGGATCATAGACAAAAGCATAGATGAAGTTGTTCTATGCGACAATAATCCTGCATTGAAGCCTGAATCACATCCAAGATACGCCAATTTGTATCTGCCAAAGGACGCTCCTGGGAAAGACCCTCAGGCTTTGAACAATATCTATAAAAACCGAACCGGCAAATTTCCTGTTTTCTACGAAGACTACAAGGCAATGCTTGACAATGAACAACTTGACGCGGTCATTATTGGGACTCCACAATATCTGCATGCTGAAATGGCAGTCGAAACGCTTTCACGAAAAATACCGACTTTATGCGAAAAGCCTCTTGGCGTGTCTCTTAAAGAAGTGGAGAAAATCTTGAGCGCGGCAAAAGAAAATGAAACTCTTCTGCAAATAGGCCTGGAATTGCGCTACCTGCAGACATTTGAGTTTCTGCGCGAAAAACTTAGAGAAAATTGTCTGGGCAAAATAAAAATGGCCTGGGGGCGTGAATTTCGCGGAGACTGGCGGCAAGATCCCATGACAGCCCCTGCGGATGACAACCTTTTTGGCAATTGGCGCTTCTCTAACAAGCATACAGGAGGAGCAATCCTCGAGAAATTATGTCACGATCTGGATATGTTTTCCTGGCTTATCGACTCAAGGCCAATCAGAGCCACAGGATACGGCGGCATAAACTTTTTTAATCCAGACGGACGCGACACAATAGACAATGCGGTTTTTATAGTGGAATACGCCAACAAAGCCAAACTGAGCTTTGAATACTGTATGTTCGCGCCATATCGCGGAAGATTCAAAGGACGCTACATGGGGCTGATTGGAGAAAAAGGAATGTTTGACATAGACGAGCGCATCGGAGAAGTCATCCATTACGAAACAGAGCGGCCGGGATCGGAAATAAAATATAACAAGCTGAATCCGGAAACTTTGCCGGGGCATCATAACGGAAACTGCACCCTGTTTGCGTTCAGAGACTTCTGCGAGCATGTAAAGAGGGGAGCCAAAATTGCGCGCCACAACCCTGAAGATGTCTGGATAACAACAAAATTGTGCCTGGCTCTCGAAGAGTCCATCAAGAATTCAGGCAAAACAATTGAACTTGACACATGGAGCCCGTCCGAGCCTTAAAACTTCCCCTGCGCAGCATTCATTTTCAATCAGATGGCGGTCAATCAACGTGATATTGGCCGTCATTTTTTTTGAAAAAATGAAACTCCAGCTATTTTTCATTGCCTATACACCATGTTGGCACAAAACATGAGTAAGAAATTTAAAATTTGTCGAAATCAACCAAGCCGTCGAGGCTGGAATGATTGCATTAAAAGCGAATAGTGTGTATTGTATATTCATTATTTGTAAAAACCATTAACACGCATGCTTGGAACTATGAAAAAATTAAAACTGCCTTTTGCTGTGTCCTTCGCTGCGCTTATTTTCCTTGCGCCCCTTTTCACCAAAGCGGAAAAAGCCAACAAAGCGCCTGAAATCCAAAAGCCCTTGAAGGATAAATCCATTGGCTCCAACAGGGAATTGGAGACTATAACCAAGCTGGCATCGACAATAATCAGCAAGCAACATTATCGGCAGCATCCTCTTGACGACAATATGTCTGCCAAGCTGTTCATGGAATATTTCAAGGTTCTCGACCCCAACAAGATGTTTTTCACTCAGAAAAATATCGACAGTTTCAAGCCATACAGCTCAAAACTCGATGATCAGGCATTCAATGGAGACTTGACATTTGCTTTTGAGGTTTATAAATCTTTTCTTAAACGCCTTGAACTCTATAAAAAATACACAGACAAACTCCTCACTAAAAAATTTGATTTTTCCAAGGACGAAAAGTTTGCGATCAACCGCGCCGAACAGCCATGGGCAAAGTCAACGGAAGAGCTTGAAGACATTTGGCGTAAAAAAATAAAGAATGAAATTCTTACGCTTCGTCTTCTTGACCGCGCTTCAAAAGAAAAAAAAGAAACGACAAAGGACAAAAAAACAAAGGCGCATTCCTCATGGAGAACCAAAAGCCCCGAGGAAAGAATAAAAAAACGAATAGCGCACTACGTCAATTACCTGAACCAAAACGAGTCGATAGACGTGCTGGAACTCTATCTGTGCAGTCTTGCTAGAATCTACGATCCACACTCTTCATATATGGCGCCACGCACAGAAGAAGACTTCGACATAGAAATGAAGCTTTCGCTGGTCGGAATCGGCGCGCTTCTTTCATCAGAAGACGGATACACAAAAATCGAAAGGCTTATACCTGGCGGCCCCGCGGAAAAAGACGGAAAACTTAAACCTGAAGACCGCATAATTGCCGTGGCTCAGGACGGCAAGGAACCCGTTGACATAGTGGACATGTCACTATCAAAAGTCGTTCATCTCATTCGCGGCGAAAAAGGAACAAAAGTATATCTGACAGTGCTTGACGGCAACAAAGGCCTTCATGCAGAGCCTAATGTCATAGTAATAGAAAGAGACACTGTCAATCTGAAAGACCGCGAAGCAAAAGGGAAAATAGAAACAGTAAAAGACAAAAATGGAAAGACTTATAAACTGGGAGTAATAACCCTTCCTTCCTTCTATATGGACTTCAACGCCGCCTTCCGCGGCGACACAAACTACAAAAGCACAACACGCGACATAAAAAAAATACTTACAGACTTCAACAAAGAAAAAATTGACGGACTTATTGTCGACCTGCGCTCAAACGGAGGCGGAAGCCTGACTGAAGCAATAAACCTCAGCGGCCTCTTCATCAAGGACGGACCGGTGGTTCAAGTAAAAAGCAGCTTCGGCAAGCTTGACATCAAATACGATGAGGATTCCGAAATAACATACAACGGCCCCATGCTGACCCTGATCAACAGGCTCAGCGCTTCAGCCGCAGAAATATTCGCTGGAGCAATACAGGACTACAAGCGCGGGATACTGGTTGGCGACACCCGCACCCACGGCAAAGGAATAGTCCAGACCATCTACGATCTCCAAAGCTTTCTGGCTTTTCTGGGCGCCAAATTCCCGGCAGGCTCCATAAAATTCACAAATGCCAAGTTCTACAGGGTGAACGGCTCCTCAACCCAGATAAAAGGCGTAACCCCGGATATAGTTTTCCCATCATTCACTGATTCCATGGAAATAGGCGAAGAGCATCTTGACTACGCTCTTCCATGGGATTCAATCAAATCAGTGGAGCATGATTATTATGTAAAAGAGATATCCAAGTTGATTCCTAAACTGAAAGAACAGTCTCTGGCGCGAAGAAGCGACAACAAGAAGTTTCAGCTTCTGGAAAAAGACATAGAAGCCTATAACCGCCTGAGAAAAAGAAAAACAATATCCCTTAATGAACAACAGCGTTGGTCTGAATATCAAAAAGAAAAAGAAATTCAGGAAGAACAGAAAAAGCTGATGAAGCTTTCAAGTGACTCTTCCGTCAGTTCAAAAAACAAAGAGCCTGAAGACCTTTACCTCAATGAAGGGAAAAATATAATGATAGACTATATTAACATTCTGACTTCTGAAAAAGCAAAACAAGTTGAGTTGTCAAAGAAAACTCGATAAGGAGTCTATTCAAAATAACTTGGACATTTGGCTGGAATTGAAGGTGTTTGTATTCGAGGCGAGAGTCCTGCGCGTATTAAACATACGCAAAGGGCGAAGCAACAAAGAAGACAAATACATGGAATTCCGCCCCGAAGGGCTGGCGTTCTTTCGGCCGCTTATCACGTTGCTCGCTCGTTACATATCTTAAGATATGCTCCTCATTCGCATCATGATAATCAATCCAAAATCCTCGCCAGCAAATGTTTAATTTATTTTGAATAGACTCCTAAGTTGGCAATTGCATCAATAATTTCTGTCATTTGCCGCGCTCAATAATACTCCAAAAGCAATCATGGTGGACACCAGAGAACTGCCGCCGTAACTGAGAATTGGCAAAGTGATTCCAGTGGGGGGCACAAGAGTGACGTTTACGCTTATATGAATCAATGCCTGCGTCACAAAAAGAGCGCCCAAGCTGAAAATTAATGTTTTTTTCAAGTTGTCCTCTTTTTGGGCAGCCAGAAAATATGCAATGCCCGCAATCCCCAGAAGCCCGACGATGACTGGAAATGAGCCGATGAATCCAACTGATTCGACAAGGGACGCAAAAGCTGAATCGCTGTGCGAAAGAGGCAAATAGGAATTGGCCCAAAGAGCTTTTCCCCAACTGGCTCCCCAGAACCCGCCGCGCGCCAAAGTGTACTGAAACTGCATTACATGCCATCCGCTGCCAAGAGGATCGTCGGCAGGATTAAGAAAGCCTGTGACCCTGGCAACAACATATTTGTTCCGGTATATAAAAAAAGCGGCGGCTGGCACAACTGCCATCAAAGAAATGCCCAAATAAAGAATGCGCCCGCCACCTACCCAATAAACAATAAGAAAACCGGTCAAAAACACAAAAGCTGTGCCCAAATCCGGTTCCAAGGCCACAGGAATCACCCATACAAACGTCATTGCCAGCATGGCAATGAAGCGCTTGAAATCGTTTTCAATTCTGGAATTCAGCCAACAAAGCAGCATAATAAATGGAGCTTTTGCAAATTCCGAAGGCTGAATAAAAACGCTTCCAGCGGAAAACCAGCCTCGCATGCCGTTGACGGCAATGCCAAAAAACAAAACGGAAATCAAAGGGATATAGGCAAAAACAGCCAGAGGCCAAATCATATCCCTGTATAAGCCAAATGGAATCTGAGACGCAACGTAAAGGCAAAACATGCCTGCCATCAACCACGCAAACTGACGTCCTACAAAATAGAATGGAGCGTCGCTGTAAAATGTCGCGTTATAAATAGCCAGACATCCCCACAAGCCCAAGAGGAAAAGCATAACATAAACAACAAGTGAAATTGTCGATACCTGAGAATCTCTTTTTTTCATGCCTGCCTCAATCCCCCAATTCCTTTCCCAGATATTCAAGAGTCTTATCCAATATCACATCGCTCCCGGGAACAGGCTCTTTCAAAAGCTTCCATGTGCCGCGAATCCATTCGCCCTTGCGGTCCAGCATTACTATGTAAGCGCCGGGAACCCCGCTCAAAGTATCGTTCCGCTTCGCTTCGATCCCGGACATTCCTGTAAACACTCCATTGTTGTTCCTGACAGAGCCGAGGAACTTTCTGATTCTGGAATAATCAACATATCGTCTATCAAGCCGTGAAGACACTTTTAATGCTGGATAAAATCTTCTAAGTTCAGAAACCGCCACAATATCTTCGGGCGTCAATGCTTTCTTGAGCAAAACATCTTTCCCTGAGGCTTCGGGACGCGAGATGTCGGAGATATTCTTTTTTAATTCGGCAAACATTGCCTCTTGCTTATCAGCGGCCAGCTCCGTTGTCAGAAAAAGATCAAAATATCTTTCATTCCAGGCTAGAACTCTTTTGTTTTTATCCATTATTTTTCCGCGCCTGGCTGGCATGTTTCCCTGACGCCATGCAAGCCTGCTGCCCTTGGCAATATAATCAGAACGCGCATAAACCGAATAGTAGAACAGCCTTGCTCCCGCAAGGCATGACCATGCGAGAAGGAAGAAAAGCAAAATGCCTGCGCGATATCTGAAAGTGTTCATATAATAAACAAATATCCTAAAACTTATAATTGACTGCGCGAAACCCTGTCAGCCATAATATAAACCCCTAGAACAAAAATCACACTGTGCTTAATGGCAATTCGAATAAAAGATTTTTTATAAAAAAACTTTGAAGTTGCGCAAGCGCAAGGCGCAAAATCGGCAAAGAGACGACTATTCCGAATGGCCTTGGCTGTGCGCTTTATTTTATAGCCGGTTTCCTCCCGCCTATTATAAAAAAAACAAACTCTTCTCAGGCAACTTTTTCCTCGCTTTGTTTGCCTGAATTGTCTTTATAGGTCTTTCTGTCTTTAAATTCTTCTTTCTTGCCCTTGTTCCAATTGCTTACCGGTCTGAAATACCCGCATACTCTGCTGTAGACTTCTGTTTTCATTCTGCATTTGGCCATGGGACAGCTCCTTTTTGCTTGTTGAAAAATAAAGGCGGGCAAGCTCGCCTTGGCTAATTTAATTAGAACGCCCTGATGAAAGAGGGCTTAAGTTTACGGTGCATATTTCCATAAGAAACTTCGGTTTTTCCCTGGCAATCTTCGCCCAGGCTTTTTTGTGCTCAAGCGGAAGTTCTTGGCTCATGCCCGCAACTATTTCTGTCCATATTTGCTTCTCTTCGCGCTTATGTGAATTTCTTTCGCGGAGTTTTTCCGTCACGCGCCCGGCGCCAAGCAAAAGCAGGGAAAGAACAATAATCCCCATGCACACAATCCAGCGTTTTTTTGAATTTGCTTGCGGAACTCTTTTCACAGGATCCCCCTTTTATATTTGTGTTTGTTCAAATCAGAAAATTTTTCAAATTCAGTTGCGAAAACAATTTTTTCAATGAATGCCTTTTATCCAATTCCAATTGATTGATAACAAAAGGATTCTTTCTGTTCGCCTTCTTCAATATTCCAGAAAGAGCCAACCCTTTATATCTTGAGCTTTCCTCAAGCGATGCCACGTTCTCAACTGCGTTGTCCTTCATAAGAGCTCCTCCTTTTATTTTTGTTTGTGTTTATATTTTGCTTGCTCAAAAAAACTTTATTGTCCTGCGCCAGGACGGCCCATCAAATCATCGGCCATTTCCCGTTCGCCTTTTTCCCTGATATGCTCGTTTACTTTTGTCAACTCTTCGGCCCATCTTTCGGTATTCCATATTTCCAATCCTATCTCAACGCCTATGACCACCGCTTCTGAGCCGGGCCCCAAGGCCGCATATTCACGATACGCCGGAGGAATAGTTATGCGTCCCTGTGGCGAAATCTTTTCAGACTGGCTCAACGCTCCAAAATGCCTTAGACTCCTTCTGAAAACCAAACTTGCCGCCGCTCGTTCCGCAGGGCGAGGCTCATTCCGGCGCATCTGCAAGTAGATATCTTCAGGATAAACAGCAATCGCTCCTTCAGGAAGGAAGCGCAAAACGACTTCGCCAGCCCCTTGTTCCGCAAAATCAGAAAGATTTCGGGGACTCAGCTTGATGCGACCGTTTGCATCGACACTGCATTTGTCCTGTCCGCAAAAACTCAGCATAAAAGGCCCCTGTTTGTCCCAGCGTGTTCCATATTAATCCATATTAGACCATTTTATTCCATAATGCAAGTTTTTTTCTCTTTTTTCTCTATTTTTTCTATATATTTGTAAAGCGACGGCTCCACCAAAAGTCCTGAAAAATAAAAAAGCCGACAGAGTCGGAATAAAAACCGGACTTT
>CAZYVR010000180.1:0-11567 GCA_964651145.1 uncultured Victivallales bacterium | reverse complement strand
CAACGGTCACATGCTTGCGCCCGGCTTTAACTTTTGCAAAATCGCCTTTTGAAAATTTTACGACAATGCCGGGATAAGGCTTGTCCATCCCAACAGTGTTGCTTCCGGCTCCCAATACGAAGACAGGAATCTTTTCATTGGCGCAATGCTTGATGAGCTTGACGAGGGCTATGTCATTTTCGGGCTTTGCAAGAACAGGGATTGCTGCGTTGCCCACGCCAAGGGTTGTCACGCTGCTCCATGCGACTTCTGTGTCTACATGAATGTCCGGCAACTTTGAAATCCCTTCAATTATTTGCTGATAATTGAGTTCCTGCATATTTTTTGCTACTTTTTGTAAACTTCTTTTGGGTCAAATACTTTTTCGCCTATAACTTTAAGTTCGCCATTTTCCACTTTGCGAAAAAAGCATGAGCGGTATCCGATATGACAGGCTGCTCCGCCGATTTGGTCGACTTTGAACACTACCGTGTCTTCGTCGCAGTCCACAAGAATCTCTTTTATTTTCTGGACGTTTCCTGATTCCTCGCCTTTTTTCCAGAGTTTGCTTCTGGAGCGCGACCAGTATGTGGCGTTTCCTGTTTCCAGAGTCAGGTTCCATGATTCTTCGTTTATATAGGCCAACATGAGCACATCGCCTGTTTTATAGTCTTGCGCGATTGCTGGAATCAGTCCGTCACTTTTTTCAAAATCCAGTTTGAACATTTCTTTTCCTCACTTGCTTAAGTTTTCTATTCTAGTTCTCTTATTTTCAACACAAAGTCTTTGCACTTGGAATTAGGCGCGACAGCCGATATCCAAAGAGTTTCTCCTGGAAGCACATCTTTTTGCAGCCAGACACTGCTGGCGGTGTCCACGGCCATTCCGCCGCTGTTCAGCCAGGTGAAACGATAAGTGATTATATAAGGATTGTCGCCATGCCATAGCCAGTCCCACAAGCCTGTGCGCGTGCTTTTGAGGGTAACCTGAACCTGTAACAGGTCTGACTTGAGCTGTTCGGTGTCTACTCGAATGACTTTGAGGCGCTTATCCAGATATCCATCGGTGACGACGCGCTTGGATCTGACAAAGTTAGGAGTCATTGATTTTTCTGTGTTTTCCACAGTGTTGACTGAATCCATGCAGCCGTTGAACATCACGGCAAATGCCAGAAATAAAGCGGGCAAAATTGTCAGTTTTATAAATTTCATAAATAACACGTCTCCTATATTTGTCAGTTGAATTCAAAGGCGCGCACAGACAATACACCCTGGCCGGGAGAATTTACATAAAGTATTGTCATTTTTTTATTATTATCCACTTTTATTTCTTTTGTTTGAACTGAGCCGTTTGACGCAATGGCCTCAATTTTTAGTTTTCCGTTCTTCGGCTTTTTCAAATGGGCGATTTGATATTCCTTTGGAAGCATCTGCCAACAACGCGTATCCGCCGTGTTGAAAGCGTATTTGTACGCGCTCATAGCGGCGACTGTCACCCAGTAGGCTCCGTCGCCCTGCTTTTTTGCTTCTTTCAGGGCAAAGTAATTTGCGGTTTCCTTTGCCGCCACCGATATAAAAATCCTGATAATCATGCCGGGCAGGGCTTTTTTGTATTCTCTTGATATGATCGGATCCATTTCGGCGACAACTTCCGTGCGGACGCTGTTGCCGCAAGAGTCTGTCACAGTCAGTCCTTTGTAAGGTTTGGGGAAATATTCAAGCACAGGAAAGGCCACTCCGAAATATCCAGTGACCGGAGGCGGAAGAACCAGATGAATCGTGATTGCTTTTTTGGCTGCCGCCAAGCCGTTGGCGAATATGACAAAAATCACATCATTTGTCAATGAGTAGTCATAAGGCTTGACGCTGGACAGTTCTGGCGGGACATCCATTGCCGACATTTTGGCGCAAGTTGCGAAATCGCGCTGAATAAGCTTGTTTGTTTTCGCCATTTTGTATAAATTGCGAAAATCAACCGTGGCCCCGCCGTAGTCATTGCCGGAAAGATAGCCTATCGCTGAAAGATAAGTGGCGAAGGGATTCACAAAATCGCCCAAAGCGCGGTTGGATTGCTTGTCCACAATCTGGTTTATCTGCTTCATTTCCGGGACGCCGTTTATGATGTTGGCGGAATTATACTTGTTTTTATTGGCTTCTTTTTCGGCGTTCTCTATGTCATCCTCAAATTCATCCCTGGCTTCTTTTTGCCGCTCGTACATGCGGCGGAGCTCAACGCGCGCGCCTTCGCTGTCGCCAAGCGCAAAATAGTCTAGGGCTTTGTATGCGTTCAGAAGAATTTTTTCGCAATAGTTGCCTTTGTACGGGAAGGCGTTTTGATTTGTGATTACGGCTCCGCCTTCAGCGGCTCCGTCGCGCGCGCTGACGACCGCGCGCTTTTCAAAGTCATTTGCTGTTTTTTCAGCCTCTCTGAATGCGCTTAGGCTTTCCTTGTATTTTCCTTCGGCAAAGCATGCGCTGCCTTCTTCAAGTTGCCACATAAACGCGTCGCCGGTGTTTTTACGGGACTCAGATTTTGCCTTTGTCAGCGTAGCCGCCTCATCAAACTTTCCAGAGGCGTACAGAAGCATCATCGGCTTTTTTTGGCTTCTGGAATCAAAGATTGTGGAGCATCCGCAAAGAACCATCGCAAGCGCGGCCGCAAAGGTATTTGAAGAATGTCTTGCAAAATCTTTCATTCCAGTGTGTCTACCAGCCCGGTGTTGCGCGCGGAATTGCCGGAGCGTTGTTTTCTTCCTGGACTTTCATTGAACGGCAAATGGCTCCGGGATGTATCGTGCCTGTTGAGCTTGTGATTTTTGCTTTGCTGAACTTGGGATGAACGCTTGTCACTTCGACTTCGGCAACCTTGCTTTCGGCGCTGCCGAGCCTCTCGCCGGTGTCAGGGTCAACAACCGAGTCGCCCATGTTGTAAATGCCATATCTTTTGCCGACTGTTATCCCGGCTCCGGTTCCGCGGTTGAGCATTACTTCATTCGCTTGCACAGACGCCACTTTTATCGGATAAATCCCTTCGAGAATCATATTTCCAGCCAATTGCGAGACGCGGTTGAAAAGAACGTCCTTGAAATCGCCAAGAGTCATGTCTTTTCTTTCTTTGTACGACATCGTTCTTTTGAGATCCTGGCTGTTTAACTTTTCTTTCAGTTGTTGAGCGAACACTATTTTCCCGGATTTTACTTCAGTTATGCGAAAATGGATCTTGAAGTCGCCTATGAAATTTATCGACCGCTCGCCTGTCAGTTCTATGACTTTCAATGTTCTGAAGAATGACAATCTGTCTATATAGCCAATCACAAGATAATCGGCGATAAGCAGCTGGCCTATTTTCTGGTCTTCGCCCGCCTTTGCCCACTCAGATTCGGTCAGTTTGTTTTCATTTAAAATTTTGCGGATATAATCCCTTTCAAGAACGTTGAATTTGCGGGACTTCACCAGAAACTCAGTTATTTCCGATGAAAATTCCGTTTCAAGGACGCGTGGAATAAGAGTTTGATTGCCTATGGTTATCTGCATGGTTTCGTCAACGATGAACGGAAGCACGGCTATTGTTGATTTGCTTATCCCTGCGCTGGCTGGCTGTGACTGAGCGTGAAGCTTGACACTTGTCAAAAACGCTGTCCCGATAATTGCCAATAAGATCATTTTTTTCATTGCAGCTCTCCCCCGGATTGATAATATGGTTATTTTTAATAATTTTGGATCAAGGCTTTATTGCGCCTTTCCCCGTCTAAACTTCAAATTTAGCTTTTAATTGCAAAAAAACAACTTATTTTTTGTCAGGAGAAAAATTTATGAAGCTTAAAGAAAAACGAGTCCTTGTCACAGGCGGAGCGCTCAGGTTGGGACGGGCCATATGCAGGGCCTTTGCCGACGCTGGCGCAAAAGTGGCTGTGCATTGCTCAAAATCTTTGGAGCAAGCAACAGAATTGCTCGAAGAGCTTGGCGGTGAAGCCATGGGGCATAGAGTTGTCCAATGCGACTTTTCCAGGCAAGACGCGGCGGAGGCAATATTTGCGCAGGCCGGAGCTGTGGACATACTTGTAAACAACGCGTCAAGCTTTTTCGTCAAGCCTCTTGCGGACGAGACATATTCTGAATTTGAGGAACAGTTCAATGTAAACTTCACAGTCCCTTTGGAGCTGATGAAAAAGTTTCAGGCGCAAAATCTGGATGAAGGATGTGTCGTAAACATTCTTGACCAGCAGATATGCAAAACGGATTCCCTTGGCGGAAGCTATTTGCTTTCCAAGAAAGCTTTGGCGGAAGCGACCATTTCGGCGGCGCTGCAATGGGCTCCCCGGATAAGAGTGAACGGAATCGCTCCAGGCCCCGTCCTCCCGCCAGTTGGAATGGAGAGTTCGAAAATGGAAAAAACACTCAAGTTGGTTCCCCTGCAAAGGCCGGTGAAAATGAAAGACCTTACAGATGCCTGCCTGTTTCTTGTAAAAAACGATTCAATAACCGGAAACATCCTCTACGTTGATTCCGGGCAGCATCTGCGTTGAAATTGTTGGCATTTATAAAGATTGCGCGGCTAAATCAACAGCAAGCCATAATTCACAAAGCCTGGCAGAACAAACTTCGCGCATTGTCCTGAATCAGCCTCCGGCTCCAGGCTTGATTCTTCCGCGCCGGGAGTTATCCACTTTGCCCTTCTTTTGCCGTCAAGCAGGGCGAGATTTGCCTTTATTGTCAATTCAGTTTCTTGAGGCTCCGCATCATAGGAGAACAATTGAATTGCGCATTTTCCTTCTTCGGTCATGGACAGGCTTATTGCCGGAGAATTGCCGCCTTCAACAATGATCTGTCTGTCATTTCCCAACAGTTCATCCAATGCATTGAGCAGACCTCCTTTTCTTTCCGTCCATTTGGGAAGGCGCATATTCGGATTTTTGCTCATCATTTTCCTGATAGGAATTTCCGTCAGGCCTTCTGATGGGCAATAAGCGGTTTTGCCTTTTCCGCTTGTGTTTATTATGATTTCACCGCTTTTGTCAAAGCTGCTTGCGTTAAGCAATTTTTTGAGGATGTAATCTTTTCGAGGTCTGCATTTTTCATTAAAAAGTCCGGGAGAGCCGATGACAAGAAGCCGTCCGCCTTTTTCCACATAATTTTCCAGCGACCTCGCTTCCGGCTCGCTTAACAAGGCTGCTTCCGGCAATATCAGCAATTTGTGCTTTTTTATGCTTTCTTCAAGATTTTCAGAGAAAACGACATTGTATGGCATTCCGGCTTGAAGCAGCAGTTCCTCTGTGGAATGCAGAGACGCAAATGACGCGTCAAAATTCAGCTTTAGACTTTCTTTGTGATACATAACCGCAATGTTGGCTATGTTTTTTCTTTCTCCGAATATCGGCAGCGGCTTCAGAAAATCAATGGTCGATTTCATTGCTTTGTATATTTGCGGATGCTCAAAGTACATAGTCATCAGATCTTCTTCGGAGTCGCACATATATCGGGGACGCGAGCGCACGGCCCAGAGCATTCCAAGCGAGCCATTGAATGTTGCCGCCTCAAAAAGAACTTTCTGAATATCTTCCTTTGTTTCCGGCATGCCTGTTTTTTCCACTTTTCCTGTGGAGTCAAAATCTTCCCTTTTCCATGCTCCTGGAATGGCTGTTGAGCCGAGCGAGTCGCAAGCGACATAGCCATGATAATTGCCCGTTGTCTGTCCTTTTGTTTTTCCCGGGAAAAACTTATTTTCCAGATACATCAAATCGTTGAGCTCAATCAAGGCTTTGAAGTCAACGCCGTTTGCCGTATGCGAAGAGCCGCGATAGAGCGCTGGGTTTGACCCGAAAAGGGCGTATGGGGAAATGCTTTCAAGATGGCTTTTCAGTTCTCTGTGTATTTTTAGGTTTCTTTCGCAGTTGAAGTCTATTAGAGCCTGAGCTATGGGATCTGAAGAATAGTTCAGATCAGAAGGCATTTCTATGTTGTCAAAGTTTTCCAGATATAATTCTTCGAGCAGATCCTGACGGTTTGTTGTCAAATAGCTTTTGAATCCCTGGCGGCACTGGTCGCAACTGCATGGCTTGAGATAATTGTTGTCTATCCAGACACCATCCCCGCCGCGCTTTGCAGCGTCGCTGATTAGTCCTTTGACATAATCTATAAATTCTCTGGATGACTGACATGCAGTGCGCCGCCAGTAGTTGTATTGGGCTCTGCTCCCGTCCAGTCTTTTTGCCCAGACAGTGTTGGGGAATACAGACGACTCCTGAAGAATATTCTGGTACTGAACGTATGGAAGCGAGACAATATTGAATTCGTGCAAATAGCCTGTCATTTTCTCGAAATCGTCGCGCTCCTGTTTTTCGGCTTTTTCATCGCCGCCTATGGAGAACGGCAACACTACAAGATTGACTCCCAGACCGGAAAGCTTTTCGGCCGCTTCCCTTGACATTGCCCTTTCATGCCATTTGTCATAATATAAACTCTCTCCGCAAATAGAGCCCGCAAACTTGCCGGCTCTTTTTCTGAGCTTTGAAATTCCCCATGCGGCAACCCAGACAATTGGATCCGTTCCAAAATGTTTTTTCAGCTTTGCATTCATAATTTTTAATCCGTGTCAAGTCTTGTGTTTATTCCTATGGTTCCCTTCGGAAGACTGTTTATTTCTTCATTGTAATTGGACCAGTCGACACTCCATGGCTTTTTTCTTCTGAAGGGCTTATGGAATTTCTTTTTCAGCACATCCCTAGCTTCAAGGCTTGCAATGCACGCTCTGGTGCAGCCGCCAGCTCCGCATACGGCTTTGCCTGCGCTATAGACTTTTGGAGGGCATTTGTAGAACGGAGAAATATTGTTGGGCTGAAAGCTTTCAGAACCGCTGATATAATGTCCCGCATTCTTTGAGTCGGGAACTTCAGTCGCTCCTCTGAAAGCAACGTCGCACGCATCCAGATTTATTTCGCCCCATTCTATTTCGTGTCCGGCAACATTTACTTTAACGCTTTTTTCTGTGCTTATCGCATTTCCCGGACAAGCCCGCGCGCATGCCATGCACTTATTGCAAAGCTTGGGGCCGTTGTAAATGGGATCAGGCACAAGATCCATCTCAGTCAACACCAAGCCAACTCTCAAGGCGGGCCCGAATTCCGGAGTGATCAGCATCTTGCTCCAGCCTATTTCTCCCAATCCGGCCGCAAAAGCCGCAAGACGCAGGTGGACCATTATATCGGGAGCAGGCTTTCCGGGCTCAACAGGCTTGCTGAAGCCAGTTCTGAGGCGGCCTTCATTGTCTATTGCGCGCCAGTCGCTTTGATGCCCCATCGGAAAGGCTTCATGGCCCATGTCTTCGATGAAGCGGCACAAATTAACAACGGCGACCGGCATAAATATATAAGTGATGCCTCCATATCCCATAGACGAATAATTGCTGAAAAATGTTCCCTCTTCGATTCCCCGGAGCGAGCCGCGCAAGACTCTGAATCCCATGACAATGCACGACTTGGCCTCCGGCATTATATAGCGCGGGTCCATTTGTTTGGGGGCTCCGTCAAATCTGTCCATTGAGGCAATTCCCACAATGTCCGCCCCAAGCGATTTTGAGTATCTTTTCACCTCCGCGGTAAGTTCTTTTTTGGTGAGTTCTTCAGAATTGGCGTCTTTTTCGGGATGTGAAAGATTGGTCAATTCCATGCGTTCTGCGAGAGGAGTTTCCACGGGCATTTTTCAGCTCCTTGTTTATGTGTTTTTTATGCTTGGCTTAATTTTTTGGCTGCCGCAAGCGTGGCGTTTATTATGTTTGTTTTTTCTTTTTCGTTCTTTATGCCCTTAGAGCGCGCGCTGGCGCCTATTGCGCCGAGAAGATTTTTTTGCTTGCCAAAAACCGGGGCAGCCACCCTGAAAAAATCCTGATTGTCGAATGGCGGAACAACATAAGATTTTTCTTTCGCATCAAGAAGAAAAGCCTTCAGCTTTGACGGTGTTTTCCATAGATGAGCTCCATGCTCGTAAAAAGGCGCGTCTTCTCTCAGATCCAGCAGGCTCTCCTCATTTTCCGCAAAAGCTTGAAAAGCAAGGCCGGACGCGTTTGCGTACAAATGAAGAAACATATTGTCGGGCTGTTGTATTTCGCCTGAAGTTTTGCCATGTATTCTGAAGCTGATTTTTACGCGTTTTCCGCTAAGTTCGCAATACGTTATTGTTTTCCCAGGCAATGCCGCCGACAATTTTTCCATCTCTTCCATAATCCTTTTGGAAAAAACTTGCTCTTTGTTCCGGTCTCCTAAACTCCACGCGGCATTTCCAAGGCTGTAAAGATTCTCCGGCGTCTTCCTGGCATAATCTTTTGACGCTAAAGTCCGCAGCAAATTGTGCGCTGTCGGATCTTTGACATCCAGCCTTTTGGCTATTTCATTCAAACGCATGCCCTCATTTGACTTTGAAAGCATTTCCAAAATTTCAATTCCTCTTAAAAGAGACTGTACTAGATCTTTGTTTGCCATAATATATAATTAGTTATTGATGAATATTAATTAAACTATGATGAATATACTGTCTTTTTTAAATTTAGTCAATAGCCTTTTTTTAAAAAACGGGAAATGCGCCAGTTTTTTGTAATCCCTCAGTGAAAGTGTTTTTTAAAAGTAAAAACATGCCTCCGGAGGCTTCCCCGGAGGCTTCCCGGGGCGGAATGCCGGCTAGCCGCGCGGCAATGAGCGCTCGCCAAGGGCGAAAGCCATAGCTGTTTGATGTCGCCGCGCCAGCTTCACTGAGGGATTACAGTTTTTTTCTGAGTTTAAAGAAATAAAAAAAGAGCTTGATGCAATCGTATAAAAAACCGGACTTTGTCCGGGCGCTGTCCAGTGGGGAGCTCACTGGTCGGCAAAGCCGGTGGCTTCGCTATTTTTCAATATGAGATGTCAATCACAATGGCAGGAGTTGCGGCTTGCGTTGTTTGTAGTCCGTCGTGTGGGTGTATCCGGCGGCTTTTGCCAGTTCCGCGGCTTTCGTGAAATCGGCCGCTACTTCTTCCGGAGAATGAGCGTCAGAGCCAGTTGTCAGAAGCAAGCCGTTTTTCTTTGCCAGCTTGAGTATTTCCAGAGAAGGATAAATTTCTTTTGCGGGCTTGCGAAGGCCGGCAGTGTTTATTTCGATGGCCATTCCTTTTTTGCCGGCTTCGGCAAAGGCCAGATCGATTTTTTTAAGAAAATCCTTCATGTTTTCAGGCCAGTATCCGAATTTTTTGGGCAGATCCGCGTGCGCTATTATATCGAAGTCAGCTTCCTTTATGAAATCATAAAGAAGCTCCGCATAGCGGTTCCATATGCGTTCGGAAAAGTTTTTCTCTTTCCAGCGCGAGATAAAGTCAGGATTGTCAAAGGCGCAGCCGTCCACATAATGAACCGAGCCTAAAATGAAGTCAAAATTTTCTTTGCTCAAATTTTGATGAATCTCATCCATTTGTCCTGGCGTCCAATCCATTTCAATCCCAAAGCGCACTTTTATTTTTTTGCTGTTTTTCTGAAGCTTTTCTATCATCTCCCGATAAAGCGGGAAATCTTCAGCTCTCATCCGCCATTCTGAATCATAACCGACGGGCCACGGGATATGGTCGGAAAAGCCTATGATCTCAAGTCCGAGCTGTTCGGCGCGCGCAAGGTATTCCTCGGGCGTGCCGGAGGCATGCTTGCATAAATATGTGTGCATGTGAAAATCTTGCAAAATATCTCTCTTAAGCGTTCAGCCTGCTTCATTGCAGGCATTTAAAATATTCACCAAGGCCGCCCTGCCTTGTTATTCAATGTCTATCAGCCTCACAAGAACCTTGCTGGACATTCCTTTGCCAATGCCAAATCTGGAATCCCCGGTTGACACCATTATCGGGCCGCCAAAAAACTGTTTGCTGTTGCTAAGCACTTTTAATTCTGCGCCCGCCTTCAATCCCATGCTTGTCAGGCGATGCTTAAAGTGTCCGCGTCCGTGAAAATTAACAATTACAACCCTTGCCCCTTCCGGCGCTTCGGAAAGCGGCACGAGCCCTTGCTCTTCTTCCTGCGTGTTTTCTTTATGATGCATAATTGCGCCTGTTTATTTAACTGGCCTTAACTTATGCCCGCCTCATTGCTATTCAAATTTTTTGCGGGAAAAGTTAATTTATTTTGCCTGCATCCCGCAAAGAAAAATGATTTTAAATGCCAGTGTCACCTTAACAGTATTTTTTTCTGTTTTCGATAATGGTCGGGCGCGGTTCCGACGTATTTTTTGAAAATTTTTGAAAAGTAAAAGACATCTTCAAATCCCACTTTTTCGGCTATCTCCCCCAGGCTGTCTTTTGTGAAAAGCAGCATGTTCTGGGCCTTTTCTATGCGTTTGCGGTTCAGGTATTTTATTGGCGGCATTCCCATGCGGCTGCTGAACAGATTGGAAAAATACGTGGGCTGCAAATTGAGTTGTTCCGCAAGGTCGGATAGGGTTATTTTTTTGGCATAATGTTTTTCCATAAATTCAAAAACAGTTCTGAACCGCATTGAGTTATTTATAAATTCTGTTTGTTTTGAAGTGGTCTCTTCGCTGATAAACATTGAGCACAATATCCGGATGATTCCTTCTGTCTCCAGAGCATGCTCCAGGCGGCCTGTCTGCCAGATTGCCTCCAGGCGGTTTAATAAATATTTAACACGAGGGATGTTGCTTATGTTTATTTCGCGTTCGACGCGGAAAAATTTGAACATGTCTATGCCGTTTAGCATCTCCGCCGTGAAATGCAGAAATTGCTGTGTCATTTCTTTGGGACAATGCATTGCAAGCGGCGTGTGGGAAGGAAAAAGATGCAATGCTCCTGGGCGAAGATGATACTTGCGTCCTTCGCAGACAACATAGGCTTCTCCGCTGGTGGTATGATACAGTCTAGTGAAAGAACTGTTGATATAGTCATAGTCCCAGCTGGCGTTGCAGTATGCGCGCTTTGCCGTAAAAATCTCTGTTTTCAATGTCGAAAGCATGTCTATCATAAAGCAATATCTGTAAAATGTATATGGACTACTGTATAATATACATTTAAATTATCTGAAAGCTACTGTATAATATTCATAGTTGCATTATTAAGGAGCCAAAGCATGACTACTGTTCCAAATTATCTGAAAGACTATGTGGTTGAATACGCTCAGAATCCGAGAGCGGCAAATTTGAAATGGTTCAAGGAGGCAAAGTATGGGCTGTTCCTGCACTATGGACTTTATTCTTTGCTCGAAAACCATGAATGGATTCAACTGCGGGAAAAAATATCCGTAGCGGAATACGCGAAGCTGGCGGATCAGTTTACGGCGGAAAAATTTGACG
Source organism: uncultured Victivallales bacterium (assembly GCA_964651145.1). Lineage (GTDB taxonomy): Bacteria > Verrucomicrobiota > Lentisphaeria > Victivallales > GWF2-45-14 > CAZYVR01. The sequence goes on along the minus strand of CAZYVR010000180.1, from coordinate 279 downwards.
CGGATTATATCGCGGAATTTGCCGGAAAATGCGGAATGAAATATGTGAACCTCACAACGCGGCACCACGAATGCTTTTGCCTTTGGGACACAAAGGAAACTCCATTCAACAGCGTGAATTCGCCCGCCAAAAGAGACCTTGTCAAAGAGCTTGCGGACGCTTGTGAAAAACGCGGGCTGGGCTTGTGCCTTTATTATTCTCATGGCAGAGATGGGAAGCATCCCCATGCGCCCAACAATGACAGATGGGGCAGTGGCGCAAGGCCTGAATATGACATTC
>CAZYVR010000179.1:4642-11588 GCA_964651145.1 uncultured Victivallales bacterium | reverse complement strand
AAACATAAACAAAAAAAAAACTCTACGAAAAGAAATGCAGAAGCTCCACGAAAAAATGACAATAATAAAAGAAAAAGCCAAGCAGATTGTGAAAGAAGAAAAGAAATCAGGCAAATATAAGAGAAGAAAGAAAAAAGAAGAAAATTAACAGCCTGTATCCTTTAGCCACTCAAGGGCATTAGATTTACTTTCAAACGCGCTTTCGGGCGCGTTTTTTATTAGCTTTTTCAACGCGCACAAGGCATTCATTCGCGGATACTTTTCCAAGAAATGCTTCTCGCAAAAATGCATAAACTTCAGCGTTCTGAAAGCGTCAAACCAAGTGTCAAAAGCCGCGCGAGCATAAGGCAAGCTTGCTGGCGTGTTTTTCAATATTTTCCTCCAACTGGACTCAAAGCCGCAAACACAAAGAAAATCAGTTATTTCAACAGGAAAAAGCTCCTTAAAGTTTTCCGCCAAATTCTCAAAATCGACAAGCGAAGCTGAATAAGCAAACTTATACAAAACCCTTAAAACATCAAAAATGCCAGGATTATAAACGGTCATGTCCTTGCCGTCAATAATCTCTCTAATCTTGGGGCCTGTCCCGAAAGGAACCCTGTCTGAGGGCCTTGAGGAAGGATAAACACATGTGCCGGTCACATTTCCAACGACTCCGCACTTTCTCAGCGCCTGAAGAAAATAAAAATCCTCGCCCCCGTTCTTGACGCGCATCCCCCCTGCCCTCACATATGCCTCGGCGCGGCATACGATAGCTGAGCCAAGGGCATGATAAGCATATGGCGAGCCGGAATACTTCAGAGCCGCAACGTAATATCTCATAAAAAGCTCATAATCAACAATCGCGTTGTTTTCGGAAGCATTTTGGCCGAGCTGATGGCTGAATTTGACCACAGCACTCGGATCACCGGGATTATCCCGGAAAAAATCAAAAACAACTTCAATATAATTTGGCTCAACAAGAGTATCGGCGTCAAGACAAAAAAGCAAGGGTTCGTTGTTCCAGTCTAAAAATTTCAGAGCTGAGTCCATTCCCAGCTTGCGCGCCGCGCCTACCCCGCCTTTTGCGCTGATTTCTTTTCCAGGCGAAGAAGCGTCAATCCAAAACAAGCTCAGTCCTTTAAGCTCAAACTCTCCGCGCCTCAAAGCCTCAAGAATCACGCGATTATCCTCAAGCTTGGAATTGTCTCCGTCTGCCGGATTGTTTACAACAATTAAAAGCATGACATCCCGCAGAAATTCCGCATTGTTTGCGGCAAGCGCCCTCACCGTGTCAGGCAAGTAATCCGATTCGGCGTATGCAGGAATAACCACTGCGCCTTTAAATTTTCGTTGCGGAGCCGGTTCAATGTCGCAGACAAAGGCTTTGGTCAGGTATTTATCCATTGTCCGTTTATTCATTCAGCTAGCTATCCAACAACATCCGAGCCATATCCACAAAAGTATCCGATGACACAGCTTCGGGTCGAAGATCCTTGGTTAAGTTAAAAGCCGCGTACACTTCCTCCAATCGTGAAGCGTCGCACGCCTGGGCCAGAGTTTTAAACATCATCTTTCTTCTTTTCGAAAAGGCAATTTTTGAAAGCCATGCAAGCTTTATTCTGATATCAACGGCTGGAAAAATACATTTTCTCTTAAAAGCAACCAAAGCTGAGCCCACATCAGGTCTGGGAAAAAAGACCTGCGGCGGCACAGATCGCAACAATTCAACATCGTAAACAGACTGCGAGCGGACCGAAAGCGAGCCATAGTTTTTGATGCCCGGCTTTGCGGCAAGCCGGAGCCCCATTTCCTTTTGAAGCATGAACAGCATACTCAATGGCGGATTCTCCATTTCCAAAAGACGCGCAATGAAAACACTGCTTACGGAATACGGAAGATTCGCAATGCAACGGAAATCATCCGCGTCACCCACCGCCTCTTCAATGTCAACTTTGCAGGCGTCGCCTTGAACGAGCTTAAAATTCGGGTCTGATATATTATCCCTCAAATACGCGCATATTCTGTGGTCAAACTCAATGGCTGTGACTTTTGCTCCGGTTGCCAGCAGCGCGCGCGTCAAAACTCCAAACCCTGGCCCGACCTCCAAAACAGTCTCGCCTGAAGTCGGCGCGCCTGTTCTGACAATAAACTCAAGCAGATTTGCGTCCACCAGAAAATTCTGCCCCAGTTGTTTGCCGGGGTGAAAATCAAGTTCGGCAAATATTTTCAACAATTCGCTTTTTTTCATTGCCTCAGCCTGAATGCCCGCAGGCTCCGCGCGAGCAGGAACATGAACTTGCCGCAGGGCATTCTCTTTTGGTTGGACACGAGGAAGCGTCGGAGACGCTTGCTGAAAAGACGGACAACTTTCTGCTGATATTATTTCTGGAGCACTTTTCGCAAGAAACACTTTCTAACGAATTCTTCACCAATTTTTCAAATTCAGAGCCGCAATCGTCGCATTTGTATTCGTAAATAGGCATTGCAATTTTTCCTTAGCTTTTGGGGAAAAATACAGCCAAGACGCCCCTTTTCAACAATTATACTTCATTTAAGCTTGATAAACCCGGTTAAAGGGCTTTAAATTATTGACTCGAAAACAATATGGGGCAGAGGCAAAACAGATGAAAACAATACAAGTATGCGCGGCAGTGATAAGAAAAAATGGTCGCATCCTGCTCTGCACCCGTCCTGCGGGCAAGCATCTGGAAGGCAAATGGGAATTCCCCGGCGGCAAAGTAAACAAAGCCGAAACAGACACTGAATGCCTGCGCAGGGAGATTCGTGAAGAATTAGGAGTCGATATAATGACTCTCGACATGATATTTTCGCTGGAACATGAATATCCTGGAAAAAAAGTGTCGCTCCGCTTTTATCGCTGCGTCTTGAAAAATAAAGCCCAAAAGCCGGAACCCCAGGAAGGCCAGCAAATGCAATGGCTGGAACTTGAAAAACTTCTGCTGTGCGACCTTTTGCCGGCAGATGTGGAATTTGCAAAATTTCTGAATATTTCAAAGTTTAAGGCAATAAATTTAAAACCCTGAACGTTAGCTTAACAGATTATGGCATTTGACAAAAAAGAAAATTTGTCTGACGATGAGCTGATAAACGGCTATCTGAATGGCGATGCGTCAGAATTTAATGTTCTTTACGAGCGTTATAGAAAGCAGTTGTTCTCGTATTTGAACCGTTTGATGCCAGGTCAACACGCGCTGGTTGACGACATATTCCAGCAGACCTGGATCAAAGTGATTCATCAACTGCCAAAATATAAAAGCAGGCAACGGTTCCTGGCCTGGATGATGAGGATTGCCCACAATCTGGCAATTGATCACTTCAGGCGAGGAAAATTTGAAGACAATTCTGTCGCCTTGGAGGACAGAATCAAACACATAAAAGGAGACAGCAAAGAACCTTGGCGCCAGATGGATATGAACGAAATTGGAGAAGCCGTGAACTGGGCTCTCAACCGCTTGAATCCGGAGCTGAGAGAAGTGTTCACAATGAGACAGGACGGACTGAGCTTCAAAGAAGTGGCCGAAATACAGGGATGCTCAATAAACACGGCTCTGGGAAGAATGAAGTACGCGCTGAATAATTTGCAAAAACTCCTGGCCGAATGGCGGGAAGGAAATGGCTAAAATGAACTGCGAACAGATACAAACTGAAATATTGTCATGCGATGGAAACCTTGATCCAGCATTGCAAAAACACATATCGCAATGCAAAGAATGCCGGGAACTCGCACAGCAATGGATAGCCTTGAAAGATGTCCAGCCGGAAATGCGCCGCAAGGTTCCCAAAACAGTGGAGTTTATGATTGTAAATGAGGCAGACACTTACATCAGAGCACGCGCGGCGCACACAAAAGCCTTTTACCGCTGGCTCTCATTCGCCTCCGCCGCCGCATGCGTGGCCCTGTTTGCTCTGGCGTTCTTTGCCACTCTGAGAGATAAAGCCATTCAAATTCAAGCCAACAACGAGAATCGGGCAGCCAACGCCAGCCACCAAATAGTCAAATGGGACATGGTCAGCATGCAAAAAGAAATCACCGATCTTCGCACAGAAGTTGAAATATGCATTGCCGATGTAAATATAGGCGGCAATGACAATTCTGAGAACAACAGCAATGATGAAGAATTTATAATAGAAATACCCGTTTTTTTGACTTAATGAGAGCGAAGCCCTCAATAAAAAACGTAAAAATTGAAAGCTAAAGCACTAAAATCAGGAGATTAATTTATGAACGCCGGAAAAAAAAGACATCTAAGCCCGATTGCATTATTCCTGCTTGCTGCCATATCCATGGCGGCGTTTGACTCTTCCGCTCAGGAAGCAGGCAATGATCGCGATGAAAGACATAAGAATCTCAGGCCTGAAAACAATGACAGAAGACCTGAAAAACGCGAAAGAAAAAATAAACGGGACAAGGACAATCAGACAGGAAAACGCGAAGGCTCTCTGAGAATGAAGCACATTTTTGATTCTCTGCCCAAAAAAGAGCAGGAGCGCCTCAAAAAACTGCGAAAGGAAAATCCTGAAGCTTTCAGGAAGGAAGTCCAGAAAAAAATGCAGGAAATGAAAAAGAAACAAAATGAAAAACAAAAAAAGCTCAAAAAACTCCTGAATAATTACAGCAAAGCCTCAAGTCCCGAAGAGAAGCAAAAATGCCTGAATCAAATCAGAGAAATGACCGAAAAAGAATTCAACGAAAAAATGGAAATAAATCGCAAACGTCTTGAAGGGGCTGAAAAAAAATTAAATGAATTCCGAAAAAAATATGAATCCAGAAAAAAGAAGGCAAAAAGCATAATAGAACAACGGGTAAAAGACCTCATCAGAGACCCGGTGCTTAAATGGTAGGAACCAACGAAAGACAACTTATTTACGATTCGCACTTCAACAAGCTGTAGAGCATCTGCATCCCGCGCCCAAACACGGCTTGTTTTTTTACTCAGCCTGCGCCGCGCTTTTTATATTTTCAAGACTTTTGGCGGCTGCGTTTATTGTCTGTTGCAAAAATTTAAAACCGAAATAGGGCGCTAAAAATTTGTATTCGCCGCATCTGCCTGTAATTTTATTCTTTTTAAGATTTAAAAAATTCCAAAGGAAAAGCCATGCGAAAAGTCATCATATTTACAATAATTGCAGCCATAATTATATTTGCGAGCTTGTTCACCGTGCATTTCATGCTGAAAGGAGAGACAAAGCCGACTCATCCCGTCTCCGTTGAAGCCGCAAATGCGGCAGGCGTCTCAATCACCCCGGAAAGAGGATTGCGCTTCCGCATAAATCAGGAAAATCACCCGATATCAGTTTTTCTGCTGGCAATGGTCATGGTCATGCAATTATTCGCAATGTTGCTTGCCGGACACGTAATCAGCACAATCAAATCCAGCGACTCATCGTCAGACCTGAAACTCAAAAGACTTGAGAACGCCGATATTTTTCTTGACCTGCCGCTCTACATTGGACTTTTCGGCACAGTCGTTTCATTTATAATAATAACCTTCAGCCCGCAGATGGGCCGCCTTATCGCGTATTCATCCACCATCATAGGAATAATTATAAGCGTCATACTCAGGACTACAATGCTCTTCCCATACCGCCAGCAGTTAATAACAAAAAGGGATGAAGAATCCCGCAAAATTGGAGATGTCAAAGCGTGAACCGTTCAATACTGATAGTCATCTGCGACTTTCTGGTGCTGTCGGTGCTCTCTTTAAGCTCTGGCATGGGAGAATATCGCTCATCTGTTCCTGTTAATTATGTGGACGAAATGCAGATATCCAAAATGATGAGAAATCTGCACACGACCAAACTGCGCTTGAAGTCCACAGAACAAGAACTGCTTGACGCCGCGCAAAAACTGGCTAAAACAGAGACTTCGCTGAATGCCACAGCTCAGGAACTGGCTGAAACAGAGACTTCGCTGAGCGCCACAGCTCAGGAACTGCAAAAAACAAAAGAAAAACACGGAGAAACAGAGCAAAGCCTCAATGTGGCCCAAAAAGAGATTAAACTGTCTAAAAAACAAATAGCAAACTCAGAAAAAAAATTGTCTGACCATGCAAAAACGATAGAAATCAAACGCGAAAAAATTAACGTCGTATCCAAAGAACTGGCTCAGACAAAGAGCGCTCTTGCCTCTACCGAAGGCGAGCTTTCAACCACAAAAAACAATCTCAGATCAACAGTGGCCATCTTGACCGCCGCAAAAGTGGAACTGACTTACAAACAAAAAGAAATCAGTCATATAAAAAACAGATTGGGCCAGACTGAAGAAAAGTTGATGAACGCCAACGACAAACTAATAAACACTCAGGGCAGACTTATCTCATCAACCAATAAACTTTCATATGCCCAGGGCAGGCTTGACGCGATGGAAAAAGAGCTATCCGAAACACAACTGAGGCTGGATTGCTCAATCAGCGAACTGAGCGACACAAAGGTGCAATTCAAAACAGCGGAGAACAAACTCAACAGCATGAAAGGCGTGCTGACTTCAGCCGTGTCAGAACTTTCACAGACAAAAGGCAAGCTCGAAAACACAAAAGAAGAACTCGACACAACCAAGGACACCCTGACTACAGCCAAACTTAGCTTGACAGAAACGACTGGCGCCCTGAGCGCAACCAAGCAAGACTTGTCGCATACCCAAAAAAAGCTAAACGAAACCGAGAAACAGCTTAAAACAGACGTGTTCAAAGTATATGACAACGCCACAGTCAAGCTTGTTTGCTCAATAATGGAAACGCGCTGGTTTCAGGATTATAAATTTAATAAGACCTGGTTTCTTCCTCAAGTGGCAATAGGCAAAAACACATATATTATTGCCGACTTCAGCGACCTGATGGGAATAAAAAACAACTGGGTTAATCACAACCGCATTTACTTCCTGAAATACGCCGTCTTTCCGCCGACCGGCGAGCTCCAGGAGACAAAACTTGCAGGGCCAATAGTA
>CAZYVR010000179.1:0-4632 GCA_964651145.1 uncultured Victivallales bacterium | reverse complement strand
GCTTGGCTGAAGACAAGCGCATCTGCATGATTCCAATGCCTCAAAGCATAGACAAACGCAAGCCGCTGATGCCTATAACTTTCAAACAACTGAAAGAACGCGGACTGACAAACATCTACCTGTTCAAAAAAAACAGCTTTGGCAAAGGGAGCTGCGATCTTGGCAGCAGATGCTCCATAAGCCTTACTCCTGGCGATAAATACCTGTATGTAAGCAATCCACCCCGCAAAAGCTCTGAAACCAAAGCGGAAGTCGGCGACTTTCTGCTGACCAAGGACGGACGATTTGTTGGAATAATATTGAATGTAAAGACTGATTCCATAAAGAAAACAGAAGAAGCCAAATGCTTTGTCTTCCCTTCCCAAATAGACCTTGCACAATCAATAAAAATACCAATAATAAAAAAGCCTTCTCAGAAATACTACAAAAACTTCATGGCTTTTCTGAATCGTGTAAATGAAGCAATAAAAAAATCCCGGCCAAAAAGTAAAAAGCAAATCAAGAAGATATAATGCGCAAGCGCATTATAAAAATCAGCTATTATTGTGATATCAAAACGCGAAACAGTATAAAATAAGGGATTCTATCGTGGAAAGAGAAAAAATTGAATGGGCGCAGTTCAGGTGGAACAACACAGACGACAACACTCTGCCTCGCGTCCTTCTGATTGGAGATTCAATTGTGGTGGGCTACAATGGCGGCGTATCGGAATTGCTCGAAGGCAAAGCTAATGTGGCTTTTTATTCCACGTCCAAATGCGTTGGCGATCCGTCCATTTACAAAGAACTGGCATATGCTCTGGATGATTATGAGTTTGACATGATTCACTTCAACAATGGCCTCCATGGCTTCACAACGTCGGATGAGGAATACGGCAAATATCTGGCGGAATACACCGATGCCCTTGCAAAACTCTCAAAGGAAGCCACGCTGGTCTGGGGAATGTCAACTCCAATAACCCAAAAAGACAATCCGGAAGAGCTTGATGAAGAAAAAAATCCGCGCGTGATCGAAAGAAACCGCCTTGCCGCAGAACTGATGTCGGAGCGCGGGATTCCAGTCGATGATCTGTACAGCCTTATGCTTGACCGTCCGGAGCTCAGCGCTGGAGACGGCTATCATTATAATGATGAGGGGAAAAAAGTTCAGGCTCAGGAAGTGGCCGAAGTCATTTCCGAAATACTACTGAACTAAATGCGCACTGACGCGATTTCAAATAACTTCGACTGAAGATTCTTGCCTATTCTGTGCTTTGATCCGTAAACCGTTCAGTCATTTGTCAAAAAACAAACAAAAAATGAGCCTCCGCGAACGATTATGCCGGATTGCCCTTTACTGCGCAAGGTTTCCGGCTTGATGCTTTTTTAGTCTAACTTCGGAAAAAATTGCAAAAAACAGATTTTTCAATATTCAGGAGGAGCAGGCAGCTCTGGAGCTTCAGTAAAAAGAAAATTGTGAGCTTCAGCGCATGAGAGGCTTATCAATGATTTTATTTTATATATATTAGCTCTTTCTGTGATAAAAAAACCGGTTTTACATTGATAATTTATTCCAGTAATGATGTCTTTCAACCAATAAAATTGAATATCTGGAGAACATGTGACAACCGGGATGGCATCGGGATTCAACTTATTATTCCTAAAAATGTAATCATAAAGCTTTTTACTGTTTTGAACTTTATTTAATTCCCGTTTCGCGTGCAGGATGTTGATTCGTGGATAGTTTAAATCATATTTGATTTTATTATCAGTCAAAACAGCTTTTATTGATTCGTCAACATTAATATATATGTTCTTTATTTCATGTTTATGCAACAATGCTAAAATATTCAATAAATACTTATGCGCATAATTTGGCCCGCAGATTATAAAAAATACAGCGTTGCTGTTCTTCTTGACTTCGATGAGTTTATCATCAAGTTGCTTTAAATTATATTTTTTATGATTGAATCGATACGCTGTTTTTTGTTTTTCTATCTTATAAATATCTATGACATGAGCATAAACAAGAATAGCTTTATCGCTGCAATTCCTGTTTATGCAGCCGGATATAAACAGTAAAATAAATAAAATTGTAAAATAAATTTTCATATTTCACCCCGCTTGGGCGCTATTCGGGTCGAACCAGAATGATGCTTCATCTTCAGTTTTTCCACAAGCTCTTTTACGAGAGAGTCATGAGATGAATCATCGTAGGTTAATACTATTAAAATATTATCGTCCTGAACCACGATGCGCCTTTGACCATAGTGAAAAGAACTTTTATCTTCATAAATCTCGGCTTGTTCTTTTGCTGTTTTTGAATCCATGTAAGCAAGAATAACAGAATCGATTATATCTTTCTTATCTAGAAAGCAACCTTTTGTTTTTTTAGACTTACGAATTATTGAGAAAACTTTGCAATCAACAAGGTATTCATTCTGATAATACTCAGGCCAAGCGCTGGGCGTATAGGCTAATGAATAACTAATCTCTTCAGAAAATTGTTTTAGTTTTTCCACTACATTGTTAAAAATGGTTTGATAACGCTGTCTTAATGAAGATATTCGCCACTGAGACATGTATATAGTCAGCATTCCATCTTTGGGGGCTAACCAAAAATATAAATGTCCTGCAACATGAATACTCGCACATTTTCCATCTGGCACATATGCCGTAGCCATTAAGGACAGGTAAGGTTCATTGCCTCGACGTTCATAAACACCATTTACCCATCCCCGTTTCTTATAAAATTCCTTATAGAATGAGATTACTTTTTCTTTATCAAGTGAGGAGCCGTCTTGAGTCTTAAATACTTTTAGAATTGTTGCGATTGGATGGCTAAAATTAGAATGGTCATAATTGAATAAAATCATACCGGGATACGTTGGTATGCTGAGCATGTGTTTCCATTTTTTTGGGGGATGATTTGAAACAACGTCAACTGACTCATCGCACAACGCGCATATTGAAAGTAAAAAAAGTACTGCAAAAAAAATGTTTTTTGTCATAGATGGTCTCCCTTTGCATTTAGGACCTTACCCCATGTTCTCTTATTTTTCTAGTTCAAAGTGATAAAATAATCCTCGCTAAACTGCTCTTATATCATTTTTTTTCATCAAAAAGTGAATATAAATTTATTGGTTGGTTGGCATCTGTAAAATAGTAGTATCTTGCGCTATTTCCAACATCATAAATGGAAAGTTATTTGCACTTTCGTTATTTTTTCATATAATCGAGAAGAAATTCGCGGGCAAGCCGGGCCTTGTCAAAGGCGTTCTGAGAATCCTCAACGGTGACATCGTCCTCGCTGAATACATTTTTTGTGTAAATAAAGTAAACAACAAGCGTATTTTTGCTCAAATCTTTATCTAACTTGTTTAAAGACGCGCCATAATCGAACAGCTCCATGTTTCGAATTCTGGGCCAGCCAGCCAAGGCCAGGAGTTCACGCATCATTCGATAACAAAGCGAAACGGCTTCAGGCGGATTTTTTCTGACCAGACTCTCGGCGGACGCGTTCCATTCCTCACACCTCTTCAATCTTATTTTTCTGCTGATGGCGCGGAAAACTCTTGGCGACAAATAAATGCCAACTCCAATTAAAGCAATAAATGCCAGAAAAATGAGGCCTAATGACGTCGCCAGCCAACGGGCAAAGCTTTTCCAGCCTGAGAAAGCTTTTTTAAGGGCGGCTGTTAAATTTTTTCTGATGGCCGCGAAGATATCCTTGAATTTTATGCCGCCTTTCTTTTTGGCGGGAAACATTCTTTCTTTCATTTTATCAATGGAATTCCCCAAATGCTCAGGGGCCATGGCAATGCTTATAAACAAACGCGTCAAAAGCGGCGGTCTTGTGTCTGATATTCCCTTGGCGGTAGCAGAAGTCTTGCCAGCGTTTGCCGTCGACTCGTTATCTTTTTCAGGACGTATGTTTTTTTGGGTGATTTCCGTCATTTCGGGCGGAGTGACCCGCCATTCGTCCCCGAAAGGATCACGCAGACTGCCAATGCCCAAAGGAGTTGTCCGCGAGACAATCTCTCCCGGCGGAGTTGCGTCGAAAGTAAGCCATCCTTTGTCTTTAAAAAATATTTGAGTCCAGGCGTGCGCGTGGTATTCATGTACTTCAAAATATCCATTAAGCGCGTTGTAGTTTCCCGGCGAGAAACCGGTGGCAACTCTTGCCGGAAGCTTGCTCAAGCGCGCCAGAACAGCAAGAGAAGAGGCAAAATATTCACAGTGCCCCTCTTTCAGGTCAAAAACAAAATAATCAACAGCCTCGCGACCTTTGGGAGCTTTTTTTGACAGCATTTTATACTTAAAACTGTTGCGCAAATAATCTCTCAAAGCTATGGCTTTGTCGTAGTCACTTTTGGAATGCATTGTGATCTGCCGAGCGAGTTTAACAAGTCTTTTGCTGATTTTTTTTGATGGAAGACGCATATAATGCTTTGGCTTTATTCTTTCAAACCAAAGATTTATTTTTTCATTCTTTTGGCCTTTTACAAGATCCTCGCAAACTAATTCAGATGTGACGCTGTAAGTGAAAGGCAATTCAGGATAATTGGCCTTGTCTGCCAACTTTTCGTTGTAGAATGTCCTAAGGACTTTTTTGCGAAAAGCGATCCCAAGATTATAGTATGAAGCGCGATAT
>CAZYVR010000178.1:3721-11628 GCA_964651145.1 uncultured Victivallales bacterium | reverse complement strand
AATGTATCTCTCTCTATTTAAAAAACTTACTTTTTTCTGGACAGACCCTATTTAATTGTATATTGGGCTATGAACACAGATAAAACAAAAAACAGATATATGCTTCGTGGGCTTGTCCTGTTGGGCACGGCATGCGCGCTGACTGCGTTAATGTTGATATTTATGCATTTTGTAAATTCAGATGAAGAAGCAGATGGGAGAAATGTCGACCGTATTTCTGAAGAGGTAAACGGCTCGGCGGTGGTGTCAAAAAGCAAGATTGTGACAAGTGTGTCAAGACGCAGAGCTTCAGGTCGTGAATATGACAAGGCGCGAATTATCGGCTCGCCATGGAGCGCTCGGAAAGCCGAACGCGCGAATGTTCCCGATGTCAGGCTGATTCAGATGTTTGTTGGCGGCGATCTTAATGACACAATTCGCCCTGACTACAATCCTGTGGCCAGACGCGCCCGCGAAGTGGAGCTGAACCCGGAGCTTTTATCCGACGCTCCTGATATCCGGCCTGGCTATAAAATTGACCTGTGCCTTTTTAACGATGCCGCATATTCCGCAAAGGTGCGCTCAGTGGGGAAAAATGCAGATGGAGCTCTGGTCATAAGCGGAGAGCTTGACGGAGATGAAGGCGGACGTTTTTATTTTTCAAACATAGATGGACGCGCGTGCGGCTTTATTGAATCGCCCGAAGATGGCAAACTGTATTCCATCGGCACTAAAGACGGAAAGACCTTTTATGCGTTTGAAGACGATCCCGCCAGAATCAGCCGATTGAGCGATGGGGACAGCCTCCGCCCCAAAAGCTTAGGGAGTATTCTTCCATCCCTGCCTCCGCAAGCAAACAGCGCATCAACGGTTATAGACACAATGATATTCTATACGCCCGCAGCCGAGCAATGGGCTAAAAATGACTTTTATGGCCCTATTCAGAATATAGCGGCAATAGCGACTGCCAGAACAAACACAGCTTTCGAACAGAGCGGAGCAGGCATAGAAATGCGTCTTGCGCTGACTCAAAAGACAGATTATGGAGAGTCCCCAAAAGGCACAGTGGCGGATCTAAGCGCGCTGACTTTCAAAAACGGAGTTGCTGGCGATATTCACGCGCGTCGCGATAAATACGGAGCGGACATAGTGACTATTTTTACGAAGTGCGACGATCTAGGCGGTCTCGCCTGGATGCCGCCAAACACAAAAGAAGCATCCGCGTACGGCTTTAATATTGTTCGCGTTCAACAGGCAGCCACTGGATACACTCATGCCCATGAATGCGGTCACAATCTGGGGGCGCACCACTCAAAGTACCAAAGCGTGGCTCCGGGGCCAGGCATTTACGAAAATTCATCCGGCTGGCAGTGGTCGGGCAAAAATGGGACAGGCTATTGCACAATCATGACGTATGAAGATATCGACAACAATCCTGTCACCGGCGTGAATGGAGGAAAAGATTTTTTCAAAATAGGGATATTCTCTAATCCGGTAAAGGAATACAAAGGCGCATTGACTGGAAACGTGAAAGACGCGAACAATGTTTTAACTCTTCAGCAAAACAAAAGCTCAGTTTCCGCTTTTCGTTCCATCAAGAAATAAAAGACAAATGCTTTTTTATCTCTACAAACTTCAAAACCCACTGTATTTCCACCACTAATGTGGTATATTTATTTTTTTATTTATGCATATAAGGGGGAGTCTTGTTTGGAGTGAGAGAATGTTTGGCTTTGAGCTGGGATGAAGCGTTAAGCGTTTACGGCGCGCGCGTCAGACTGGTCGGGAAAGGCCGATTGAGCGTGACAGGTATCGCGCGGCTTGATGCTGGACGGGATGGAGAAGACGGCTTTTCCGAAAGACTCCGTCAGGCTTGCTCCGAATTGGGCGCCGATTCAGGATGCGCCGTAGCCGGCGGCTTCCTGCCGGGCGCTGTTTGTTTTGAAACATTCATTACCAAGCTAGGCGCAGTTGAAACCCGTCAGGCTTTGAGTTTTGAATTGCCGCGCGCCATTCCGTTTCCTGTCGAAGACCTAGCGTGGAATTACAGGATTGTCGGAGACGGAGAAACGCATGGCAAGCCCGGGTTCTCGATTGCGCGCGTTTTTGCCGCTCCAGAGCGCGAATGGAGCCGACTTATTAGCGCATTGGATGCGGCCGGAATAAAGGCCGACGCTGTTGTTTTTCCTTTTATGGCTGTTGGCGAGGGCTCGGATGAAAAGGGCTTTTGCCTTGAGGGCATTGATGGTGAGTTCAGTTTTTGCGGCGGCTTTGAAAACAGCTTATTGGAGATGCGTCATTGCGAAAAAACGGAATTGTCTGAAGACTTTTTCAGTGGATTTGACGGTTTGGACAAGCTTATAGATAACGACAGCGAGTTGCGCGAAAAACTTGCCCCTTGTTTGTTGCTGGCCACGTATGCGCTGAGCGGGAATTTCAGCCGTGACGCTCAACTCGAATTACCCGAGAAGCTTCGTCCGCAGCGCTTTAAATTTTTAAAGCTTGCGGCTGCGGTTTTGATCGCGACAGCCATCCTCTCTGGCGTTGGGTTTGCGGGCCGCAAGCTTTGGAGCGCTCATCATCGCCTTGGGATGGTGAAAAGAGCTCAGAGCGAGATAAATAAGCGCATCGAAAAGATCAAGGCCGCAAACAAAAAGAGTCTGGCTTTAGATGAACTAATTGGAAAAATATCCGAAGCGTCGTCTGGCAATGCTGATTTATTGATGTGCTTGCATTATCTTTCCAAAAAGCTTCCGGCGTCTATGTGGGTTACCAATTTCAGCGTCCGCGGCGACAAAATAGACGTGACTATAAAGTCTTTCGGGAAGGCCGAGGATCTGTTGGCGCATTTGCGCGGCTCCCCATTTTTTTCGACCGACAATATTCGCAAGCGAAGGAACAGCGATGGAAGCGTGTATGTTTATTTAAAACTTGTGCGCGGCACTGTCAAGGACGACAAAAAGGACAAAAAACGGAGGCAAAGCTAAGCTGCTATGGGCAAGTTTTTGCAATTTATTAAAAGGAATAAAAAATCAGCGACCGCGCTTTGCGTTATTGGCGCGCTTATGGTCCTAGTCCTTTATATGACAGCTCCAAGCATGGGGGCTTTATGGCCCGATGACGAATACATAAAGGACGAAACGCGCGAACTGAAAAAGCTTCAGAAAAAAATGGGAAAAGTTATGGAGCAGCAAAGCGCTCTGGAAAAGCGACGCGACGATTTCTTGAGCCAAAGCGCCGATTTCTGGCTGCCGGAGCGCGACGGAAAAGCGGAGGCTGTTGTCCATAAAAAAATAGAGCAGGCCGCCAAGCTTTCCGGATTAAATTTGTCGAGTTTGGGAAATTTGAGAACATCAAAAATTTCAGAAGGCATTCTTTGCATGGAGCTGAGCGTTTCGGCAACCGCTTCGATGGAGAGCATGACGCGTTTTCTTGCGGAGATATATCGAATGAGTCCACGCTTTTATTGGGACAGGTGTGCAATTCGTCCAGATAACCTGCGCAATCCTCAGAATGTTATTTTAAATGGAACAGCAAAGTTTGTTTGCGTTAATGAAAAAAGCGCAAAGAACTTTCTTTTGGGCAAGAAAAAATGAAGGTATTTTTAACAATTGCAATTTTAACCTCACTGACGCTCACAGGCGTTTTCGCGTTTTTGCACAGCGCTTTTGAAGAGCCCAAAATCAGCAAAGCTCTTAAGCAAGCCTTTGCCGAGCCTGCTGAAAAAAAACAGGCCAAAGCGCAAGGCAAAAAACGGAAGGACAATATTCCGCCCATTGCTGTTTTATGGAAAAGCAATCTTTTCGATCCCAGCCGCGGAGAAGTCGGCGCAGAGACAGGAAAGCCGCTTCCGCCCCCTGCCAAAGAAGCTGATATGGAATTGATTGGCATTTGCAAATACGGAGACACTGCCGGGGCGATAATTGCGTGCTCCAATCGAAGAGCTCCGCAGCGCGTCAATCCGCGCAACAGGCGGTACGGAGGCAAAACGAGACGGCTGAACGTGGCAACGCGTCCGCCAGCCTCCCATGCCAAGAATTCTGGAGCCAGGAAAAAGCGTTATTACCGAAAGGGTCAGCGGTTGGATAATGGTTATGTTTTAAGCGTTATAAACAGCGACTCGGTTGTTCTCTCCCGCGGCGGAGACGAACGTGTTTTGAATTTGAAATTTGGCGACGTTGCAAGCGTGCTGAGACAGGCGAACGGCGCGGAAAACAGCAAAAAAATCAACAGTTCGCCTGAAAAGAAGAAGAATCCATTGGAGCAAAAACAGACTCCAGATAAAAAGCCTGTGAAGCGCGTTCGCGGCCTTCCGCGTCCGCCAGCTCCGCCGCCGATGATGAAGACAGCGTCTTTGGACGGTGACGGAAATTTTAATGAACATATACAGAAAAACAGGAATGTTTTATGGAGATAGAATCAAAGGCGCCAAGGCGCAGAAAGAAATTTATGAGTAAATTAACAGCATCTTTTTTGTTTATTATTGGAATAACGCTATTGGTCTGTTCATGCGAAACCTTAAATTCAAAGAAAAACAAAAAGCCTGAGAAAAAGGCTGAAAAATTTCTAAAAAGAGTCGAGGCTCCAAAACTCAACAAGCCAAGCTCGATCTCGAGCGATATAGTTAATTCTTACGAGTTCCGCAATGAAAAGAGCGATTCGGACACTCTTGGCAAGTTGGAGCAAAGCGGAAGAAAAACAACAAACAAAAGATCTAAGCCTTTTTATGAAAAATACTTAAAGGATGAAAAAGAGGAAGTTTCAGACGATAAAGGCATGGATGTAACTTTGGCGTTTGACGCCGCTGAAGTGGCCGATGTCATCCCGGCTTTTTCACAGTTATTGAATTTTAACTATTTGCTCGATCCTCAGGTCAAGGGCGCGGTCACAATGAATGTCAATTCAAAAATGACCAAACGCGAACTGTGGGAGGTTTTTGAGCAGATTTTGTGGCTCTCGGGAGCCTACTGTTCGCCAGACGGTGATCTATTGCACATTCTGCCCTTCAAAGACATGCCTCAGGAAAGAAGACTGCTTGTGGATCACGAGCCGCGCGCAAATGTGGAAGTCGCTTTTTTGGCCATAAAAAATGCCTCCTCCAAAGATATGCTTGAAAAGCTTAAGCCTTTTTTAACGGAAGGCGCAACCGCCATTGACATAAGCCATCAGAACTCTATTTTGCTTGTTGAGGCTCCTTCAAACATCCCGAAACTGCGTCGACTGGCTTCCTTGCTCGACAGAAAAAACAAAGCTGATTGGCCGCAAGTTGTAATTAGGTGCGTGAATGTTTCGGCGTCGCGCATAAAGGATGAGCTTGCGGAAATACTTCCTGTTCTTGGGTTTCCGGCTACCGTGGACAATCCCGACGCAGATCCCGGCGCAATTCATCTGGTTAGCATTGAACGAATGCAAGTTTTGATTGCGTCAGCCGCGAATGACGAAGCCCTGGATGAGTTGAGGACTTGGGTGCGCGTGCTTGACCGCTCGGATGTCGGCGAGCAGGAACGTGTGTTTATTTATAATATTGAGAATGGAAAAGCTGATGAACTTACACAGGCATTGTCAGTTATATTTGCCACCAGCAGCTCCACGCTCTCTGTTAGCTCTTCCGGGTCGTCTAAAAGCAGTTCATCAAGTGGCGCGTCTGCTTCTTCTTCTAAAAAATCAACGACTAAAGCCACCACAGGAAAGTCCAATAATCAATCTGGAAAAACGACAGGGCACGCAAGCGTGTTTGAAGTTCCAGTTACTATTTTTGCGGACGCTGTTCAGAACCGCCTGGTGATAAGGACCACTCCGCGAACTTACGCCATGGTCAAAGCGCTGCTCAATCGTCTTGACACTGCGCCTTCCCAGGTTTTGCTCCAGCTTATGGTTGCGGAAATAACATTGACCGACGACACACAATTCGGGTTGGAATTTTCTGGCCGCGCAAGGGTTGACGGCTTCGACACTCTTTACGGAACAAATTATCAAACTCTTAGCCCAGGAAATGATTATGGGGCTTCTTATTGGATGAAAAGCGTGACTGATCCGAGCGAAAAATTTGCCTACGTGAGAGCTTTGGCCGGGCGCGGAAAAGTGGAAGTAGTTTCCAGTCCGCAACTTCTGGTGGTTAGCCATACAGAGGCGAAAATATCAGTTGGCGACAAGGTTCCTATAATAACTCAGGAAATAGGAGACACGCAGTCGACCACCACCAGCGACACCTCATTGTTGCGCTCGGTTCAATACGAAGACACGGGCATTATTTTGATAATAACCCCTCATGTGACAAAAGGCGGACTTATAACTCTCGACTTGGAACAGACGGTTTCTGATGCGGTCGAAAACACCACATCCGGCATAGATTCGCCTGTGATTCAAGAGCGCATAATAAAAACATCAATGGCTATTCGGGATGGAAGCACTTTGATTGTAGGAGGGATTATTCGTGAAAAACTGGAAGAAACCATTAACAGCCTTCCGTTTTTTATAGACATCCCTATTCTTGGCAATCTTTTAGGCGACAATGACATAAAGAAAAAAAGAACAGAATTGCTTGTTATGGTGACCGGAAAAATAGTCACAGAAACAACAAAACTTGAGGATTTGACAGCGCGCTACAGACAGGCAGTGAAGGCTGTGAAAGCCATGAACAAGCTTAATCGGTGGGAAGGATTTGAAAAGAAATTAAACAGATCCAACGGCTTAAAAAAGGTTAATGAATTGACCAATTAAAATCTAATGAACCAATGAAAACTCAATTAATAAATAATCAAAAGCCCTCAACATATGAGGAATGTTTAAGCCAAATCTCAGCGGCTCTGTCAAAGTTGCGAGATGGGTATAAGGATAAAATTGCATCCGAGCGCGACCGCAAAAAAGTCGACTGGGAGTTATGCGCAAGCGGCGTGTTTTCCGAGACAGACCTTCTTGACGTTTACGCGAATGCCACAGGCTTGCCGGTCATCGAAGACGAGGAGCTCACCGAGGCCGAGCCGTTTGCGAATATTTCAATCGAATACCTTAACAATAAATGCTGCCTGCCTTATAAATGGGACAATGAAGGTCATTTGGAAATATTGATAGCCGATCCTTACGAAATGTCCCAAATGAGATATTTTTTTCTGCGGTTTTACAATCGAAGGCTAAGCTTTTGCCTGCTCAAAAGAAGCTCTCTGGAGCGAATGATAAACTCTGTTTACGACAAGGGGCAAGCCGACAGCGAGGACGAGTCAGGTTTTATAGGCATGGGCGACAGCGAAGAGGCCTTGCGTTCGCTTGCCAGCGAGGCTAAAATAGTGCGCCTCGTAAATGAAATGTTTTCGAGGGCCGCCGAAGCTGAGGCCAGCGATATCCACATAGAACCGGAGGAAACGCGCCTGGTTGTTCGCTTCCGAATTGACGGTATTTTGCAGGAGCTTATGACCGCGCCATTGTCCCAATACCCGGCAATCGCATCCAGAGTCAAGCTTATAGGGGGGCTGAATATAGCGGAAAGCCGTTTGCCGCAGGATGGGCGAACTAACCTTAAAATTGGCCGCAGCGACATGGATGTGCGCATAAGCACCATTCCAACAATGGGCGGCGAAAGCATTGTGCTCAGAATTTTGCGCAAGGACATTATGACCTTTGACCTGAAGCATATAGGAATGAACAAGGAAATGCGCGAAAAATTCAGCAAGCTTATTTCAATCCCGCACGGGATCATACTTGTGGTGGGACCAACAGGCAGCGGCAAGACGACAACTCTCTACAGCATTATGACCAATCTCAATACCCCTGGCAAAAAAATAATCACGATCGAAGATCCTGTGGAATATAAAATAGACAGACTGTCACAAATGCAGGTCAATCCCAAAATAGGACTCGATTTCGCAAACGGCCTCAGGCATATTGTCCGCCAGGATCCAGACATTATTCTAGTAGGCGACATTCGCGACCGG
>CAZYVR010000178.1:0-3711 GCA_964651145.1 uncultured Victivallales bacterium | reverse complement strand
GAAACTGCCGACATAGCAATCAACGCAGCCCTCACCGGGCACCTTGTTTTGAGCACTCTGCACACAAATGATGCTCCAGGGGCAATCAGCCGCCTGCTGGATATGGGCGTGGAAGGCTTTCTGATTGCTTCCGCTTTATACGGCGTCCTGTCACAAAGACTTGTGAGGAAAATTTGCTCAAATTGCGGCGGCTCGGGATATGATTACACAAAGACAGGCAACAAGTGCCGCCAGTGCTCGGGAACAGGATTCCGCGGACGCGTTGGCATATTTGAATTGTTAACTGTAAATGACGAAATACGCTCTGCCATATCCCAAAACAACGACAGCTCCACTATAGCAAAGATTGCCATCCGCAACGGAATGCTTCCATTGTTGGAAGATGGAAAAGCCAAAGTTGCGGAAGGAATAACAACAGACGCTGAACTTAACAGAGCTGCTGCGAATTTGTAAAAAACATAGGAATTCAGGAACTGAAACATGCCATTATTCAAGTACAAAACAGCCGGACCTGATGGAAAGGCCAGCGAAGTTCTTATTGAGGGAGACTCTCAAGCAGACTCGCTTAGCCGCTTGAGGAGCCGTGGGCTCGTTCCGCTTGAATGTCTTGGGCAAGTTGATTCATATGCCGGACAAAAAGGGGCTGGTTTCTGGCGCCCCAATGACTTCGATGTTTACGACTTTACCAACCGTCTTGTGCCTTTGCTAAAAGCGCAGATTCCCCTTGAAAGGTCGCTCGGAATCATCGGCGACGGCATGGAGGACGGAAAACACGGACATGTAGTGCGCGAGCTCCGCAAAGGCTTGCATGAAGGCAAAAAATTATCAGCCCTCATACGCGACCATGGGACGCGTTTTCCGGCCATTTACGCCAATCTGGTAGAGGCCGGAGAAGAAACAGGCTCGCTTATGGATGTAATGATTGAGCTCCAGAGATTTATGAATGAACGTCGTGAAATGAGAGATTTTATGATAACCAGCTCAATATATCCGACAATTGTTTTGAGCGTCACTTTTGGGGTTATAATTTTGCTTTTTACGGTGTTTGTCCCGCGCTTTTCCAAAATATTTTCCGACATGGGCAAGCCTTTGCCGTTGCCCACAAAAATAATGCTCAATATAAGCGAGTTTGTGACTGGATTCTGGTGGCTGTGGCCTCTGGGGATAGCGGCTCTGGCGTATTTTATTGCTCGCGTACGCAAGGGCGGCGAGGCTAGAAAATGGTGGGATGCCAAGGTTTTAAAGCTGCCTGTTTTTGGGCCAATAATACAGACAATGGAAGTAAGCAGGTTCATACGCACGCTGGCTGTTTTAATTAAAAATCATGTCCATCTTTTAAACACTGTAAACATATCCACGCGCGTCATTCAGAACTCTATTATTGTCCAATCTCTTTCTGGAGTGAGCCGGGAACTGAGAGGCGGCTCCAAGCTTTCGCTGGCGCTTGCAAAAAGCGAGTATGTTCCTAAATTGGCCGCCCAGATGTTGAGCATCGGCGAAGAATCAGGCAAGATGGGCGAAATGCTGAATCAAGTCGCGGAGCATTACGAAAAGGAGTTAAGATTAAAAATAAAAAGACTGTTGGCCTTGTTTGAGCCAGCAGTGATTTTGTTTCTGGCCGTGGTGGTGCTTGCGGTGGTTATATCAATCTTTTTGGCCATAATGGAAATGAACGAAATTTAATAATGACAAGATAAAATAAAAACAGGAGAACTAAAAAATGAACATCAAAAAAATCAAAAAGAAAATCCTTAAACCTTTCACCCTCATGGAAATGGTGGTTGTCATAGCCATCATAGCCTTGCTGGCCACAATAGTGACGCCGCTTTATTTCAAGCACGTAAGAAAGGCTAAAATCAGCACGGCTAAAACTCAGATAACCTTGATCGAGCAGGCTATTATGGATTTTCGCTTGGACACAGGAAGGCTCCCGTCTTCGCTCGAAGAATTGAGCAAAAACACTTCTAACGATTCCAAGTGGGACGGCCCTTATATGAAACAGGCAGTGCCAAAAGATCCATGGGGCAATAAATACCTCTACAGCGCTCCCGGCGAACACGGCGACTTTGATATTGCAAGCTACGGCAACGACGGTCAGAGCGGAGGAACAAAAGAGAACGCAGACATAGGCAATTGGGGCGAATCAGAGAATTAGAGGGGAAGCCCCCGCGGGCGTAAGCTGTTGTTCCGCTAACGCTGGCAACAGAGGAAATAAAAATGAAAAATGCGCATTTTTTTACTCTGGCTGAATTGATAGCCGTTCTCGCAATAGGCCTGCTTGTTGTTGCGTTGGTTGTTGGGCGAGTCGGCAAGCTGCCTGCGTTTGTTTCTCTTAAAAGCAAGGTTGACAATGTGCGCGTTCTTCTTGTTGACGCATCTTCAATGGCGCTGATTCAGGGCAAAAAAATAACAGTGAAATATGATTCGGACTCAAAGCGTTTTTCAATGGCTCAAGGCGTCGAGTCAGAAAATAAATCTCGACATTCATCATGCGGCCTGCCCGAAGCCATAACAGTGCAATTTCCTGACATCGACACCGACTCGCCAGAATTTCATTTTTATCCGGACGGATCAGGCTCGGGTCCAACGGTGGTTTTCTCCATGAAGGGGCATTCGCTTAAGATGACCATTTCCCCTTTGTCGGGAGCGGTTATGCTGGAGGACGAAGATGAGGATTAGCCCCAAATATTTCACACTTTTGGAAACGGTTATTGCAATAGCCGTTCTTGCTTTGGGTCTTGTCGCCGCCATGTCGATGTCTTCGGCATCAAAGCTGAGGATGGACAAATCCTATAAAAGATGGCATAACGAACACATGCTTGCCCAGGCCTCGGAATTTTTTCTACTTGCCGGAGCCAACGCGCAGCTTCCCGACGATATTTTCCCTTACGAAAATGTGAGCGCAAGCTGCTCTATTGAGGAGCCTGAAGAGCTTCCTGATGATGTTGACGCTGAGTCAGGACAGTGGAAATTGGCCGCTTTTAGAATTGACTTGACAGGCTCTGAAGGGAATAAAACAACCTCGATAATTGTTGAAAAAATAATATGTGAGGAACAGCCATGAAGCGCATGGAGGCAGGCTATACATTGCTGGAAATGGTTCTTGCCGTCAGCATTTTTGCCATGGTTGCCGCCACGATTGGAGCTGGCCTTATGTCCGTGCAGCAGACGTGGAGAAAAGTCGAAAAACATAGCGGATTGCTGGAAAACTTGATGTTAGTTGACAGGGTCGTTGACTCCGCGGTCAGAAATGCGGTGCCTTATAAATGGAAAGATGACAACAATGTGGAAAAACAAATATTTATTGGCAATAAAAACGAAGCGAGTTTTGCCTATATTCATAGGATAGTGGAAACGTCTCAGGGCGGGATTAGATTTATAAGATTAAGTCTTGAAGACGACAAGCTTATAGCCGCATACAGAAGTTCTCCATTGCTTTCATGGGCAAATGATGAGGCGGGAATAAAAAAGGAAATTCTCGCAAAAAATGTGCGTGAAATATCATTTCTTTACGCTGATGAGGAAGATGAGGAACTTGTATGGCTAAGCGATTGGGATGAAGAGGAAAATCCGAACATTCCGCTGGCAATGCAAATTACAATAGAGTGGATAAATGGCCAAAAAGAATGCTGGCTAAGGAGAACAGCGGGCTCAGGCATATGTCAGACTTTGGGCAAAAGAGAGAATAAAAAAAATAAATTCTGGCATAGA
>CAZYVR010000177.1:0-11631 GCA_964651145.1 uncultured Victivallales bacterium | reverse complement strand
CTGTGAACGCTCGGCCTGACAGGCACCGATCACGCCGGAAGGCAAGTGGGAAATCCTGACAGCGCTGTCTGTGGTGTTCACGTGCTGTCCTCCTGCCCCGCTCGCCCGGTAGGTGTCCACTCGCAAATCTTTCTCTTCAATTTCAATGTCTATTTCATCGTCGCCCAGCTCCGGAAAAGCGTCCACAGACGCAAAAGACGTATGCCGCCTGGCATTGCTGTCAAAAGGCGATATCCTTACCAAACGATGAACGCCCAGCTCCGCCTTGAGGTATCCGTAGGAAAAATCTCCAGTGACAAGCAAAGTCACGCTTTTTACTCCAGCTTCCTCTCCGGCCTGCAATTCAATGATCTCGTCTTTGTATCCTTTGCGCTCAAACCAGCGCCTATACATTCTCATCAACATGGCAGCCCAGTCACAAGATTCGGTTCCGCCGGCTCCGGCGTGAATAGAGAAAAAGCAATTGTTTCTGTCAAATTTTCCGGAGAGAAAACTCAGCAGTTCAATCTTGCCTAGGCTTGAAGATATTTTGCCCCAGTATTCATCCGCTTCCAGAAGCATGTCTCCATCCTCTTCTACCAGTTCGACAAAGGCGGAAAAATCATCTATTTCGCCGAAAAGTTTATCAAAAGGCTCAATGACATTTTTGCATGAGCTCAAAGAGGCCATAGTCTCCTGAGCTTTTTCACGGCTGTCCCAAAAGTCGGGGGCCAGCATTTCCTGCTCTATTTCGCGCTGTCGTTCCCGTTTTTCGTCTATTTTCAGAAAACCTTCCAGGTGCTTTATTCGACTTTGTGCGTCTTCGCTATGGACTTTTAACTCTTCAAATGTCATATTTATTTTCCTGTAAATTAAATGACTGTCACAATCAACAGAATATATATTGATTTTATTCACGCTAAATTCAAGCAAAGGAGCGCAAAATAATGTTGCCGGTAAAAAGCATAAAATTCCT
Organism: uncultured Victivallales bacterium; assembly: GCA_964651145.1. Classification (GTDB taxonomy): domain Bacteria; phylum Verrucomicrobiota; class Lentisphaeria; order Victivallales; family GWF2-45-14; genus CAZYVR01. Next base: position 10,676 of record CAZYVR010000177.1, on the reverse strand, counting down.
TGAAAAACTCTTAAACGCCTCATCTCCATCAGGTTTCGAAGAAGAAAGCGGAGCAATCTTCAGAGAATATTTAAAGGACTTTGCGGACACTGTATATACGGACGTGACCGGAAACACAATTGGAGTGTTAAATGAAAAAGCAAAACTTAAGGTGATGCTTGCCGGACATTACGACGAAATCGGCTTTCAAGTCGTGTATATATCCGAGCAGGGATTAATCTATTTTCGCGAAGTTGGCGGAATAGACAAAATTACAGTTCCCGGAACCGAAGTCAACATCCTGACAGAAAAAGGAAAGATTCCCGGAATAATCGGCAAAAAACCAATACACCTGACTAAGCCAAAAGACAGGGAAAGAGTCCTCGAACTGAGCGACCTCTGGATAGACATCGGAGCGGAAGACAAAAAAGACGCGGAAAAACTGGTGTCAATTGGAGATCCGATAGCGGTAAGGCCAAATTACGAGCGCCTGGGAAAAAACCGGATAAAGTCAAAAGGCATGGACGACAAAATAGGCGCCTTTATCGTGGCGGAAACCTTGCGCGCCCTCAGCAAGCGCAAGCTTAATGTGGCTGTGTACGGTGTCGGAACAGTGCAGGAAGAACTCGGGCTCCGCGGAGCCACAACAAGCGCATACGGCATAAATCCTGACGTTGGATTCGCCGTTGACGTCGGCTTTACCACAGACACCCCGGACATTGAAAAAAAGACAATGGGCGAAATATCGCTCGGCGACGGGCCTATCATAAGCCGGACGGCCGACAATAATCCGGTTCTGGCGCGCGCTCTCAAAAACATCGCCAAAAAACAGAAAATTAGAATACAGGAAAACGCCGGGCATCGCGCAAGCGGCGGAACTGACACCGCCCAGATCCAAATGACTCGCAGCGGAGTGGCCACGGCCCTGATAAGCGTCCCCAACCGCTATATGCATACGCAAGTGGAAATGTGCGACATCCGCGACGTGGAAAGCTGCATAAAGCTTCTGACAGAAATCATAGCCTCTCTCAAAGCGAACGCTTCATTCATTCCGGGAATCGATTAATGGGAAAGCTTTGCCTTATAACAGGAAACGACGAATTTGCCATTAAGGACATGGCTCGCGAAGCCATTGTGGCTTTGTGCGGAAACAACTTCAGAGACGACCCCGGCCTGGAAATAGTAAAAGGCGACGACGAGACAAAAAAGCCTGTGGATATCTTGCAGGAACTGGTTGGAGCTTTAAACGCGCCCCCGTTCCTGACTCCGAATAAAACCATATGGCTCAAGCACTTTCAGCATTTTGACAAAACTCTATCGTCAACGTCAAAGGCCAAATTGCCGGAAATAACTCCAGTGGCGGAGTTCATAAAAGCCGGGCTTCCTGATGATGTGATCCTGATAATGGACGGCCCCGGCGTGGACCGCCGCAAATCATTTTTCAAAATATGTCAGAAAGCAGGCGAAATACATTTTCTGGAAAAGGCAGACTTGTCAGACAAAAATTTTGCGGTCAGCCAATTTAAAAAAATCAAGGAATTCTGCAGCGAGCACAGCAAAAATATAGACCCGCGCGCAATTGAATACATGGCCGAAACTTTGGGGTCGGATTCGGCCCGGCTGAGAAATGAGCTGGAAAAGCTTCTCTGCTATATTGGAAACAATGACTCCATCACACTGGAAGACTGCCGGGAAATATGCAGCAAAACACCCGAAGCCTTGAGCTGGGCGTTTGCCGACGCGCTCATTGCCAAAGACACAAGAAAAGGCCTGGACGCAATCAATACGCTTATGGAACAGCTCCGGGCCGGAAAAGGCAGCGGCAACTCAGAACTGGCAATCCTCATCTTTGCGGTAAAACGCTTCCAGGAACTTATAAAGACAAAAGCGGCGGCGGAAGAGCTCAACTATTCAAGAAACTCAGGAAAGAATTTTTTCTACTCGCTCCCTCCTTCAGCCAAGGAGCAGCATCCTGATAATTTTCTTCTTTCACTGCACCCGTTCAGGGCATACAAGCTTTGTGAAAACGCTCAAAATTTTTCCGACAAAGAAATCGCATCCGCAATTGATGTTCTTCTTGAAACGAACCGGCAGTTGGTGTCGGGAGGAAGCAACTCCAGAATAGCGTTGGAACAGCTTGTCTTTAAAATAGCAAAACAAAACGGCAGATAAAAATGCGCGACACAAAAACAGGCGACACGCAACGAATAAACATCAGCGACAAAACCCTTCCCATGACAGAAAGGCAACTCGAAGAAACATCGCGTTTTTTCCCGCGCGCAATATCCGAGCGCTATAAAATACGCCGCCCTCTTGGAAGCGGAGCTTTCGGAGCCGTATACCTTGCCGAAGACTTGAAGCTGGGCCGCCTTGTGGCAATAAAACAGCTATACAGCATGACTGCGGATGATTCAAAAATAAAACAGCGCTTCTTTCAGGAAGCCAAAATAGCCGGACAACTGGAACACCCGAACATCGTCATCGTCTACAATATAGAAGGCGAAGACGATTCAACTTTCATTGTGATGGAATACCTTGGCGGCGGAAGCCTCCATGAGCTGCTGAGAAAAGAATCCCGCCTGGAAATAAGAACCGCAATCCAAATAATGCTCGGCATCCTGACAGGATTGGACGCGGCACACCATATAATGGTGATTCACAGGGACATAAAGCCGCACAATATTTTATTTGGCATAAATTCCGTTCCGAAGCTGACAGACTTCGGCATAGCGTTGCTCCCCAAGCATGCCGGCGGCATCGATGACATGAGCCACGCAAACAAAACACTTTTTGGCACCCCCATGTATATGTCCCCCGAACAGATAATGATGGAAACGCTCGACCAGCGCTCCGACTTGTATTCAGCCGGGGTAATCTTGTATAGGATGCTCACAGGCAGAGAACTCTTTGTCCTGAAAAAAAATTGGGAATTGCATGAGGCCGCCGAACTGATACTGAGAAAAAAACCTGAGCGCATCGAAACATTCAGAAACGACGCGCCAACACAAATAAATGACGTTGTGTTCAAACTGCTCGAAAAAAATCCCGAAAACAGATATCCGGACGCTGTGTCGGCAATGCGCGACCTCATCAAGGTCCTTTCACTTATGAAATCAGACCCGGCGGACGATGAAAAACTTCTCTTTGCGCCGACCGCAGGCCTCATCAACTCTCCCGCCGCGATTCTTGAAGACATTATCTATTTGCTGCTGATCGACGGCATAATAACGCCAGCGGAAAGGACAGAGCTCCAAAAAAGAACAGAGAGGCTCGGCCTGAGCGAAATCCAGTCAAGGGCAATAGAGAAAAACATACGAAAGAAAAGAGGCCTCCCAAGCCTGGAGGCGCTTGATGAATATACTGAAGCAGCCATGAAAATTCCGGCCGGCCAAACTCTTGAACAAAAACGCGTTCAACTTGGAATAAGCGAGGAAGAAGCCGCGTTGATATTGCGCTTGCAGAAAAAAGCGCAAACACATTCTTAGAAGTTTATTTTGAATAGACTCCTTAACGAATAGGCATTTTGCTTTGGTTAAGCTTCGCGCCTATGTCCCCGCCATCAGAAGAGACTCCTCTGCCTGTTGCGGATTCTTTAAGGCGAAAGTCGTTCATAGAAACGTTTTTAAATTCAGGAGGGGCTTCCAGACAGTCTTTGAATTTTATGTCCTCCCGGACCGCGTCTCCAAGCTCCTTGAATTTTTTTATCATTTTAAATTCGGAAAAGTCAAATTCCTTTATGGCGCCCTGAAGCTTTTCAGAATAAATGATGCACCTGTCAACCAACATTACGCCCCCAAACCCCGGAGAAAACACAAAAGCCTCAGTTTCTTCGGAAAAAATAATCGAGTCAAAAATTTTAATGTCACCTCCGCCGCCGCAAAATACAGCCGGAATGCCCGCTTTCTTTTTTGACGGAACAACTGTGCAGTTTTTCAAATACGCCGGAGAAATGTCGCCCATAGACCATAAGTGACCTATCAGGCAATTGAAAACAATGTTTTTGCCCTCTTTTATGTCGAGGCGGTAGATACTGCAATCGACAACAACGCATTCAGAGCTCAGCTCCATATTTTCACATACAAGGTCCCGGACGATATATTTGCCGGAATCATAGATGTTCAACTGCGCAATCTTGACGCCTGGCTCTCCTTCAATGACAACATTTTCAATGTCCCGAATTGAAATTTCCACCTTGTCATACTTGCCCGGCATAAAATGAAGAACACTTTCAGCCTCCAGTTTCTCAATGGCTCTTTCAAGCGAATAAGAGCCTTCCTCTCTTCCGCCGAGACTGCATTTAATGACATTTTTAGGCGATGCGTTGCGCGCCAATTGCGCAAGCTCTGAAATTTTGTTTGACTCTGAATTGTTTTGAGCCGATTCAGAAACCTTCTTTTCCCATTCGGCAATGGCTTTCTCTATTCTTTCTTTAGGGCTCATGCAGCGCTCCATGACCTTTTTCAAGGTGGCTATCGCCTTATCAGCCTTTGCCTCATATTCTGTGCCGGCAAGTTTGGCTTTGACATTTTCAAAAAACTCAATGGTCTCCGCTATATTGTGTCTGCTTTTAATCGCTTTGTTGCCCACTTTCTTAGCCAACTCCCAAATATCTTCAGGAGCAGCCCCTTCTTTTATTTCCGGAATGGCAAACGGCTCCAATGAGGCAGTTTTAACTTTTTCCACAGCCTTGACCGGAGCAGAAACTTTCTTCACTGCCGCGTTTGCAGAAACGCTTTTGGCCGAAGCAAAAGCTTTAATTTTATTCTGAGCTTCTTTCAAGGCTTTTTTTCTCGCGGCTTCTTCAGCGTTTTTCAGCTTCAGAAGCAGCGCGCTCTCTCTTTCCCTGGCTCTCTTTTTAGCTTTTTTAAATTGTCCATAGCCAATAATTGAGCCAGAGGCCACAAATCCCAAAAGCAACAAGATTGCAATTTTAATCAAATATCCCTTGGAGGATTTTCTCCGAATAAGGCGCTTTTTGGCAAGGGAAGTCCTTGCGCTGGACTTTTTAGAATTATGCTGAGTTTTTTTAAGCCCGTGCGCAGTCTTAAAAATTCCGTTTTTACTTGTCGCGCCTATCCCTTTTGAACGGCTGGCTTTGGGAGGCTGATTGCGCACTTTGCGTTTGTTGAGAATCTGTTTTTCTGAATCCTTCAAGCTGATGCGTCCACTGTCAGTTGGCTGTTTTGTCGCTGGCATATTGCCCCCCAGCGTCCTGTCTATGTCAACTATCAAAGCTTTCCAATCGGCGGGCCTTTCATATTTGTCTTTGGCCATCATGGCCATGATCAAAGAAGAGCACTCCTTTGATATGTCAGAATTCAGACGGCGCGGAGACGGGATCTTGTCTGTCAAATGGCGCGCGAGAATAGTTATGGCGCTGCTTGCCTGATATGGATAGCGGCCAGTAACCAAATGGAATAAAGTGCATCCAAGCGAATAAATATCTGAGCGGCAGTCTATGTCATGATCAAGGCGGGCTTGCTCAGGGCTCATATAATGAGGCGTTCCGATAATAACCCCGGTATTGGTCAGCTCCGGGTTGTCTGAAGCCGATTTGGATATGCCCATATCCATAAGCTTTGCTTCGCCCTTGCTGGTTTGCATAATGTTTGCGGGATTGACATCGCTGTGAATAAGGCGCATTTTATCCCAGGCATATGACAAAGCTTCAGCCATTTCTCTTGCTATGCTCAGAGCTTCACGCTCAGAAATCAGGCCAACACGCTCAACGCGTTCCTTCAAAGACTCCCCGTCCACATACGAAGTGACCAAATAATAAATGCCATTTTCAACCCCTGCGTCAAATGCGGCGACAATATTTGGATGCTCCAACTTTGAGGCGGTTTCGACTTCGCGCATGAAATTGGCCACGGATTCAGGGTTTGAAGTGAGAGCGGGAGAAAGAATTTTGATTGCGACTTTCCGTCCCATTGTGGAATGCTTGCCAAGCCATACCTCGCCCATTCCTCCAACGCCAAGCAGGCGATCAAAGACGTATCCGCCAAGTATCATGCCAGGGTAAACCCCAGGTTTTGGAACCATGACCGCGCTGTCGCATTTATAGCACCGAGCCAGACCGCCTTTAAGCTCTTCTTCAACTTGAAGCGGCGTCCGGCAAATAGGACAGGTAAATATTATGTCTCCCATGGCGTCTCCGAAAAGTCTATTATTCCACTGTGCAAGAAAGAAGCATTGCAATAATTGATGTTAACTTAACACAGATTAAAATAAATTTCCAGCAGAGCCCATTAAAAAAGCTGACTATTCATAATCCGCCGACAATGCAAATTAGCGCCGTAAAAAGTCCAATGCGCCTCATGCGCTGCCGCGCCCACAAAAATGGGCTTAAAAGTGGCTTCGCCGCCTGCCAAGAAAAATACAACCGCTTGTATTTTTGCCTATTGACATTTCCTTAAGCGTGGCTATAATAAGAAATACAACCGCTTGTATTTTTGAAAAAGGAAAGAACAATGCATAATAAAGAGATTGAATTAAAAGAAGTTCGCGCGAAACAATTTATTGACAGAATAAAAGACCGCATATTGACCGACTCAGAGCCTCTGGCGGCAGAATTCCGCTGGTCGTCAGACGCTATTGCCTTTGAGAGCCGCCTGAATGGAGAATTCAAGCCTATAAAGGAAGGCGAAAGATGGGGAGAGACTTGGGACAGCGCGTGGTTTCGCCTGCAAGGCACAATTCCTGATGGCTGGCAAGGCCGGAAGATTGTCGCGCAACTGGAGTTCAACGGCGAGGCCATGGTTTTCTCAAATTCAGGCGTTCCACTGCAGGGGCTGACAAACGGCTCAGTGTTTAAGGAGAACTTTGCGAGAGAAATCTTTCCTGTGTCTGACTCATGCAGAGGCGGAGAGCAAATCGAGCTTTGGGTTGAAGCCGCGGCCAATCAGATTTTCGGGGTTGCGCTGGAGGCTGACCCTCCTAAGAATTGCCCAACCCGATATGGGTATTACGAGGGAAAAATGAACAGGGCGCGCCTTTGCGTTTTTGATTCTGAAATGTGGCATTTTATGCTTGACTTTGAAGTTTTGCTTGACCTCCAGAAAGAGCTGCAAAGTGAGAGCCCACGGCGCGCAAAAATTCTGCATGCCCTTTGCAAAGCCATGGATGCTTTTCTGGAAAACAGTGAAAACACGTCCAAATGCCGCGCCATCCTTAAAAAGGAACTGGATAAAAAATCGGGAGCGTCCGAACTGTCAATGGCGGCAGTGGGGCATGCTCACATAGACACCGGCTGGCTCTGGAGAGTATGCGAAAGCAAGCGCAAATGCGGAAGGACTTTTTCCAGCCAGATAGCGCTTCTTGAAAGATATCCTGAATATGTTTTCGGAGCGTCCCAGCCGCAGCATTACGCATTTGTAAAAGAGCATTATCCGGAGCTTTATGAAAAGATAAAACATTACATAAAAGAAGGCCGCTGGGAATGCCAGGGAGCAATGTGGGTTGAGGCCGATTGCAATGTAATAAGCGGCGAGTCTATGGTCAGACAAATAATCCACGGAAAGAATTTTTTCATGGACGAATTCGGCGTGGAAACAAAAGATGTGTGGATCCCGGATGTTTTCGGATATTCGGCAAATATGCCCCAGATTATGAAAAGAAGCGGACTTGACTATTTCGTGACACAAAAGATTTCATGGAATTTTTACAACGAATTTCCGCATAACACTTTTAATTGGCGCGGAATAGACGGTTCCGAAGTGATAACTCATTTTCCCCCTGAAAACACATACAACAGCGAGCTTATGCCGAACACTGCCCTGCCCGCGCAAAAACGATTCAAGGAAAAACATTTTTTGGACGAATTCCTTTCGCTTTTTGGCGTTGGCAATGGCGGCGGCGGACCGAAAGAGGAACATATTGAGCATGCCCTGAGATTGGCCGACACCGAAGGGCATCCCAAAGTAAAGTTCGGGAAAGCCCTGGATTTTCTGAAACGCCTGTCCGAGAGGAAAAGCGAGCTTGCCACATGGGTTGGAGAGCTTTATCTAGAATACCACAGAGGAACATTCACCACGCAGGCTCTTGTAAAAAAACGCAACCGTCAACTGGAACAAAAACTACGCGAAGTTGAATTTCTCTTTTCCTGCCTGCCATTGAAAAATTACCCAACTGCAGACCTTGACTGGACATGGAAAACTCTTCTGAGAAACCAGTTCCATGATATTCTGCCAGGCTCAAGCATAAGGGAAGTCTATCAGGACACACACAAGGAATATTGTGAATGCCTTGGCAAGTGCGCCGGATTAAACGCCATAGCTGCCGAAGCCATGTTTGAAAAAGACGACAACGCTCTTGTTCTCTTTAATTGTTTGTCATGCGCATATGATGCTCCCGTGGAATTGCCCGAAAACTGGGAGAACTGCGCTGTGTTTGACAGCGACGGCAACGCAGTCCCAATCCAGAAGGAAGAAGGCCGCGTTGTGGCAATGGCGCATGTTCCGCCGCAAGGATTTGCAACCTTAAAAAAAGCGGATGGAACGCCGGAGGCGATTCAAACGCAACAGGAGCTTGTCCTTGAAAACAGCCTCATGCGTTATGAGTTTGAAAATGACGGGACCCTGTCGCGCGCATGGGACAAAGAGGCCAGGCGGGAAGTGTTGAAACCCGGCCAAAAAGGCAATGTTTTCTCACTTTATGTTGACAGGCCGCACATTTACGACGCATGGGAAATCGACATATACTATGAAAACGAACTGATTGAACACGCGCGCTCCACAGAGGCGCTGTATCTTGGAAAAGGCAAAGTCAGACAGGGGATGCGTTTTGCCTTGGAAATTGGAAATTCAAAGATTGTCCAGGAAGTTTTTCTAAGCTCCAACAGCAAACAGCTGGACTTTAACACTGTCATTGACTGGAACGAAAAACACCGCATGTTGAGGACTGCATTTCCAATAAACGTCAACAGCGAACAAGCCTCGTTTGACATCCAATACGGACACCTCAAACGGAACACGCACCGCAACACCAGCTGGGACATGGCCAAGTTTGAAGTTTGCGGACAACGCTATGCGGACATCTCCGGCAGCGACTTCGGCGCGGCTCTTTTAAACGACTGCAAATATGGCTACAAAGTCTATGAAAACATCCTGGACTTGAACCTGTTAAGGTCACCCAACCATCCAGATCCAGACGCGGACATAGGCCGGCATTCTTTCACTTACAGCCTGCTTCCGCACTGCGGAGACCTGACGCATTCAGACGTCATCCCCAAGGCGGCGCAACTCACTCAAGGAATCGCCATGTTTGAAGGATTCTCCGCATTGAACGCGAAGGCTCCATGCAAACTGGAAGGCGAAGGGCTTTCCCTTGAAGTTCTCAAAAAAGCGGAAAAAGAAAATTGCCTTATTTTGCGAATAGTGGAAACTTTGGGCAATAATTCTTCTGGAGTCCTGCATGTAGCCGATCCAGAAATGACGCTTGTCGAGACAAATCTTATGGAATGGACAGAAGGCGAGCTCTATAGTTGCGACAAGCCCATAGAGCTTTCTCTGGTTCCGTTTGAAATACGCACATATAAACTGAAAGCGGCAAAATAAGCATGGCAATAACTTTAAAAAATCTTGCTGAAATTTGCGGGAAAGACATGTCCACCGTGTCGCGCGCGCTCAGAAACGACCCGCGCGTCAAAAAAGCGACACGGGAAATAATCCAGAAAACAGCCGCTGATTTGGGATACCAGCCAAACATTATGGCGCGCAATTTGTCGGAAGGAAAAACGCGAACAGTTTGGCTTATAGCGCCTGGCCTGAACGCTCTGGAGCGTGAGATTGCCATAAGCGCAAGCCGTTGCATGAACGCCAACGGCTTCGATCTGGCCATAACGCTGTTTCACGGCGATGAGGATATCCACAAGCGGCTCCTCGAAAGACTTGGCCAGGGCGTGGCCGACGGAGCCATTATCCTACCCACCTCGCCCGACAGTCATATTGAGCTTTATGAAAATCTCATTTCCAGAAACATCCCCATAGTTTTTATGGACAGGCATATAGAAAAGGCAAAAGCCGCTACTTTCACCACAGACAACGCTTCTGCGAGTGAGCAACTGGCGAACTTATGCCATAGAGCCGGAGCGCGGGAGTTTGTCGTGTTGTTCAATGAAAACAATCTTGCCTCAAAGGCCAGGAAAGAAGGCGCGGCCAAGCGCCTGCAAGAGCTTGGCTGCCCGGCAATATTTGAGGACAAGCCCATTATGAATTTCTCCTCCAAAAAGATAGCTATATTGTGCAATGCTCAACAAACCATTCAAAACTTTATAAGCTCTCATTCCACAAAATCAACAGGAAAAGATTTTGTTTTTGGGGTCTTCGATGAATGGCAAGGCGAGCCGCATCCGGCAAAAAAAGCGTTTGTGTGCATGCAGGATTTTGAAGAAATGGTCAAGCGCGCCTGCCGAAAAATTCTTGCCATGATTGATAAAAACGCTTCCAGTCGAAAACAAATAATTAAAATTCCCCCGCTGGAATTCAAAACGATAAAAAGAAGCTTTTGACGAAAGACTTGCCCTTGCCTCCTAAGCAGGCGGTCTCGCCAAAAGTCCTGAAAAATAAAAAAGCCGACGGAGTCGGAATAAAAACCGGACTTTGTCCGGACGCCATCCAGCGGCGGAATCGCTGGTCGCTAAAAGCGAAAGCTGTTGGCGCATAAAAGATTGCGCGCCAGCGCGCATGGCGTATTGAAAG
>CAZYVR010000176.1:0-11710 GCA_964651145.1 uncultured Victivallales bacterium | reverse complement strand
GGAATCAATCAAAGCGCTTCAAATATTCTGAGGGGCAATTATAAAAACACTGATTCACCGGCGCTTCTCTTAGAGCGCTATGTTGGAATAAGTGCGCCGGTAAAACTGATAAATTCAGAGGGAATTCCGCGACGCGATGTGTTCATGCCTATGTTTATAAATGGATCGACCAAGCTGCTTGGACTATTGCGTTGCGTCGAATCAAAAGACAGAGAGCCTGACGAAACCACGCTGATATTCGACAAAAAATACTATATATGGAATGCTATGAGCAAGGCTTTTTGCGGCTATTCAGATCGCATAAAGATACGCCTTGGCTTGGAGCCTGAACTCTATGCGCTCTTTACGGCAAAGCCCGTGAGTATGCGCTTGAAAATAGACACCCCGTCAATAAAGCCCAACAACCTGCTTGTAGCAAAAGGGAGCGTTGATTATCTTCCCGAGCAATCTGACAATTCTCAAATAGGGCAGGTTGTTCATGTGACGGTTAGAGGCCCAAAGGGGAAAGAATTGGAGCGTTTTACGCAAAATATTCTTTTCAAAGGAAAAGAGTTCTTAGTCCAGTTGCCCATAAGCTACTCAAGCCCGCCCGGCCGTTACTGTATTAAAGTGGAAAACCCTTTGACCGGAGAAAACGCCGAAGCCGTTTTTGACATTAAAAAGTAAATTAAAACCAGGAGCTATTAGAAATGTATAATAAATTTATTTTGTTCTTTTTTGTTTTTCTCTTGTTTTGCTGTAACATCTCAATCGCAGGCGAAAAACAGCCGCTAAAGGTTATATGCGCAAGTCGGGCCGAACTTCCTCCATTGATTGATGGAAAGCTGACAGACGAATGCTGGCAAAAAACAGAGGCGCGTGGAGATTTTATTCCTCCAGCAGGCGATCCTGATCCGGTCAAGAGAAAGACGACAATGAGAATAGTTTATGATGATAAAAATCTCTATATCGGGCTGGAGTTCCATTGGGAGGACATAAACATTCTCAAAAATGGGATCAGAAAAATTATGGAGAAGCATCCTTCTTCCAAAGGAAAAGTCAATATAAGAAATTATTCCAATAGCTACGGTGTTGAGCTTTTTATAGATCCTGGTCTTTCCGAAGTCAATTACTACCAGATCTTATTCAATGCGGCGGGTCAGATCGCAGGGCATTATAAATTGCGCTGGGATCTGTTTAAGGATGACGTATATTTCAAAAGCTCCGTGAACGGTAGCTCATGGACTGCTGAATTTGTGTACCCGTTCAAAGACCTTATGCCCGGAAACGAATGGGGTCTCAATGTTTGCCGCAACGATGAGACATATTACGGTATCTGGAAACAGATGGGAACCTCATACAACAACCCCAAAAAATTCGCCAGACTCGTTATTGGCGGCTATGCCGAATGGTGGAATGCCGTATGGGGAAGCGGAGCAAATTCAAGGCTGGAAGACATTTCGAAAAGCATAGACAAATTTTCAAAGCAGGCGCCCCTTTTAAGCACTATATACAAAATCGTTCTGGAAAGAGCTGGCGCGTTGAATGAAATTGCTAAACAGCATCCCCCAAAAAACAGGGAGAATTTTGAGGTTTTGTACAAAAAATATAATGAATTTAAAAAATCATTCGACCGTCTTGAAAATTTATATCAAACGCAAAGGGCAATGAATGATGCAAAAAATTGAAGTGAAAGCAGGTTTTTGCAATGGGAAAATAATTTTTGGAATCTTGATAGTGATGTTTAGTTTCCTCGCTTGCGCCGGTGACTCTGAAAACATTATCGTGAACGATTCTTTTGAAGAATGGGAGTGGGTTCCGATATCGACCCAAATGGTCAAACAGCTGAAGGCAATCCAAAAAAGAGGGGAAGATATGAACACGGAGGTCAGAGGCCCCTTGTACAGGAAATTCAAAGGTCTCTATACGGGCGGCATATCCGGGTATATGATTGAAGGGAAGGATGCGTTTAAGGGCAAATCATTATATTTGAATAATAATGCGAAAGGCGACTCATGTCATGTAATCGGTCTTTTTGCGCCATATTCAAAACTCATTGAGCCTGGCGTAAAATACCGCTACGAAGTTCATGTAAAAGGTCGTGGCCGTTTTATTTTTCGCGCATGGGTGGACGCGGTGAATCCAAATACGGGAAAATCTAAATGGTTGGGCTTTCCAGACTTGATTAACATCGTCGCGACTGAAAAATGGCAACATTACAGCGGAACATTTAAGCTGCCGGAATACGATAAGAAACCCTTTGTTTTATCCAGGAAGATCAGTTGCGCTATTGTCGTGCTCCCAGGATCATCCATATACATTGACGAATTTAAAGTTTTCAAAGAGGGCAAATAGCAGTTAGCTAACTTCTCTTCTCCGAATATTCGAATTTTGGAGAATCTGGTCTGAGATTCGTTTTTTTTACAAGATGCCTGAGCATGCGCAACTTTCGAACTCGTACTATTTTTTTTGCTTTTCTAGATTCAAAAACTGCACCGAGGCCACATGGCATTGAAAAATTATTTAATCCAAGCAGTGCAGATTACTCGCCACGCACAAAACAGTGGTTTTTTCGTGCTCAATTAATTATGACATACTCTAGCATAATTTTTGATTTTTTTTCATCAAACTACTTTTTCTTTTCTGGAATGGATTTCTCCCACCATCCCATGTTCTCAATAAGCTCATCGAGCTGATAAGCGGCCCAGCCCATGGATTGCCCAAACCATGCATAGCCAATCTTAATGCCAGCTTCTGTAAGGCGGAAAGGCCCCTCTGTTTCGTAATTTACATTGTCCCATAAATCAGTGCGAACATATCGCATCAATTCAAGAGCCTCATGTCGATGTTCGTCTCCATTTTGGGCGTCCAGATTAGACATTAGGGCCAACGCTGCGGCTATGAAAAAATATTCGGATGTGAAGTACAGGCAAGCCGTCCTGCTTCTCGCCCAATTAATTTTAGTTCCTAGTTTTGTTTGTAACAATGCCTTGTCTATCACCCAGCGTGCGCCTCGTTGAAGGGCGTTAGAAACCTCAGGATTGTCCGCATGGGCAGAAAAGGAGGCCGCTTTGGCCAAGTAGAAGATGCACATTGCATGATGTCCGGCATCTTCCCATTTGGCATCAAAAAAATATGGCCATTGGCCAGTATCGCTTTGCCCCTCCAATAGATGTTCAACTGCCCGTCCGGCTGCTTTAAGCCACGTTGTCTTGGGGTTCCCCCCTTTTGTCTCAAGAAAATAGTAAACGCGCTGAAGTATCATGGCGGCTAGAGCAGTTGTGTTCTGGCAGTCCAAATGTGATCCCTCATCCCCCCAGCGGTCTTTAAAGGCGCTTGCGTGGTTTGTGTCGTGATAAAAGGCTCCTGGTTTCCATTCAAGCGTCATCACAAAATCAGCCATTTTTGCCAAAGCGTCAAGATCGCGCGTCCCACAGTCCAGTCCCAATTCGTAGGCTTTTATTAAATTTGCCGCAACAATAGACGTGTTGACAGTGGATGCCTTGTCGCTTTCCTCGCGTCCTCTCAGTTCTGGAAATCCACCAATTGGTTTTTGCGCATGAAGCACATAGTCACGCGCCAGAGCGGCTTTTTCCCGCCAGGAATTGTCCTCCGTTCTTGTGAGCTGACGCATGAAGATTCGCGCCATGCATGCAGTGTCGCGATTGCAAAAACGATCCTCTGTGGGAAAGTATACAGCTCCCCTGTTTGGATCGTCTTTTTGGGATACTTGATTTGCTGCAAGCCACTTTGCCATAGCATCGAACATTTCGACAGCGTCTTCACTTTTAAATACTTTACTGCTCTTTTTCACATCTAACTCCTTTTACATTTTTTTTAAATCCAGTTGGCTAAAAAATTGCTTTAATTCGCATTATATATTAACTATTCTTTCTCCCAGTCGATAATCGCGCCTATAGCCTGATTCTTGTGTTTTGACAACAAAGTATATAATTCAGGAGCTTTCCGCCAAGGCGTTTTATGAGTGATTATCTGGGAAAAATTCAGCTTGCCCTTCTTTAAATATTCCAGTATCAGATCACGGTTTTTCTGCTGTGTCCATGGGGTGTAGGCCGTTTCAATCTGTGGACAATTCGGCTGGTAAGATCCCACAAGAGTTATCTCTTTTTTCTGCAATTCCATATAGAGATCAAGCTCGGCAATGCCGTGTGGACATCCCAATACTACAATCTTTCCCCTATTCATGGCACATTTCAAAGCGGCGGAAATGGCTGCGGCGTTGCCGCTGGCCTCAATAACGGTTTCACATCCACGTCCGGAAGTGATTTTGTCCACGGCGGCATCCAAATTATCCTCAGACAGATTGATGCAGTGGTCAGCTCCGCCAGTTCTTGCAACGTCAAGCCTTGTCTTGAGCATATCGGCTACGATAATGTTTCTCGCTGGGGAAAGGCGCGCAAGGCGCAGGGCGATTTGTCCGATCATACCCAGTCCCAATATCAAGACATTTGCTCCGAACTGTATGTTGGCCTCTCTCACGCCATGCAGGGCTATTGATCCTAAGACTCCGCATGCTGCCTGATCGGAATCAAGTCCTTCTGGCACGGCAGTTAAATAATTGCTGCTAATTGTTCCGACACTGGAGTGGCCACAAAGAGCCAACACCCTGTCGCCTTTATTGAACCCGCTAACTTGAGCTCCGGTTTCTTCGATTATTCCAACAACAGAATATCCATAGGAGGATGTGGGAAATGAAATCTTTCCTGTTTTAAAATCAGTGTGCCTGCCTTCAAAATAAGCCAGTTCCGTCCCCGGGCTAATTAAAGATCTTAAGGCTTTTACTGTCACGCAGTTTTCTTCGGGAACCGGATATTCAGAGAGTTCTTCTTTTATTTTAGCTGAATATGCGCGCTCGAAAAAGACAGTGTTTCTTTTGATTTTTGTCATTTTTAAATTCTTTCGTGTTATTATCAATGCTAATATAAAGTGACAGAAAGAATTTGTAAATGGCAAAACCACCTATATATTTGTCAAAAATGAATATTAAAAGGCTTTTGTGGGTGCTTTATTTGTCAAAACAGAACTTTTACTTTGCACCTCGACAACACTTGAAGCTGGATTTGTTTCTCCGGTCCATTCACATAAATTCTGGCAGGCCGAGATTTTAAAAAAAGGCAGAGGCTGGGTAGTCGCCGGGGGGGAAAAGAAAATTTTAAAAGAAAGTGATATATTTATTATTCCTCCCGGAGTGGTGCATCATTTTAATTATGATCACACTTCCGACATTGTATGTGTAAGGTTTAACGCTTCAGTAGACAAGGGGCTTGCCGGTGAGGCTTTTTCTATACGCGAGCGCCCCTTAAAGAATATAATCAATTTAGTATTGTTTGAACTCGCTAAGAATTCCGATTCACTCTCGAATGCCGAAAAAGTGTTTATGGAGTATTTACTTGCTTCAATAATTTCGATTCATTATTCAAGCCCAGTTAATAATTTTTTGGACAAGCTCCCTTCAGCACTTGAAAAAGCAATGAATTTTATTGAGAAAAACAAAGGATGTCAAATATTCAGCCCTGAGGTAGCAAGGACTGCTGGATGCTCACAGGGCTATCTTTCTGCTCTTTTTCGTAAACACCATGGGATGTCCTTGAAACGTTTTATTGATCGAGCGAGAGCGGAATATATCAAGCAGTATCTATTGTATTCAGACATGTCAATAACTGAAATTGCAGATTTCTTGGGATTTGAGGACATCTACACCTTTTCGCGTTTTTTTAAAAGGCTTGAGGGCGTGTCTCCAAACGCTTGCAGAAAAGCATCGATGGATTTTTAGATTAGCGTTTTATCCCATCGTATGCCTGAGCATGTAAAAACCGCAAACTGTTCTCTGTGATAATTACTCCATGCTCAAAAAGCGTTAATTATGGTGCCTTCCAGGATATTCGCTCATAGCCCCACTCTGGGTTTCTGTGGGCTAGTCTCAAGACTTCGGCCACAATCTCGGGAGGCGTGACTCTAGGGCCGCGTTTCGCCCCGTTCGGACTTCCTGTGCTGTCATACTTTTTGCCGATTAAATCCCTATGCCAGCCGAGCACAGTGTCAGGTTGAAATATCTTAACCACGTCTTCAAGGATGTGCTTATTTAAATTGATGGCCTTGACTGCCAAGCGTTTCTTTTGAGTGTCTGTTAGCTGAAGTTTTTTGCAATTATATTTGTCTCGAAATACCTCGCGCATAACTGTGTTTTCTTCTATGCAATATTCCTGCGACTTCTGAAAATTAACAAACGCGTCTTTGACAGCGTCGTCATTGAGTCCTTGAATTAGCGCCGCAAATTTATCGAATGTTTCCTTTATCATGTGTCAAGCTCCGTCAGTTTTTGGTAAGCCCAATATACAATATTTTTGTGCTCAAATAATGCGGATTACTAGTTACACACAAAACAGTGGTTTTTTCGTGCTCAATTAATCATGATAGGTTCCACCTTTTTTTAGAATATTATTTTCCTTCATGCGCTCTTTTATAATGTAGTATTTTAGCGGTTTTTTTTCTGATTGTTTTCAGAAAATCTATTTCATTATGATTCTTTGTTTTTGTTATCATCAACCCCGCATTTTGCCTTATGGCGGCATTTATCATGCGAAAGCTGGCTATTAAAGAATCCTGACCGCCCCCCATTGTCCTAATGTCTCTACAGATTTTTTTGCATCTTTCCTCTTTTTCTTCTTCATCGATATTATCGTCTATAAGCTTTAGTATTTTTCCTGAAAGAGCTTTGCAGTAATCGGGACTTTTTATTCTTTCTTTTTTTTCTGCGTAAGCCCATTCCATCTCGCTGAAATTACGCTTGAAGCCTTCGACAAGTTTCTTGAGCTCTGGATTTTTCTTTTCCGTTTCATCGAGAAAAACGTTCATTTCTTTAAGCCAATCCATATATTCATTTACTCTTACTCTCACATCCTCAACGAAAAGATTCATTTTATGAAGCTCTTTTTTTATCTTTTCCTTTTCTTCTTGCTCTTGCTCCCTGTAAAATATTTTTTCAATCCTTTTTGTTGAATCACATGTTGCCGGACCTCTGTAGTGTTTTTTGCCAGAGGATATGGAATCCACTTCCTTTTTGCCTAAAAATTGGTTCAACGCGCCAATAGGCAATAGCACGTCTTTTGGTGTGTTTTTTGCTCTTTTGGTCGAATAAATCAATGGTTTAACATCTCCCTGATAATCAGGTTTTTTGGGATGATCGGATTTTAAAAAGCCTAAATGTCCGAAATTGTTTTCATCAGTATAACAATTATATATGAACGTTCCGCGGCCTCCCATCCACATTTTTCCTTTTGTCTTGTCTATCATGCAAAGCCCGAAATGTCTCCACAAAAACTTTCCGTCTTTTTGCTTTTGCGCAAAAATCCATGAAGTGCTTTGATTGTTCTCAAGGTCAATAACGCCTTTTTTTCTGAACATGGTGGCGCGCCAGTCAGCGAAAAAAGGAGCTTTCCAGTCAAGCTTTGCGGCCTCCATGATGGACAATTCTTTTTTTACCCTGTGCCATACGCCGGGAGCGGCGATTATGCCTGTCCATATTTTTTTATTTTTGCCGCTTAAAATTTTGACAAAACTTTTGGCTCCATTTTTACCATTAATCGTTCCACATTCAACATTCTGATTTCTTTGGGGCCATGCAACCATTAACATGGCATTGCCTTTATCTAGCATTTGCATAAGAAAATGACTATCTGTCGGGATTTGAAAGCTTTTCTTTTGTTTGGGTGGATAAAAGACCAAATCATTTTCCGTTTCCAAATCGGGGATAACCAACGCTTCGCTATTCATTTTTAAGGCAATTCCTTTTGTGGAGTCTCCCAGCTCCATTTCAATAAAAGGACTGTCTTTTTTAAGCTTGAAAGTCAAAGCGGAATCATTGGGGCAAAACGCCTCGATAAGGGCTTCATTGGGGCTTTTATTTTTAATATTGAAGGATTTAAATGAAAGGAATTTTTCCCCTGACTCAGGAAGAACTTTTAACTGCGCGCCGACATATTTTTTGCCTTCAAGAAAATAAGACAGTGAAACGAGATTTTCCCCCTTTGTCAATCGCAGCGATATTTTGTTGTTGCTTATTGAAATTTCGTTCCCCTTTTTTTTAACCTTTATGTTGCCGAAAGCGCAAAGAGCGCAAAAAAGACACAAAAATATTGTTAGAGTTCTCTTCATCACAATTCCTTTTTTGTTAATTATTTGCCTTCCATGCCGAATCTTTCGCGCATGATGTTTCCTGTTTCAGTTCGGATTTTTTTAAGAAGACTGATTGTTTCTGGGTCATTGCATTGGGCTAAAAGCATGGTTGCTTTTCTTCTGGCGCATTTTGCTGATGTTCGCATTTTTCCCAAGTTTGTGTCCTGGCTTCCGCCTATTACCCTGATCTGTTTTCCCAGTTCTTTGCATTCCTCTTCCTTTTCCTCTTCGTCTTTGTCAGAATCTATAAGTTTAAGTATCTTTTCTGAAAGGGTTTGCGCGTATTTTGGCGTTTTCATCTGGTCTGTCTTGGCCGCATAATTCCATTCTATTCTGTTCAAGTCTTTTTTGAATCTTTCCGTAATTTTCCTTAGATGCGGGGAGGTTTCGCCCTTCCTTTCAAGCATGGATTGCATTTTTCTGTTCCACTCCATATACGCTTCGATTCGACCGCGAACTGTAATGACAAAAAGATCCATTTTTGAAAGCATTTCCTTGATTTTTTCTTTTTCTTTTTCTGCTGCGTCGCGGTAGAAAATTTTTTCCACTTTTGCGGTTACGCCGCAAGTTGCCGGATACTTGTCATTTTTGGCTCTCACACAGATCAATTTGTTATAAAGCGAATTGCCGAGGAGTTTTTTTGCCGCAGTCATGGGTAGTGTTGTATTTTTTAGCGGTTTCTTTCTTTGCGGCTCCAGCGGATAAACTATCGGCGAAAAGTCAGGGTCGTAGTCGTTTTTTGGCCAACTTCTGAATTTGGGCGGTTGTATATAAGTTTTTCCATTTTCAAAATTGCACGGATATGTGAAGCCTCCTGTTCCGGATGCCCACGCCCGCCATGTGTCAAGATTGGTAAAGCCCACTCCATGTTTTATTGAAGGCCTCTTTTTTTTGCTTTTCTCAACAAAAACCCAAGTGTCACTCAAGCCGTCTTCTTCGGGCAAAAAGCCCTTCTCCTTCCGCATCGTCACAAACCATCTCGCTGGAAACGGCGGATTCCAGTCAAGTTGCGTTGGCGTGACATAATCCAATTTTTTTGTCACCTTGTGCCAAATATTTTTTGCAGCGTTAATTCCCATCCATATTTCTCCTTTGTGGCCGGAGGAAAGGACGATGGAGGAAAATTTTTCCTTTTTTGAAGTTTCCAGAATCTGTACTTTTTGTTTTTCTGAATTCCATATGCACGTTAAAATAGCGCTTCTTCCTGAGAGCAGGCTCAGAAAAATATGATTGTCGGAGGGAATCCTGAGCGATGATTTCTTTCCAGAAGGATATAGGACCAGATCTTCCGATATAAGATCTGGAATCACAATAGCGTCGCTTTTCATTTTTATCCGAATATTTTTGATATTTCCCTTTGGAACGATCTGAAAATATTCGGAGCCTTTTTTTACCTTTAAAAGCAATTTGTCATTCTGTGAATACACTGCCTCCGCTATAGCTTCATCAGGGGATTCATGTTTCACAGAACATGATTTGATTTCAGAAAACTTTTTCCCGTCTTTGTTCTGTGGCTCTATTGTTCCGGCTGAGAAATCTTTGCCATCCAAAAAATAACTCAGAGCAATTGTTCCTTTTTGACCCTTTGTTATGGTCAGCGATATTTTCCCGTTGCTGATTTTGACGGCGGCCTGTGTGTTTTCTGTATTTATCTCGACTTGCGCCGAAAAAAGACTGCTGGAAATGACAAAAAGAGATACAAAATTTGCAATAAGGACTTTTTTCATTATTATTTGTTTCCTTTCGGTTTCCTGTAGTCTTTGAGGAGTTCCGCTTCCAGCAATTTATCGGCAATCAAGTCATAGCCTTTACTTAGAGGATGGCTGGCGTCGGCGTAAACTTCCGAAGGCATATCGGGCGCGACAACGCATTCCACGTTTTCTTCTTTTAACCATTTCTGAATTTCTTTCTGACGTTTTCTGAATATTCCAAGACTTTTTTCTGTAAGAAGATGCGGATTTATAGGGCCAAGCATCACGCATACTTCATTGTCGTTTGCCTTAAGTCGCTTTACAATGTTTTTAAATGCGCTCCATTGCATTGACTCGCCCAATTCAAGCCAGCTCCAATCCTGTTTCGGAATTCCTTTTTGTGTCCAGTCTACGGAGCTGTTCTCCTTCTCTTTTTCTTTTGCGTCGATGGCAAAAGATATTTGTGTCAGGGGATTTTTGTAGGGATTGTCAACGATCCATTGATTGAGATCCTCATTCTCGAAAAAGGCCAGACGAATATGGTTGAGAAGGCTGAAAAATGGAATGTTGTGTTCTTTTACGACGCCAACGCGATTGGAAAAAGTTTCGGTGTAGCATTTTAGTTTGGATGAAAATTGTGGAATCAGCCTTGGGTGGTGCACGCTCATTTCCTCTTTTCCGCTTAGGTCATATTGTTTGCTGTTCATCCAGAGAGGATTGTAATGAAGAAACACTTTTTTGTTTTTTATCCCGGTTCCGTAATTCTCCAGCAATCCTTCCATGGCCACGCTGTGAAGCCCGTCAATGGCAAGATTCGCCACGATTTTGCCATTGAGCTTTTTGTTCAACTTGGCCGGAAGAGTGTTTTCATTGTCCACATACATGCCCCAGACAACAGAGTCTCCAAGGAAAACGACCGGATATTTTTCAGCCGCTTTATCCGCCCATCGTTTGTAAATCCAATAGTCGTCTCGAAAGTTGTAGGAAAGTCTGAACTCGCCATCTGTTTTGATGTCCTCAAATGCCTTCCAGATAAAAGGAACGGCAAAGAAGACAATCACGGCAAAAATAACTGCGCTCAATATAAGCTCTTTATTTGAAAGGCGTATTGCGTTGGAGCTGAAAGGCTCTTTTTTTTCTTTTTCAGGTTTCTTTTCCATTTTGATATCCTCCATTGGTTTTTAAAACTGGAAATAAATGAACTGCTTGTGGGCTGCGCTTGAAAAGAGAAGGAACAACAGCATGGCCACGGCCATGCCGCCAATCCGAAGGAACCTGTTTTCGAGCAGCTTGCTAAGCGTTGAATTAAACATAAACTGATAAAGCCAGACAGCGCCGACAATAACAAACATTATAATCGGAATTTCCGGGTTTCCGCCGATTCCCTGAGCTATGCGCTTTAAAATTATCAACGCCTCTGAAACGCTTGTGGCTCTGAAAAACACCCATGTCACGCAAATAAAATGGAAGACTAACAATTGCTTGACAAATTTGGGTATTTTTTTATAGAAGTTCATCCTCTCAATGTCCATTGTGGCAACCCTGCCAATGGCGTTCAAAGCTCCCCATATTACAAACGTCCACGCTGCGCCATGCCAGAATCCTGATATAGCCATGGTGAGGAAAATATTCCAGTAGACCTTATACTTTATTCCCCGGCTTCCGCCAAGGGGAATGTAGACATAGTCTTTAAACCATGACGAAAGGCTTATATGCCATCTCCGCCAGAAATCGCCGAGGTCCACTGCTGTGTAGGGATTGTTGAAGTTGAGCATCAGACGTATTCCCATTATCTTTGCTATGCCGCGCGCCATGTCAGTATATCCGCTGAAATCAAAATATAT